>JAYUFK010000257.1:0-11640 GCA_043739325.1 Methylocapsa sp. | reverse complement strand
CGAACCTGGGACAACGGGATAAGCCACCTCCGCGAGGCACCGCCCAGATGGTCAGGCTCCGCGTGCGTACGTAATACCTCGGCGAACCGGTCATATTCCCGCCTGAATGCTTACCCAAACGACAATCCGCAGTCTGTTTTACTTCCGTGCCGCTGTCGAATAGCGGATTTGATTTCGTAAGATTCGACCAAGCCGCAACATTTCCCACGCTGGACTTGATATAGAGATCGAGCAATAGCGATTCGCCGCATTGGGGCGCAGGATCGAGCAGGCCCGGTGCGACCGAAAGAGGCCCGATGAATCTTTCCAGTATGACAGGTTTCGCGCGAACGGCCGGCTCATTTGGCCGCTATCGCTGGACTGTCGAACTCAAGAGCGTCAACGCCAAGGGGCTTGATGTGCGCCTGCGCATCGCCCAAGGTTTTGATCGCGTCGAAGGCGAAGCCCGCGCTAGGCTGGCCCGAGCGCTAGCGCGCGGAACTTGTTTTGCAACGCTCAGCGTCCAGCGTGAGGGCACGGCCCCGCAAGTAGGAATCAATGCTTCCGGACTGGCCGCGTTGGTAAGGGCGGTTACGGTCGCGGCCGAAACCACAGGACTAGCGCCTCCAACATTCGACGGATTGCTTGGGGTTCGCGGCATCGTCGAAGTAGTTGACGTCGAGGAGGACGATGTGGCTCTTGCTGACGCTTGCGCTGGAGCTTTGGTGAGTTTTGACGAGGCGATAGAGTCGCTGGTTGTCGCCCGCCGGAGCGAGGGATCGGCGCTGGGCGCAATACTCAAAGAGCAGGTTGAAGCGATCGCCGGATTAACCAGATTGGCGGATGCCAATCCGGCCCGTCGTCCAGAGGCCGTTCGTGCGAGGCTGGCCCAATCTTTATCGACCCTGCTTGAGGCCGGGCGCGGTTTCAACGAAAACCGGCTCCATCAAGAGGCCGTTCTCATGGCGGCAAAAGCGGATATTCGCGAAGAACTCGATCGGCTAACAACGCACATCGGTGCGGTGAGTGAGCTTCTCCGCATTGGGGGGCCTATTGGTCGCAAGCTCGATTTCCTCGCGCAGGAGTTGGCGCGCGAGGCAAATACACTGTGCGCCAAGGCCAACGACGTGTCGTTGACTGCTATCGGGCTTGATATGCGCGCGCAAATCGAACAATTCCGCGAGCAGGTTCAGAACATCGAATGAGCGAAACGATGGCGATTGGACGGCGCGGCCTCATTATCATCTTGTCTTCGCCATCCGGCGCCGGCAAGACGACGCTCACTCGTATGCTTCTACAGGACAAGGCGCTGGACTTGACGCTTTCGGTTTCCGTGACAACGCGGGCGCGCCGTTCCTCGGAGGCAGATGGAATCCACTATCATTTTATCGACGCGCGCAGATTCGAAGCAATGCGCGTCGCGGGCGAATTACTTGAATCCGCCGAAGTGCATTCGTATCGCTACGGCACGCCGCGCGCGCCTGTGGAAGCGGTTCTGTCGCAGGGACGGGACATGCTTTTCGATATCGACTGGCAGGGCGCACAACAGGTCCGTCAGGCCTTGGGCGCCGATGTTGTGAGCATTTTCATCCTGCCGCCGTCAATGCAGGAATTGCGCGCGAGACTTGACCGACGGGCGGAGGATTCAGCGACAACTATTGCGGCCCGCCTCGACAATGCGCGCCGTGAAATCGAACGGTGGCGCCAATACGACTACGTCATGATCAATGACGATCTGCAAGATGCGTACGAACAGGTTGTCGCCATCATCCGTGCAGAGCGGTTGCGTCAAGCGCGGGTCGCCGCTGGAGTCGAGGCTTTCGTCAAGCGGTTGCTGGAAAGCTGACCCGCGTCGCGCGTGCCGAGGACGCGCAAAGACAACGCTGCCGGCTGCGAGTTTGAGATCGGTTGTCGGGGCAATGTCGCGTTTTCCTCCTCCGAGTGGAGATTGCGATTTTTGTCGACATCCCATACCAACTGCGCGTGCTGAGGAGTTAATGCGTTACTCGCAATCGCTGGGCGGCTCGCGCTAAAGACACAAAGCCGGGGACGTCTACTTCCTCGGCTCGGCGCGTCGCTTCGATAGAGGCGGCTTCCAGTAGTTCTGAGGCATCGATGCCTAGGCTCGCGGCGAATGGCTTGAGCGACTGTCGAAGCATTTTGCGCCGCTGCCCGAATGCCGCCTTCGTCGCCGACGACAGTAGGTTTGCGTCGCAGGCTTCGAGTTCCGCGCGCGGAACGAGTTCGACCACGCTTGAGACGACCTTCGGCGGCGGTGTGAAAGCTGAAGGAGAAACATCAAACAGAATGCGCGCTTTGGCTCGCCAGTTGGCAAGAACACCGAGGCGGCCATAGTCGGCGCGCTCGCTCGGACTTGCGACAATCCGCAACGCCACCTCGCGTTGAAACATGAGGGTAAGTCTGTCGTAGAACGGCGGCCAGGGACTTGCCTCAAGCCACAGCGCCAGCAACGGCGTTGCGACGTTGTATGGAAGGTTCGCGCAGATGCGCAGCGGCGCGCCCTCTGCCCTATTTGCCAGCGCGCCGTAGTCGACCACCAGGGCATCCGCGGCGATGATTTCGAGTTGGCCAGGCCAGCGCGCGGCGACCTCCGCCAGAGCCGCTAAGCAGCGTTCATCGCGCTCAATCGCAATGACTTTACGAGCGCCTTCGGCAAGCAGGGCGCGCGTCAGACCGCCCGGTCCGGGACCGATTTCAATAACGACGGCTCCCTCGAGCGGTCCCGCGGCCCGGGCGATGCGAGCGGTAAGGTTCAGATCAAACAGAAAGTTTTGGCCGAGCGCTTTTTTGGGATCCAGTCCGTGCGCCGCGACAACTTCTCGCAGCGGCGGCAGGCCGTCCGCGGCAAGACTCATGAGGCGGCAAGCCGCGCGGCGAGCCGAGCCGCCTCGATCAGGCTTGTCGGATTCGCAACGCCCTTGCCGGCGATATCGAACGCAACGCCATGGTCCGGCGACGTTCGAACGAACGGTAGCCCAAGCGTGACATTGACGCCCGTATCGAAAGCCAGCGTCTTTATCGGGATCAATCCTTGGTCGTGATACATCGTGATGGCGACATCGTAGCGCTGGCGCGCCGCCGCATGAAATAGCGTATCCGCCGGGTGTGGTCCCGTAACTTCCAGCCCCTCCGCGCGCAGTCGAGCGATCGCCGGCGCGATTATGGCGATCTCTTCATGGCCCATCGCTCCGGCCTCGCCTGCATGCGGATTGAGGCCGGAAATCGCCAAGCGAGGCCTCACAATCTTGAAACGGCGCTCAACATCGCGAGCAACAATTCGAGCCGTCGAAACAATGAGGTCTAAGGTCAAGCTGCTCGGGACGCCAGCGAGCGGAATGTGGACGGTAACCGGGACGACCGCGAGTTCGCGCGACCACAGCATCATCACCGGTTGAACGCGGGCACCCCATAGGCCGGCCAACTCGCCGAGGAATTCTGTATGTCCCGGAAAACGAAAACCCGCATTATAGAGAACGTGCTTGGCGATAGGGTTTGTAACGACAGCGCTCGCCTCGCCGAGCCGGACTATTTCCACGGCCCGTTCGATCGACTCAATTGTTGCTGCCGCAGTCGCACTGTCGGGGCGGCCTGGTTCTGCCGCAGCCCATTTCGACAAGGCGACAACCGGCAAGGCGGTTTCGAATGTCGCCGCAGCTTCATGGGGCGACACAGTAACGATACGAATATCAAGGCCGAGATCGCGGCTCAGTCTATGCAACGCGCCCGGGTCGGCGATCACAAAGAACGGCGCCGCAATATCGTCTCGCCTCAGCCATGCTTTCAGCGCCAATTCCGGGCCGATCCCCGCAGGGTCGCCCATTGTCATTGCAAGCGGCAAACGCGCTCTTATCTTTGTCGTCACAGCCAGGACGTCTTGAGCAGGACTTTGACCACCCTATTGCACGCCGGTCGAAGCGCGAATGTCGCCCAACGTACGGAGCGTAAGTTGGAAGGTGATGGTCTGGTCGCGTACGCCAGGCGTCGCGGCAATTGGATCGCTGAGCGTCGAGCGATAGCTTACATTGAACGTCGTACATTCATCAGTGTAACCAAGGCCGACACTATAGTTTGTCGGGTAAAACCTTGGTAGAGACTGGTTCGGCGTTTCATACAGGTAGCGGGACATGTCGAATATCACTGACCCGTTGACGTTCCAGTTCTTTGTAAATTTATAATTGCCATTGGTCACTATGCCTTCTCGATTATGCGCCCAACCCAAAAGTGGCTGGGCGGCATATCGAGCGTAGTCGACGCTTGTGCTAAAGCCGGCGAAATTGATATTGACCATAGCGTCTAATCGCGTCAGCCCGAGTGTGGAGCTATCAAATTGTTGCTTCGTGGTAAAAGATAGAGCCGACGAGAACGGCGCGATAGTTTCTCCAGCGACGAAGTTTGAGTATTTCTTGTCGAGACCTGACTGCAGTCCCGTGTTGGCCGCATCGCCTATCGTATATGAATTTTTTCCGGCCAGTTGAATGGATTCTCCGCCGACTATATTCGCGTGACCTCCATTGCCAAAATCAGCCGAGTATTGCAGCCCGTAGTTTAGTCGGGAGCCCCCTTCGATGCGGTCATACCCGGAATATTTGTCCCAAGCGAACAGATTTGTCTCGTCGAACACCAAGCTCTGTGCATCTTCGTTTGGCTGAAGTTTGGGGATCACTTCATTGGAGCGGACGATAAGCTGCGCGATAGGTTCGATAACCTGTTTGCCAATCCAGGATGTCGAGACAAATGGGTAGCGATATTCGAGTCCGACGCCCGGCATTGTGTGAGCCGCAGCGGCATTCTGGTCCCCCGAGAAGAATGCGGGCTGATTGGAATTGCTTATTGTGCTGGTTCCGTTCGCGCTCGAGAATACGAACGAACTACTGGTGTTCAAGCTCGTAGCCGCGCCATCCAATCTTGCAAACACAAACGGCGTCCAGACCTCCCCAATTGGATCGATGAATTTGCGCTGCCAAGAAGCTTGCGCCGACGCCCGCACGTAATCGCCGGCAATACCGCGCAGCAAACACTTCCCGGGCACATATGACGTACAAATATTGTATAAATTATATGCGCTGTCCAAAGTCTGCGCTCCGACCGCCTGGTAGGCAGCAGCGGCGCGTTTAATGTTTGCGCCATTGAAATCAAATGTCAGCTCGCCCGCGATACCGCCAGAACGTTCCGGCGATAGAGAGATAGTCTTGTTGTAGTCGAGCACCGGCGCCGCATCGGGAAGCTGGCGTTGGAAGTCATACGCCGTCAACCCTTCGAAGCGGTAACCGCTAAGGTCGAAGTAGCTTCGGTCCCCCTGACCCCTTAAGTAGACCGACGAAACGACATCCTGGAAATAGTAATTTGATAAGTCGGTCGTCTTGATCTTGTAATCATT
This sequence comes from Methylocapsa sp., assembly GCA_043739325.1. Classification (GTDB taxonomy): domain Bacteria; phylum Pseudomonadota; class Alphaproteobacteria; order Rhizobiales; family Beijerinckiaceae; genus Roseiarcus. Next base: position 6,263 of record JAYUFK010000257.1, on the reverse strand, counting down.
GTAGTAGAAGCGGTCCGAGAGCGCGGTTATATCCCAACCGTATTTCCACTTGTCGTTGAGGTAGAAAATGCCCTGAGTCTCGATCGATCCGCGAAATTTGCGCGTTCCAGCACCATAGGGCGAAGTGAGGAATGCAGCTGGGTCTTGCTGGTCGATGCCCGTTGCGCGGATGCTGTAGCTGCCGGTCTCCAGCCGATGGCGCCAAGTGACATCGCCAAACAGGCCCTGTTTGCTTAAATAAGTCGGTTTGACGGTCAGATCGTAATTCGGCGCAAGATTCAAAAAATATGGGACGCCAACGCCGACGCCGAGCCGCGTATTCTGAACATAGCTCGGCGTTAGGATGCCGCTCAATCGTGAGACAGTCGGATCGGGGGCGGAAAAATACGGCAGATACACGATCGGAAAGCCTGCGATTTCTAACCAGGCGTCCTCGTAATAAACTACGTGGTTCTGCTGGTTGTGAATGATTCGAGCAGCTCTAACCTGCCACAGCGGCGGCTTCTCGGGATGATCCTGACAAGGTTCGCACGCCGTATAAGTTCCTTTCTCCAGAACTGTAACGTTGCCCGCGCTCCGCTCGACACGCGGCGATGTAAAACGCGTTCTGTCGGCGCCCAGAACCTGCACGCTATCGGTGAAACCATCACGGAAATCATCGGTCAGGTCAAAGCGAGATCCGTAAGTAATATCGCCCTTCTCGTCCGTGAATTTCGCGTGACCCTCGGCGTAGACACGCTTTGTGTTGCGGTCATAGACGACCCTATCCGCTTCCAGTACGCGGCCTTGATAATAGAGCTGCGCATCGCCGACAGCTGAAACTGTGTTTTTGTCCTTGTCGTAGATAAGTTCGTTGGCTTCCACGAGCATTTTGTCCGAGTTAGCCGCAGACTTACCGAGGCGTGGCGCACTCGACGCTTGGGCGCCGGCCGGCAACTGAAAGGGCGGTAGGAAACCGGCAAAAGCAAGGGCGGACAAGAACAATAAACCCTTCGCCAGCACAGACATGCGTTGGCGTACGAGCATTGTTTCAGGAGGGCAGGAACAACTGCCCATCAACCGTCCTCCTGATGCAACAGCACAAGAACTCCGAATAGACATCCTGCGATAGCAGGCGACCATCCTGCGACCGTTGTACTCACAAAGCCCGCGCTGCCCAGATCGCTCACTAATTTTGTCGCCACATAAAGCACGAAGCCGGCAACTACGCCACCGGAAACCATAATCGCGACACCACCCATTCGAAAGAATCTTAACGAAAAGGATGCCGCCACGAGAACCATCGCGACAAGCATCAAAGGTCGCGCGAGAAGTTCCTGAAAGTGAAGTCGATATGCGGTCGAATCAAGGCCGGCCCGTTCCGTCTGGTCGGCGAGCGGCCGGAGGTTCCAGAATGGGACGGTTTCAGGCGCCACGAACGACTGCGTGACCTCGCCCGGCGTCAATGTCGTCGCTAGGAGATAGGCGCCGACAGACTGCGTTTCGGCTCCCGGAGTAACGACGTTGGTTCCCTCCAAACGCCAGTAGCCCTCTGTCAAAGCGGCACTTGCCGCGTCGATACGTTCGACGAAGCGTCCAGATTGGTCAAAGTTGAAGACTTGAACATTGGAGAGCGTCATACCCGAGTCGGCGCTACGGTCCGCATGAATTATTGCTTGCCCGTCGACGCTTCTTTGCCGAATCCACAGACCTGCGGACCCTTGCTGCGCCGAAGTCCCAAACAGCTTCGCTTCGAGTGCGTCCGCATGCCGCTTCATAAGAGCGGATGCCGGGTTGTACAGCGTCGTCGCGACGACCCCAAGCAATACGACGATTGCCAGTGGCGGGGAGATAAATTGCCAGACCGAAAGGCCCGCCGCGCGCGCGACGGCCAACTCGAGTTTGCGGGACAGATTGAGGAATGCCGCCATCGCTCCGAACAATACAGCGAAAGGTAATGCCTGTTCGGCGATGCCTGGCGTGTGCAAAAAGGACAACCAAGCCATGAGCGGCCCAGTTCCCCCCGGAGTATCTCCTGATCGCCTTAGCATTTCGACGAGATCGATAACATAAATCAGCACGAATATTGCCGCGAACGCGGCAAAGATCGTCTTGAGAAACCTGAGGGCGAGGTAGCGCCCGAGCGTCAACCCAATCATTTGGCGTTCCGATTGGGCGCGAAAAGGCTATAGACGTAGGCATGCGAACGCGACAAAGGCCCACGCAGGATCGTATCGAGACAGATTAGAGAAGTGACGATCGGAATCGCCCATACGAAGTATTCCGCTCTCGGTGAGCTGACCACAACCGATGTCGCCGCCACGCCGAGGATTCGCACTACGCCGAACACTGCGATCGCCAACCCGGTAGCGGCGCCTCGGCCCTGGCGGGTTGTGCGCGCTTCGCCCAGCGCGGCAAATCCGATCAGGCCCGCCGCGAAAGCGTAAAATGGACTGGCGAGGCGATCGATCAGTTCGGCGCGTAAGCGCCCGCTCAGTCTTTGCAGCGTGGGATCTTTCGGGTCCGGCGCGAGAAGCTCCGCAGTCGTGCGTTCACGGGGCCGTTTGGATGCTTCGCCGCGGGCAATGAATTGGGAGAGATCTATTGTATAATCCTCGAACGTCACAATCGCCGAATCCCCCGCGGCTTGCGGTCTTTGATAGCTTCCCCTTGACAAGACGAGGTAGGTCGACCCGTTCTTGTCGATTGTTTGACCTTGCTCGGCGATGTATGTCGTGATGTGCGCGGGATCGCGCCGATCTTGCATGAAGACGCCGTTCAAAGAGCCACCTGCGCCCCGGGCCCGATAGTGAAATACGAAGCCCGATTCGAGTTCGCTAAAAGCGCCCGGGCGGGCAAAGTTCGTGATAAAATCGGCGTGGATGCGGGATGTTAGCTGCTGAATAGCATCAAAGCTCCAGGGCATCACTTCGAGATACATCGCGGCGATAAGCCCAAACACAAGACATGACAAAATAATGAAGGGCCGCAGCAGCCGAGCTGGGGAAATACCCGAGGCGCTCATGACAACGAGTTCGCTATCCCCGTTGAGCCTATTGAGACAATAAATCACGCCTGAAAAAAGCGCGACCGGCGCGATGATAGCGATCAATGAAGGCAAAGTGAGACCGGTCATCGTGAAAAAAACGAGGATCGTTTGCCCCTTGCTCGTCAGAAGATCGAATTGTCGTAGCGCCTGCGTCACCCAAATTACCGCTGTCAAAGCGATCAAGCCGGCCAGAAATGCCATCGACGCAGTGCGGAAGATGTAGCGTTCAATTCGCGTCATGCTCTCTCAGGTCCAAGCGGCGGCAAGCGGAACCTTGACGCAGGAACGCGCCGACAAATTCGCTAGCCATGGATTGCGGTTATGGCAAGGCCATAGGGGCGCGAGATTCCTTAAGACAGGTCGCGGCATGTGCATCCCGGGAAAACGCAATTGCAATTTGTGCATGACGAGGGGCCTTGATTTGTCACTCGTCTCTGGCGCAGATGGGGGCAAAACCAATGCCGTCTCAAGAGGTCCTGCATGAGCGATCAGGTGACATCGGCCTTCGCGCCGCTTTCGGTGCCCAAGGGCGGTGTTTTTGTCGTATTTGTTGACGCGACCCTCAAGCCCTCGCCCAATGTGCAAAAGCTCATCGCCGGAGTCGCCGATCAGATCGCCGCGGCCGCGAAGACGGCGAGTTTTCGCGGCAAAACCATGAGCTCGATGGATGTTCTGGCGCCCACCGGCGTGGAGTGCGAGCGGTTGTTGGTTATCGGGGTAGCCCGCGATAAGGATAAGAAAGAGACCGACTTCGCTGAACTGGGTGGTTATACCTTAGGTAAGATCGGCGCTGCGAAGGCGGCGACGATTGCCTTCGCGGCGCCCGCCGGCGGATGGGGCGCTGAGGCCGCGGCGGATTTTATGATGGGCGCACATCTGCGCGCCTATCGTTTTGACAAGTACAAGACCAAGATCAAGCCGGAGGATCGCCCTGCGACGCCGAGCCTGACGATTGGCGTCGCCGACATCGGTGCGGCGCAGGCCGCCGCTCACGCACGCAAGGCCATCGTCGGAGGGGTCGAGCTGGCTCGTACGCTCGTCAACGAGCCGCCTAACGTCCTGTTTCCTGTCGAATTCGCGGCGCGCGCCAGCGAGTTGAAGAAGCTGGGCGTTCAGGTGGAGGTCCTCGACGAAAAGGCGATGACCAAGCTCGGTATGGGTTCGCTGCTCGGCGTCGGCCAAGGCTCGGAACAGGAAAGTCGCGTCGTCATCATGCGCTGGAACGGCGCAAAGAATAAGAAAGCCAGGCCGGTTGCATTCGTCGGCAAGGGCGTGTGCTTCGACTCAGGCGGAATTTCGATCAAGCCTGCAGGCAGCATGGAAGATATGAAGGGCGATATGGCCGGCGCCGCCTGCGTCACTGGATTGATGTACGCGCTCGCCAGCCGCAAGGCCAAGGTCAATGCGATCGGCGCGATTGGCCTCGTGGAAAACATGCCCGATGGCAATGCGATTCGCCCCGGCGACATCCTGACGTCGATGTCGGGTCAGACCGTCGAGATTATCAACACCGACGCCGAGGGACGTCTGGTCCTTGCCGACGTGCTCTGGTACGTGCAGGACAAGTTCAAGCCGGCGTTCATGATCGACCTCGCGACGTTGACCGGGGCGATCCTGGTGGCGCTTGGCGCCGAGCATGCGGGTCTGTTCTCCAACAACGACGAATTGGCTTCTCGCCTCGCGGAGGCTGGCGCCGCGACGGGCGAAAAGGTCTGGCGCATGCCGCTGGGGGCCGCCTACGACAAGTTGATCGACTCGAAGTTCGCCGACGTGAAGAACGCCGGGGGTCGTCACGCTGGCGCGATTACGGCGGCGCAGTTTCTGCAGCGCTTCGTCAATGACGCGCCGTGGGCGCATCTGGACATCGCCGGCGTCGGGATGGCCTCGCCTTCATCGGAAATCAATCAGTCCTGGGGTTCAGGCTGGGGTGTCCGGCTGCTTGATCGTCTCGTGGCGGATCACTACGAGAAATGAGCTTGTCGCGACAAATCGCTTTCGCCGGGCGAGCCGGCTTTGTGCTGCTTGTGCAGGCGGCCGGTTGCGCCGACGCGTCGGCAAAAGGCGCGTTGTCTGGCTGCGATGGGTTCATCGGGAAATTGCGCAACATCGCCAGCGAAATGCAGGTCGATTTCTCGCATTCGCTGATCGTCTCGCGCGCCAAGAACGACGAGAACGTCTTCGACATCACGACAAAGGTTGATGTCGACGCCACGCTGACTTGCCGAGGCGATGAGTTCCTTCGCTTCGAAGCGCGCGTCGTCGAACCAACATCAGCGCGCGCCAGGACGAGTTTTGAGCACTTTAGCGCCGATGCCCTGCGCGCGGCGTTGGGATGGGACGCCGGCCGATCGAGCGAAATGACGCGAACCATGGACGGGGATGTGCGCGAATATCTCGCGGCGTCCAAGCAGCGCGGCGACGTCTATATCTCGGGCAAAACCGAGGAACATCTGGGCGGCGGCGTCGATCTTGGCTTGATCTTTACGGACACCGATCGCGCGTTCATTATCCTGGGGCGCGGCAAATAGGCGGCGTCGGCAAAACGTAATGACCGAAATACGCTTCTATCATCTGGAACAACGATCGTTTGAGCTCGCGTTGCCGGCGCTGGTTGAGGATGCCTTCGCGCAGCGTTGTAATGTCGTCGTCGAGGCTCCCGACAGGGATTTTCTCGAACGCCTCGACGATCGGCTGTGGACATATTCCGAAGAGAGCTTCCTGCCGCATGCGATCGCGGGCGAGGGCGCCGATAGTGCGCAGCCGATCCTTTTGACGACCACGAGCGACAATCCCAACGACGCGAAAGTTCGGTTCCTGCTTGCGGGCGCCAAGGTTGAGTCCAGCCTAGTTGCTTCAGCTTTCACATACGACCGGCTGGTGGTTCTGTTCAATGGTTCCGACGAACTCGAGATCACTGCCGCGCGGGCGCAATGGGCGGAATTGAAAGCGGCCGGGCGAGCGATCAGCTATTGGCGGCAGGGTGACGGCGGCGCGTGGGAAAAGGTGCGGTAGCTTTCGGTGTCCGCTTTCCAAATTCCGCACTTTGGTCGGCGCTTCAACGAATTCATCATCTTGGGTGCCAAATCGCGCCCTTTTGTAACTCCAAAGCGCCTCTCTGACACTTTAACCGATTGAATTATACCCTGACTCATTGAGAGGCCGAGATTTTTCTTGCCACGGATTGATTTCTGGATTCGTTTTGGGGGATGATTCGCGGCGGCTTTCTTTCACGTGA
>JAYUFK010000256.1:0-4235 GCA_043739325.1 Methylocapsa sp. | reverse complement strand
TCCGCCGCCTTCATCGCCCTGGCCTCTTGGCCAAGAAATCCCTTTCAATCGTAAGCTGGCCGATCTTGGCGTAGAGCTTGGCCTGTTCGCGCTCGCGCTCTTCCTCGCCCCCGTCAGCGACCGCCGCGCCCCGCGCGAAAAGGCTCGCGGCGTTATCGACGATAAGCTTCTTCCAGGCGTAAATCTGGTTGGGATGGACCCCATGCCGCTTGGCCAGCTCGGCAATCGTCGCGTCCTCGCGCACCGCCTCAAGCGCGATTTTCGCCTTCACCGCCGCGTCAAACTTCTTGCGTGTCTTCGTCATGCCCATGCTCCATCGGTTGCGACAGAGCAGGAATCGCTACACCTTAACAGCTGGTCCCAAATTCGGGGGCCACTTCAGACTGATACTAGCCTACCGCCATGCTCCAAGGCTTCAAGGGGCTTTCGCGGCATAAACGGTTTCCCCCCACGCCCTGCGAGAGAGTGTCCGACTTCATCGGCCAAGGCCGCGTCAGCGCCGGGCGCGGGTCCCCCCATTTATTCCACGACCCCTTGACCCCTTCTGCGCCTGGCGGAGTTCGGATGGCGTCGGGATGAAAGGGCGTCGGTCGGCGCGAATAGTTCGCCGCCCTGCGGGGCGTCGAACAAAAGGGCTGGGCGAAGAGGAAGGAAGGCTGAGGGGCGAAGTCTTGTGGGCATGTGGTTATGCCCACAAGTGGACATGCCGCCAATCGGGTGTGCAGTTCTAGCTTATGTGTAACTCGATACCGGCTTGCTTCTGCAAATGGCTAAGCACTTTGAATAGGTTATCGGCGTTCGGATTGCCCTTTGGCCCGAACATGCGGATGAGGCTCTTCGAGGGCGTGCCGATACCTTCGCCGAGCGCAGTAAAGCCGATCGTCGCCTTAATGTAGTCGCGCAAGACCGCCTTGCCGGTTTCGACGTCGCCGGTAAGCATCGTCTCGACGCTTTCCCGAAGCAGCGCCTCGCGGAATCCGGGATCACGCGTGAGCCGATCCTCGACCATCTTTTTGAAACTTCGTGTCACGGCCATTTTATACCTTCCTTCGTTTGTATTCCGCCCACAGCGCCTTGGCCCTTTCAATGTCGTCGTCCTGGCGGCGTTTTGTGCCGCCGATCAGCAGAATGACGAGTGTTTCGCCGTCGCTGCCGAGATAGAGCCGGTAACCCGGCCCCCAATCGATGCGAAACTCTTGCACCCCTGCCCCGACGCCTTTGACGTTCGAAAAGTTTCCGCGCCGCAGACGCTCAACGGCAATCGTGACCTTCGCCGCCGCGTTTCGGTCGAGGTCTTCGAACCACTCGACAAAGGGCGAACGGCCGTTTTCCTGCTCATAGAGGACGACTTCAATCATGGAGAAAGGTAACATATATGTTGCCTATATCTCAAGAGGCAAGTGCGCAAGAATGTTGCTTTTCCCGCGGACGATCTGAATTCGGTTCTTTACGACGCTTTAACCATTGCTATGCTGTCATGAGGACGTGGCGGCATGTGGCGTTGTAGGCATGTCCGCATGTGGTCAAGAGGAATTTCATGAAAACTATCGCCATCATCAGCCAGAAGGGCGGAGCCGGAAAAACCACGCTTTCCGTGCATCTGGCGACGGCCGCCGCTTTAGCCGGGCATAACACCGCGATCGTCGACCTCGACCCGCAAGGCACGGCGGAGAGCTGGGGGGATCGCCGTCAAGCTGGGTTTCCGGAAGTGGTCAGCGGCCAGGTCGCACGCCTTTCCGTGCTGATCGATGCGGCGCGCACGAACGGAGCCGACGTCCTCATTCTGGACACGGCACCGAACGCCGACCAGACCGCCTTGCGCGCGGCCCAGGCCGCCGACGTGGTTCTCATTCCCTGCCGTGCCGCGACGTTCGACCTTGAGGCCATCAAGGCGACGCTGACGCTCAGCCAATTGGCGCAGAAGCCATCCTATGTCGTTTTGAACGCGATTCCGCCGCGCAGCGGGATAGGACGGGAGGCGGCGGAGGGTTTGATAGGGCAGGGCGCACAAGTCGCGCCGACCATGCTGTCGCAGCGCGCCGCCTTCGCGCATGGCGTCATCGACGGGCGAACGGCGCAGGAATTTGAACCCGACGGCAAGGCCGCCGAGGAAGTGAACGCTCTTTACAAGTGGTTATGTGGTATTGTGGACATGCCGACATGTGGACATGCCCGGAAAGCAGCCTAGGACAATGACGAAGCGCCCCTCTCTTTTTGCCGCCAAAGAACCCGCGCCGGTCACCGACGAAATCGAGGCAACTGAGGCCGCCCCCGTTGCGGAGACCAAGGCCCCCGCCTCTCGCACCAAGGCCAGGCCGCCGAGCCGGGAAGGTAAGCGCGTGCTGTCGGTCTATTTAAAGCCGGAGGCGTGGAAGCAGCTGCGTATGTTGTCCGTGAACCTCGAAAGCCCGACCCAGGCTCTCGGCGAGGAAGCGATCAATCTGCTTTTCGAGAAGCACCGCCTCAACCGGATTGCGTGACGCCAAGCCCGCATGTGGATATGTCCACACGCGGATAAACAAACCCCTTTAAAGCGGGAAGGGCCGACCCGCTGCGAATCTAAGGCGAGCCGGCCCCATCACCCTTATAACCGCAGTCAAGAACTGTAGGCGCGGCAATCCCTTGGCGCAGCGGCACCTTGATTGTGTTGTGGGTCCGGTAGGCAGGGTGGAGAGTCGAGCGTTGTTGCGACGGCTGTTCAGACTCTTATTCGCGGGCTTTGACCGCATGACCATGATACGCCACGAGTCTTCCTCGGTCTTGCTACACGGGCGCAATCGCAAGGATTTGCCCAAGGTGATGACGAGGACTACTCTGACCGTGCTCGGCTCTCCACCTTACCTGCCATCATGAGGGCAGGGCAGAGAGCCGTCAGGTCGTCATGGGCACCGCTTGAGCCATTTCCCAGATGAAGGCGACGAGTTCCCGCGCGATGGCGATGATGGCGATTTGCGCCGATTTGCCGCGCGCCGTTAGGCGGCGATAGCGGCCATTGAGGCGGAGCTGGGCTTTCCAGGCGATCGAGCGCACCATTTCATTGCTCGTGGTGTAAACATCGACCTTTGCGCGTGAGACACGTGGTGTGAGGCGATAGGCCCATGCAGCTTGAACAAGAACGCGGCGCACCTCGTGATCGCCGGTTTTGGTGATCCCGCCGCGCCGGACGGTGCCGCCGCTGGAATGCTCGGAGGGAACGAGACCGAAGTAGGCCATGAGCTTGCGCGGGCTTTCAAAGCGGGGCACGTCGCCGGTTACGGCGAGAACGGTTGCCGCGACCGTCGTGCTGACGCCGCGCATGGCGCAAAGGGCGTCAAAGACCGGCTTCATCGCCCATTGAGCCGCAAGCAACTCAATCTGTTCGGTGATGTTTTTGATCCGCTCGTCCGACGTCACCACGTCGTTGACGTAATTCTGAAAGACGACCTTGTGGGCTGGAAACTCAAACGTCTGCTCGCAAAGCCAACGGTAATGAGCCTTTGTCCACGGATGATCGCCCGTGTAGGGGCGATCAAGGCGAAGAAGGAAGCTATGAACCCGCTGGCGTGCCATCCGTTGTTGATTGCAAGCCGTTGATCGGCAGCGGACGAGATCGCGCATGGCTTCGTGGCATGGGTCGGGAACCCAAACAGGCGTCAGCTCGCCGGCACGATGAAGCTTGGCGAGCATGAGGGCGTCGCGCCGGTCGGTTTTGACGCGATCACTTGGCCGACGTGGAATGCGCGCCGGAGCGATGACGATGCAGTCGTGTCCGGCATCGATGATTTGTCGATGGAGGCGGTATCCGCAGGGGCCAGCCTCGTAGCAACAATGAAGTTCGACCTCTGGCTTTGCGAGTTTCTTGATGAGGCCGGCGACGGCAGCCGGCGTGTTGCTGATAGTGCCGAAGGTTCGGACATCGCCGTTTCGCTCGGCATCGGCGAGAGCAACGGCAATGGTTTCTTTGTGGACATCCATGCCCACGTAGAGATTTACAGTCATAGGTTTTCTCCTGACAGAGGTGAAGCCTCACGGCACTGTGAGGCCTAAAACCAGTCAGGATATCATCTTGCTTCAAATATCCCGCAGAGGCTCCGGGGGACGCGAAGTCCCCCGGAGCGCGAAGCGCTTCGCGCTCCGAAAGAACCTCAGGTGCTACTGCGGTTATATCGTCTTGCACGGTCATCGCCGTCCCGGGCTGTACCGTGAGCTGAGTTTAATCCCGCGCCGGATTGGCTGTAAACGAAAATTCTCGCCCG
>JAYUFK010000255.1:0-11666 GCA_043739325.1 Methylocapsa sp. | reverse complement strand
GTCCAAAACCTGCATCGGGACTCTGAATCAGAAACCCGAGTCGCGCGATACAAAAAAATCCAATCACGTCCCACAGGTCAGCGATTTAGAACTGCTGGGTTAGCGCTATCCGAGCAGTTCGATCAGCGGCGAGATTAGCGGGCTGTCGGCGGGCGGCATCGCGAATTGTCGCAAGTCCTTGGCGCGCACCCATTTCAATGCCTGCGCTTCGCGCGGAACAACAAATCCTTCCCACCGGCGGCAGACATAGAGCGGCATCAGGAGATGGAAACTTCCGTATGAGTGGCTGGCAAAGGTCAGCGGCGCCAGACAAGCTTCCTTGACGGCTATGCCGAGTTCTTCATCGAGCTCGCGGATCAGCGCGTGCTCCGGCCGCTCGCCCGCGTTGATCTTGCCGCCAGGAAACTCCCACATATCAGCGAGCTGTTTGCCTTTCGGGCGTTGGGCGATCAGCACCCGATTGTCAGCGTCGACCAAGGCGCAGGCGACCACCAGGAGCAGCTTCAAGCCTTGCCTTTCATGACCGATAGTCACCATTGATTGCGACATATTCCTTGGTCAAATCGCACGTCCAGACTCTTGCCATCGCGCCCCCGACGCCAACGTGGACCTTGATGTCGATTTTGTCGTGTTTCATATACGCGGAAGCTTCGGCCTCGCTGTAATCCGGATCGCGCAAGCCGTTGTAGGCAACTCGTATCTTGCCAAAGTGAATCGAGAGCTTGTCCCGCTCGGCTTTCTCGCCCGCCTTGCCCACTGCCATGACGATACGGCCCCAATTGGCGTCCTCGCCGGCTACCGCCGTCTTCACCAGCGGAGAATTCGCGATCGACAGCGCGATGCGCTTTGCGCTCCCGCGCGACTTTGCGCCTTCGACCTTGATTTCGATGAATTTTCTCGCGCCCTCGCCGTCGCAGACAACTTGATGCGCGAGATCGAGCAGCACGGAATCAAGCGCCTTCTTGAATGCGGTGAGGCGCGGATCGGCGGCATCGGTAATGGCCGGCGCGCCGCGCTTTTGGGCTGCCCCGGTCGCGAACAACATCAACGTATCGGACGTCGATGTATCGCTGTCGACAGTAATGCAGTTAAACGAACGATCGACCGATTTGGCGAGCAGCGCCTGAAGCGCTGGCGCTGCGATTGCCGCATCGGTGAAAATGAACGACAGCATCGTCGCCATGTCCGGCGCGATCATGCCTGCGCCTTTTGCGATGCCGTTGATCACAACTTCGGCTTCGCCAAGTTTCACTTTGGCAGATGAGACTTTAGGGAACGTGTCTGTCGTCATGATGGCTTTGGCCGCTTCCATCAGTCCCTCTGGCGTTGCCAAGTCGCGCAGATCGTCCACGACTCGCGCGATTTTTCCTCCGTCCAGGGGTTCCCCAATCACTCCAGTCGAAGCCATGAAAATTTGCGATTGGGTAGCGCCGGTGCTTTTTGCCACCGCGGCCGCGATGTGACGGACAGCTTCGACGCCAAGGCCTCCAGTAAAAGCGTTCGCATTGCCGGAATTGACAATTAACGCGCACGCCGATCCCTGCGCGAGGTTAGCCCGACACCAGTCGACAGGAGCCGAAGGACATTGCGAGCGTGTGAACACGCCGGCGACGCTCGCCGGCTCGTCAAATAGCGCCATCATGACGTCGGTGCGGCCGGAATAACGCACCCCGGCCGCAATTGTCGCAAAACGGACGCCGTCAACTAAAGGTAGAGCAGGGAAGTTCTTCGGAGCAAGCGGCGACAGCGGTGCTGGGGCGGCCATATCAAGCCCTATCCAATGAGAATATATTGCGCTGTGAAGCAGTCGAGGGCCGCTTCGCAGCGTGAGATCAGGGCGCCTTCGGCACGGCTGGGTCAGCGGGTTTGGCCGGAGATGACGGGTCGGCCGGCTTGGCTTCTTCCTCCATGCGCTCGATCTTTGAGCCTTCGCGGAGCTTGGTGATCATTTCGCTCTGCGCCTTTTGCGCGACATAGCGAGCCGCCTGATCCTTGATCTGCTCGAACGCCGGAAAGGTCTTCATACGCTTTTCCTCGACCTTGATCACGTGCCAGCCAAACTGGCTTTTGACGGGGTCGGATACTTGTCCAGCCTCCATCTTGAATGCTGAATCAGCAAATTCCGGCACCATTTTATCCTTAGTGAACCAGCCAAGGTCGCCGCCCTCGCCGCCAGGATCTTTTGAGAGTTCAGTCGCGACCTTAGCGAAATCTTCGCCTTTCTTGATCCGCTCAAGCGCTACCTTTGCCTCTTCTTCGGTCGGCAGCAGGATATGGCGTGCGTGAACCTCGGGCTGCGGCGGCTGAGCCTTGGCCGCCTCGTCATAGGCTTTGTGCTCAGCTTCGTCCGTCGCGGCCTTGGTCGCCACGTCGGTCAACTCGGATTCCATCGCCATCTTGTCGTGGTAGTAGGCGAGGCGGCGAGTGAAGACAGCGCCCGAATCCAACTTCTCGGCAAGCGCTTTCTTGGCGACGAGCTTCATATCGATAAGATAGTCCAGCACATACTTTTGGCGTGCGGGCCCGTCGAGTTTTTGCGGCAGACCGGGACCGATATCCATCATCGCGTCAGCGACGTCGTCTTCGCTGATTGCAACGCCATCAACCTTTGCGAGAATTTTGGGATCCGCGTGGGCGGCTGAAGCGAAAGCCAAAGCTGCACCGAACCCCATGATTGCGACCGAAAAAGGCTTCCGCAGATATGTACGCTTGAGACGGGTCATTGACGCTCCTTGGACAGTCCGCCGACGAGGCGATCTTCGATGCTGCCGCTTTAAAGCCAAACGACGCCAATTGGAATCGCCCGATCGCAAGAATCTGTTCGCACTTGGGATTTTCATGTCGTCGAAGCGCCGGGCACGCGAGACGTCAGCGCGATTTAGCGGCTTTGCGTGCAGGATTTATACCAACGTTTTTGGAAAAACCATATGAATCGAATTTCGAGGGCGATCACGCCCGACTATGACCACCGAGCGCCCAAGCGATGGAGACGCATTTGGGTTTCTCTCAACGGACGCCAGAATCGTGCTGATCGACGAAGGCCGCATAAGCGTGGCTAGGCGCGGACGCTGTAAAGACAATAGTAGGCTGCAAAAACTGTGCGCGGTCGGGTTAGGCCCTTCCCCCCCATAAATTTCTCGTCTAGGAAAGGGTGCCTTCCCCGCGACCGACGTTCTCTGACGGTCGGACAACGGGCTGGCGGGCTCTTGATTGCCCGATGTCAGGACGGTCTGCGGCCTCAATGAGGTGCGCGGAGCGGCCTTTTTTTGTGTATCGACGCCGACAAAATCTTGCCCCGATCCAGCGGCAAGCGCGGGGAGCCATGCCGAAGCGGATAGATATTACGACGATCCTCATCATTGGCGCGGGGCCGATTATTATCGGCCAGGCCTGCGAGTTCGACTATTCCGGCACGCAAGCTTGCAAGGCCCTGCGCGAAGAGGGTTATCGCCTCGTTTTGGTCAATTCCAATCCGGCGACGATCATGACCGATCCGGATATGGCGCACCGAACATACATTGAACCGATTACGCCGGAAATCGTTGCCAAGATCATCGCCAAGGAGCGCTACGCGATCCCCGGCGGTTTTGCGCTGCTTCCGACAATGGGCGGGCAAACTGCGCTCAATTGTGCGCTCTCGCTCAAGAAGATGGGCGTTCTCGACCAATACGACATTGAGATGATTGGCGCCACCGCGCAAGCGATCGACAAAGCGGAGGATCGCGAATTGTTTCGCGAGGCGATGACCAAGATTGGCCTCGACACGCCGCGATCACATCATGTCAAGACGCTGCCGCAGGCCCTCGCGGCGCTCGAGGATATAGGTCTTCCGGCAATTATCCGCCCCTCATTTACAATGGGCGGCACTGGCGGCGGCATCGCCTACAATAAGAGTGAATTCATCCAGATCGTCGAAGGCGGCATCGACGCGTCGCCGACAAGTGAAGTCCTGATCGAAGAAAGCGTGTTGGGTTGGAAAGAATTCGAAATGGAAGTGGTCCGCGACAAGGCGGACAATTGCATCATTATTTGCTCAATCGAAAATATCGATCCGATGGGCGTTCATACCGGCGACTCAATTACCGTTGCGCCTGCGCTAACCTTGACTGACAAAGAATACCAGATCATGCGCGATGCCTCTCTGGCGGTGTTGCGCGAGATTGGCGTCGAAACGGGCGGCTCGAACGTGCAATTCGCCGTCAATCCAATCGACGGTCGAATGATCGTCATCGAGATGAATCCACGAGTTTCGCGGTCTTCGGCGCTTGCGTCAAAAGCAACCGGCTTCCCAATCGCCAAGGTCGCGGCCAAGCTGGCGGTGGGGTTTCTCCTCGACGAAATCGCCAACGATATAACTGGCGGCGCCACGCCGGCCTCGTTCGAACCTACAATCGATTACGTAGTCACAAAAATCCCGCGGTTCGCGTTCGAGAAATTCCCTGGCGCGGATTCGGTGTTGACGACTTCGATGAAATCGGTAGGCGAGGCTATGGCGATCGGCCGCACGTTTGCCGAATCCCTTCAAAAAGCGCTGCGTTCGCTGGAAACCGGTCTCTCTGGTCTCGACGAAATCGAAATCGAGGGCTTAGGCAAGGGCGACGATCACAATGCCTATCGCGCGTCGATAGGGACGCCGACGCCTGACCGCTTGTTGAACGTGGCGCAGGCATTGCGCGCCGGGCTAAGCATCGATGAGATTCACGAAATTTGCAAAATTGATCGATGGTTTCTTCAACGCATTGCTGAAGTAATTGCGCTGGAGACCAAAGTGCGGCGCCACGGGGTACCCCACGACGCCGCGAACCTTCGCGCACTTAAGGCAGCCGGGTTTTCCGACGCCAGGTTGGCGGCGCTAGCGGGCATTGCGGAGAACGACGTCGCGAAATCGCGTCGCGATCTTGGCGTCGCCCCCGTCTACAAACGCATCGATACGTGCGCCGCCGAGTTCGCGTCGCCGACAGCATATATGTACTCTACCTACGAGACGCCTTTTGCCGGCGCGCCAGCATGCGAGGCCAGGCCAACAACGCGTGAGAAGATTGTCATCCTCGGCGGGGGGCCTAATCGTATCGGGCAAGGCATCGAGTTTGACTATTGTTGCTGTCACGCCTGTTTCGCCTTGAGCGAGGGCGGATACGAAACAATCATGATCAATTGCAATCCGGAGACGGTCTCGACGGATTATGACACGTCTGACCGGCTCTATTTTGAACCGCTGACGGCCGAGGATGTGATCGCCATCCTCGACAAGGAACGCGAGCAGGGCACACTTAAGGGTGTAATCGTTCAGTTTGGCGGACAGACTCCGCTGAAGCTGGCGCACGCCATCGAGCAAGTCGGCGCGCCAATACTTGGCACATCGGTGGATTCGATCGATCTCGCGGAGGATCGCGACCGATTCAAGCGCTTGCTTGACAAGCTCGGCCTGAAGCAGCCGAAGAACGGGATCGCATATTCGGTGGAACAGTCTCGCCTCATTGCCGGAGAACTAGGGCTGCCGTTGGTTGTGCGGCCTTCTTATGTTCTCGGGGGTCGGGCGATGGCGATTATCCACGACGAGACCGCCCTTAACGACTATCTCTTGGGAACGCTTCCCGGTCTCGTCCCCTCCGACGTGAAGGCCAAATATCCCAACGACAAGACGGGACAAATCAATACAGTGCTCGGCAAGAATCCATTGCTTTTCGACCGCTACCTTTCAGACGCGATCGAGATCGATGTCGACGCGCTCTGCGACGGAGAAACCGTCGAGATCGCGGGGATCATGGAACACATTGAGGAAGCAGGCATTCACTCCGGCGATAGCGCCTGTTCTTTGCCGCCGAGGTCCTTACGCCCCGAACTGATCGCACGGCTGCAGGGCCAAACTCGCAAGATGGCTCTCGCTCTGGGTGTCGGCGGATTGATGAACGTTCAGTTCGCACTGAAAAATGAAGAGATTTACGTGCTGGAAGTTAATCCGCGCGCCTCGCGAACCGTACCGTTTGTGGCCAAAGTAATTGGGTCGCCGATCGCCAAGATCGCCAGCCGACTTATGGTTGGTGAAAGGCTGGCCACATTTAAGCTCAATTCTGGCGACCTCAAACACGTCGGGGTCAAGGAAGCGGTATTTCCGTTCGCGCGCTTTCCCGGCGTCGACACGGTCCTTGGCCCCGAAATGCGATCGACCGGCGAGGTCATGGGCCTCGATAGATCCTTCGATATCGCTTTCGCCAAGAGTCAGCTGGGAGCGGGGGCAATCGTGCCGCGTGGGGGGACCGTATTCGTATCCGTGCGAGACGTGGACAAAGCGCGAATTTTGGATTCCGTAAAGGAGTTGCATTCGCTTGGATTCAAGATATGCGCGACCGCTGGCACGCAGAAATATCTTGAGAGCAACGGGCTCCCGACAACCAAGGTCAACAAGGTCTCCGAGGGTCGTCCGCACATCGCGGACGCCATCCGAAACGGCGGCGTCCAGCTTGTCTTTAACACAACGGAAGGCGCACAGGCTCTCGCGGACTCGAAGCCGTTGCGCCGCGCCGCGCTCTTGCAAAAGACGCCTTACTATACCACGCTGGCCGGGGCGATTGCGGCCGCGCGGGGCATCAAAGCCTATATTGGCGGCGATCTTGAAGTGCGAGCGCTTCAGGACTATTTCGCCTGATCGCGCTGCATTGGCGGCGCTCCCGAAAATTCCGAGATCGTAGTAACATTTAGTAGACCGAGGCAGGAACTGACGATGGAGAAGTTACCGATTACCGCAGCCGGGCATGCCGCCTTGGAAGCTGAATTCATTCGGCGCCAGCAGGTTGATCGCCCGCGCATCATCGAAGCGATTGCGGAAGCGCGCTCGCATGGCGACCTCTCAGAGAACGCGGAATATCACTCAGCGAAGGAAGCTCAGTCTCACAATGAGGGCCGGATAGCCGAGCTCGAGGATAAGCTGCAGCGGGCCGAAGTTATTGACGTATCGAAGCTGTCCGGAACCACTATAAAATTTGGCGCGACCGTGACCCTGATTGACGAGGACACTGAAGCCAAGAAGGTCTTCCAGATCGTTGGCGAGACCGAGGCGGACGTGAAGTCGGGGAGGGTTTCAATCACGTCGCCGACCGCGCGGGCGCTGATCGGCAAAAAGGTTGGCGACACAGTGGAAGTGAACACTCCGGGCGGCGGCAAGAGTTACGAGATCCTCAAGGTCGCGTACGCTTGAGCCCTCAAGACGTACAGAATATCTTTCGTCGCGCCCTATCAAAACGGTGAGGCTGCAATGATCACTGGACTGGTTTCCCGGCGCACGGCGTTGCTCGCGCTAACGGGACTGTTGGCGCTTGCGAAGCCGGCGGAGGCGGCCGGAGGATTGCAACCGTTGCCAACGGGCTTGATCGCCAAGGTCAGGCTCAAAGCAATACGCGTTGACGTATCGCGATTGGTGGAGAACGCTAACGGGCCTGCAGCTGAGTGGCTGTCGCAAGACCTGCCGGCACTGCTGCAAAACGCCTTTGCGAGGCATATGACCCCACGCGAGCCTGCGGCTGACATCTTGCTTGTTCGAATTGATTCGATCGTACTTGGACAACCAAGATCGCGGGAGGGTCTGTTCTCCGGATTTCGTGGCTCGAACGCAACCGACAGCATCGAAGGGGCGGGGATCATACTCTCCCCGCGCGGCAAAGCGATTGCGACTTATCCCTTATTGAGTTCGGTGCAGACGAGCGTGGGGGTCATCGACAACGACGTCCAATTCCAACGAGACCGTGTTGCATCGCTGGCGCGGAGTTTCGCGTGGTGGTTGCCCGGGCAAATGGGTCTTTAGCCAGGAATGACGGACGCGCTACTGCCTATGGGCGTCCGCGTCCTCGTGTTAAGTTCCGGCAAGGCTGGACATGAAATCAACTGCCTAGGCGTCGCCGACGCTTTGGGTGCCCCTTACGAAGTCAGGGTCGTCAGGCCGCGACGAATCTTTGCCAGATTCGCGCCATATGGCCCCCCGGACCGAAAAGACCAGGCGGGGTGGGCGAAAGCGCGGATAGTGCTTTCTGGCGCCCAGATAGTTATTGGATGCGGGCGCATAACCGTCCCGTACGTCCGAGCGATCAAGAACGCGGCCCCTGATCGCATTTTTGCTGTCTTTCTTCAGGATCCCGTCGCCTCGCGCGGAGCGTTTGATCTGATATGGGCGCCAGAACATGATCGATTATCAGGCGCGAACCTCGTGACTACCTTGACATCGCCTCACCCCTTTGGCGCTCATCGTCTTAAGAAAGAGAGAGTGACGGTAGATTCGCGTTTGGCGCGCCTGACGGCGCCACGCGCGGCGATACTGCTTGGCGGGCCAAGCGCCGGCCACGAGTTCATGCGGGCCGACCTCGAGGGGCTTTCAGCGGCCGTGAAAGCCATTACCATGCAAGGGTACAGCGTCATGGCGACCCCCTCAAGGCGAACGCCGGCGGCGCTTGTCGACGCCGTGCGCCAGGGGTTAGGCGAAGCGTCGGCATTTGTTTGGGACGGCGCCGGCGAAAACCCGTACGCTCAGATGCTCGCCCACGCCGATGCGATTCTTGTAACGGGGGACAGCGTCAATATGGTCGGCGAGGCTGCGGCTACCGGCGCTCCGGTCTACTTGTTCGAGCCATCAACTGGCTCCGCAAAGACAAGCCGCTTCCTGTCGTCGCTAAAGGAACTTGGAGTTGCGAGAAGCTTCAACGGCAAAATCGATCGCTTTTCGTATGCGCCGATCGATTCAAGCCTGACCATCGCCTCGGAAATCGCGAGGCGGTTTGCGACTTCCAAGGCAGCGCGAATCAGCGAAGTTATTCTCCGGACAAGTTGACCGGAGCATTCGATGGATGGGGCAGGGACTGATCGAACGAAAATGCTGATCGCATACGGTCCCGCCATCATACTGGTGCGCCCGCAACTGGCCGTAAACATAGGAATGTGCGCGCGAGCAATGGTCAATTTTGGCCTCGGCGATTTGCGTCTGGTAAGCCCGCGCGAGGGCTGGCCGCGGACCGATTCGCGGCGTGATGTTGCGTATGGTGCCGCAGCGGGAGCGGCACACCTGCTCGATTTGGCTCGTGTGTTCGACAGCGTTGAGACGGCTGTTGCCGACCTGAACTTTGTCTACGCTTCGACGGCGCGTGTTCGTGGTCAGATGAAGACTGTGATCGGGCCGAGCGAAGCGATGAGGGAGAGCGCGCCCGAGATTGCCTGTGGTCAGAAGCGCGGTATCCTATTTGGTCCAGAACGCACGGGGCTCAACAATCGCGAAGTTTCCCTGGCAGATGCGATCATCACCTTTCCGACGAACCCAGCTTACGCATCGCTCAATCTCGCACAAGCTGTGCTCTTGTGCGGATACGAGTGGTTCAACGCCGCACATTCCGCAACCCTCACGGCGACGTCGGACTCGCCCGCTCATTCCGGTCCCGCAACGCGGGAGATGACGCTTGCGTTTTTCGACTTCCTCGAGAGCAAGCTGGATGAACGCGGGTTCTTTAGACCTCTAGGGAAAAAACCGATCATGCAGCAGAACCTGCGCAATATCTTTCACCGGGTTGGACTGACGGAACAGGACATACGAACGCTATGGGGAGCGATCGTACGTTTGGTCGATGGGCCTCGGGTGACCGTCCAAACGCGACGGCAACAGCGTCGGAGCAAACCCGAGGAGAATCGCGAATCTTAGGGCCAAGGCTTGTGAGCACGGTTGCGTTGGGCGACGAAAGCGACTGGAATGCGCCAAATCGGGCTCTCGAACACAACATAAATGTTGTGTTTTTGCAACATCCGGCGCGAATGATTGACTTTTTCTAAACACAATTGTCGCCAGTATTCGTATTGAAGAACTGCGTAATCCCCGATCTTTACTACCGAAATAACTGGCCTAAACTTCGTTTGTTTGCAACTCCGGCAGGGTAATTTGTAAGATAGCACGTCGGGGAACAACTGTCTTGAATGAACGCTTGAATAACGCGCTCAATTGGGTCACCGTTCGACACAGATTCTTTCGTAGACGAGCGGCATGGGTCGAAGCTGACGAGGCCGACACGGTCTTGGCTTTCGGCGAGGGGAAAACTGAAATGGTTTTGAAGGCTAACATTGCGAAGCGGACGTTGGCGGCCTTGATCGGCGCTGTGTCGGTTTGTGGCCTGCTGGGGAGCGCCAGCGCTGCTGATCTTCCCACTTCGAAATCGGCTCCACCGCCGCCTCCGCCTGTTGCAGCGCCTCAATTGGGTTTCTTCGTCAAGTTTGGACTGGCGTACGCGATTAATACGACATCATCGAAAATCTATTCGCAGTCTGCTCAGCGCTTGGCGGTCGGCGACACGACTCAGTATCTGGTGCCCGGTCTCGGAGCCAATTTGAGCAACATAGCCACGTTAGGCGTCGAAGTCGGATACTTTGTAACGCCTAACATTTCCATCGACGTTTCCGGCGGGTTTCCGATGTGGGTGAAAGACACAACCAAGGGTAACCCGCCAGGCAACATACCGCCGCCGGGGACCAGGCTTGGCTCGTATTTGGCCGGGTTGATCCCCGTAACGGTAGACTACCATTTCACGCAATTTGGGTGGTTTCAACCATATTTTGGCGCCGGGTTGACGCCGGTTTTCTCCTTCGCACAAAGGAACGGGTTCGACACTAGCATTACTGTCGATCCAACTGTTGGGCTCGTGCTGCAGGCCGGAACCGATGTGATGCTGAACGATCACTGGGGTTGGTCTTTTGACGTGAAGAAGATTTTTGCGAACGCCAAAGACCATGGCACAGGCGTCAATCTGGCGACCATCGGGATCCCGCGGCAGCTTCCGCTCGCGACGACACAGAAAGTCAATTTCCAACCCTGGCTGTTGTCGACTGGCGTAGTATATCGCTTCTGATCGGAAAGACCTGATCGGGCGGCTGGCGCCGAACGGCGCCCGTCAGCTTATTTTGCGCGCGCTTGGTCACGCCATTCTGGTCGGGCCGTAACCTTGAGTGGAGAAGTGCGTTCGGGAGGATGCCACGGAGAGCCACCAACCGTTCCCCTTGAACCATGTCGCGTAGTCGGCGAAATCATTGCGAATGAGCGACCGCACCAAGAGCACGCCGCCATTGCTGAATGCTTGTTGCAGCTGCGCCAACTCGGCTAGATCGCGCGCGTCAGCGCGGGGATAAAATAACGCCCAAATTCAGGCGCGTCTGCCCGGTAAGAGGTACTTCGAACTTGGAGGCGTCGACACGCCCGTCGCGACTAACAGGCTTGGGAAGGATTGCGCTTCAATGGCCAAGTCCCGCGCCGACAAAGATGACGCGTTTGCAAGGTTTTATTGCGAGCGAATCGAGCTAAACGGAATGCGATCTGCGCTCACCGCTATTGAGACCGGTTTGAGGCCTAAGTCTGATGGCGAAGTTTTAATAGATGAGGAAGGCGTCGTCCGACTCGATCGCGATATGGCCCGCGCCTCACTCACTCGCGATCCACCGCTGCAATGCGCGGCTCATTTCAACCAACCATCGTCGTGATAATCGTAGCATAGTTTGCGCTCCGCGCGAGGCTTATCCCGTTGTCCCTGGCTCCTCTAAATGTGGTATTGCGACCTGAGTGAGCCGCCGCGAGGGTTGGCGAGGGATCACCCCATGGCCAAGGCGCGGTCGCTCACCCAATTCCAGCAGACTTTTCCTGACGAGCCGCGCTG
>JAYUFK010000254.1:0-4246 GCA_043739325.1 Methylocapsa sp. | reverse complement strand
CCTACACATGGAGGGCCGAGGGCGCGAAGATACTCGCCAAAATCAAGCGCGCCCGCGCGGCGCTCGACAGGGAAGCGGCGGCATGAGTTATTGGGCGGCAATTGAGAGTCAGGACACTAGGTTGGGTGACGCTCGATCCCATTAGAAACTCCGCATTAGAGTGGCGTGAAGCTTGAAATAGCGAAGTGCGGGGGCCGTAAGATCGGAACGCTGCTCTGCACACCGCTTTCGTCGCCTAAATGAGAATTACGGACATAATGCGGACACGGAGCTTGACCGAGTTCCTTATTTTATGCTAAGTCGTTGATTGAATTGGTGCCGGTTGCAGGAATCGAACCCGCGACCTACTGATTACAAATCAGTTGCTCTACCAACTGAGCTAAACCGGCTTGATCGACAACTCGGTGGGCCTGTCTCGACAAGACCCCGAGCGGCGGCGAAGCGCTTGCATAATCGATCAGCGGATCGAGCGCTCCGGCGCTTTCAATAATCTGATGTCGGAGCCTTGTCTATCCTTGGGAATGCGGGAAACCGGGGCGTGCGCGATCAGGCCGCGAGACAGGCGTTGATCTTGCCAACCAGGCGGGGCAGGTCGACCGGCTTGGTGTCGAAGTCCGAACAACCGACCTCAACGCTCTTGGCGCGGTCGCTGGCGAGCGCGTGAGCCGTCAACGCGATGACCGGAATGGCGGCCGTCCGCGGCGCGGTCTTGATGAGCTGCGTGGCTTCCCAGCCGTCCATTTCGCCAAGCGCGACGTCCATCAAGATCAGGTCTGGCCGCTCCTCAACCGCCATCGCCACGCCCATCGGGCCATCGACGGCGCAACACACTTCGAAACCCTGCCGTGTGAGCCGGCGGGTCAGCATATCGCGGTTTGTTTCGTTGTCCTCGACGAGCAGGATCTTAGGCATGGGCGGTCGCTCCGGCGACGGCGGCCGCATCGCCCAATTTGTCCGCGCCGGGGATAATCCCGCGAAGGGACATACTAAACGTTTCGGCCTCGGCCAGCGCGGCGAAAACCGCATCGCCATCGCCCTCCATCGCCTTGTCCCCGACGTTGGCCGGCAGGCGCACCGTGAAGGACGTGCCGACGTTGATTTCGCTTTCGACCGAGATTTCGCCCTGAAGCAATTCGCAAAGCTTCTTGCAAAGCGCCAGACCGAGACCCGTGCCGCTGTATTTGCTGGAGCTGGTATCGTCGGCGATATTGAATTGTTCGAACAATGTCGCGAAACGTTGTTTCGCAATGCCGTCGCCGCTATCGCGCACCGAAAAAACGATTTCGTCGCCGCGCGGACCGCTTACGCGGGCCGATTTCACCGAGATGGTTCCGTTGCGCGTGAATTTTACAGCGTTGTCGATCAATTGCCCGAGTATCTGCTGGAGCTTAACGACGTCACTATAAATCTTGCCGAGGTTGCCGCCCGTATAGATCAATATGTTGCCATTGCGCAGCGCTTGATCCTTGAAACCGGCTACTGTCGGCGCGACGAGGCGATCGCAATCGGTCAACTCATTGTAAACCTCCATCTTGCCGGCCTCGATCTTGGAGAGATCAAGCACTTCGTTGACGAGCTTCAACAAATAATGTCCGGCGCTGTGAATCTTGCGCAAGTCGGAGATGCTGGCGGCGTCTTCTTCGTCAGCCGCGTCCTCGAGCAGTATCTCGCTATAGCCGATAACGGCATTGAGGGGCGTGCGCAATTCGTGGCTCATCTTCGCCAGAAAATCGCTCTTGGCCGCGCCGGCCCGTTCCGCCTCTTCCGTTGCGAGCCGGAGCTGCGACGAAGTGACCTGATGCTCTTTCATTTCGACTTCGAAATTCGCTGGCGCCTGTGAGGCTGAATACGTGCCGATCTTTCTATCGTCGTTGCCTTTGTCGCGGCGCTTGGCGCCGGTGCGGCCAATGCGGCGGATCTGCGGACCCACAAGGCGCCACCGGCGCCGATCGCGGCTCCGATGCTTGCCTCGGATTGGTCGGGCTTTTATTTCGGCCTCAACGGCGGTTACTCGCGCGGGTCCAGCACGAACAGCTACATCGTAACTTCGACGACCCTGGCTGGGTTTCCAACGATTACGGCGGCGGTCAACGGAGCCGGTTCGCAGTCGATGAGCGAACCGGGAGCGACCGTCGGCGCTCAGGCTGGCTATCTCTGGCAGCTCTCGGATTTTTATGTCGCGGGCATCGAAGCCGACGCCAACTGGACCGGGATGAAAGGCGGCGTCAACACGATCGCGCCGTTGCCGGTATTCGGCGGCAATTTCACCAGCAGTCAGCGTCTTGACGTCCAGTGGACGTCGAGCTTGCGTGCGCGCTTTGGCATCGTACCGATGCAGGGTCTGATGGTCTATGTTACAGGCGGCGCCGCACTCGCGGGCGTTCGCTATACCAGCCTCTTCAATGATCGCTTCAACGAATATGAGACCATTAATCTCGTGTCGGCAAAGGCGGGCTGGGTTGCCGGAGCCGGGATCGAATACAAGCTTGGCAGGTCCTGGTCCGCCCGGCTTGAATACCTGCATTCGCAATATGCGGCCTCGACGGGTTCGGCCATTGTCGGCCTCTCCGACGGCACGGTCGCTTCGGTGGCGCACTCCTCCGGGATCGTTAAGGTCGACAGCGTGCGATTGGGCCTGAACTACTTTTTTGGTCAGTAATGCGGCGCCTTTGACGGCCGCCCGGAGAGCGCCCCGGTCGCACCGGGCTGGGGTCCGACTCGCGCTAGGGTGCAGACATCGCGATTTGAACCGGTCGTTGGAGGACTTAACGCCGCGTTTCGATTGCGCATTACGGCGAAACCAAAAATTAAAGCCCCATAGATAAGGTCGATCCCCTAAGGCGGGGGCCGGACGGCGCGCCACGGGGTGACCATGCTGAACAACATCGTGCGGGCGATAGACTGGTTCATACCGGACGCCGCGAAAGCCGAACGCACCGAGCTGACGGTGTGCCGCAACTTTGTCTTTACGCATCTGGCCGGTCCACTGCTATCGCAGTCGATCAGCATTTTCCTCTATCGAACCGATCCTAATCCGGGTCTCGCGTGCTGGACGATTATCGTTTGCGTCTGCGCTTTCTGGAGCTTGCCATTCGTCTTGAAATACACCGGCAATCTCGCGACATCGGCGAAGATTTCGGTCCAGTTGCTTTCGTTTACGGCGCTGTTTGGCGCCTACCACTACGGCGGTGCGAGCTCGCCTTTCCTGCCCTGGATCATGGTCAGCCTCCTCCTGGGTTTCTTCTACCTGTCGAACCGGCCGCTGATGGTCATCAGCATGTTCGCGATCAATATCGGCGGCTTCGCTCTCGCGTATTTCATGTTTGGCTTTCCCGAAATCGTACCGTTGTCGCAACTGACGACGGTCGGCTGGATCTCGATCCTGTCGGCGACGATCTATATGTCATGGATGGCGATTTTCTACGCCAATATCATGTCGATGCGCTCCGATCTCGAACGCGAGGGCGAGCGCCATCGGCAGACCGCTAACCGGTTGATGCGGGCCAAGGAACTGGCGGATAAGGCCAACCGTTCCAAATCGATATTCCTGGCCAAGATGAGCCACGAGTTTCGTACGCCGCTGAACGCTGTGATCGGCTACAGCGAAATCCTGCTCGAGGACGTCGAGGCCGCCAACACGGGCGGCAGCAAGAAGTCAGATCTTGAGCGCATCAACGCCGCGGGCAAGCATCTCCTCTCGTTGGTCACCGACGTTCTCGACATCGCAAAGATTGAATCCAATACGATCGATCTCAAGCTCGAAACATTCGATCTACGCAAATTGGTGGACGATATCGTATCAACCAGCCAGCCGCTGATTGCGGCAAAGAACAACAAGCTTGAGATTCATTGCCAGCCCGGTTTGGGTAATGTGACCAACGATGCGACCAAGCTGCGGCAGGTCGTCCTTAACCTGATCAGCAATGCGGCAAAATTCACCAGCAACGGCGCCATTCTTCTCTCAGTGCAGCGTGAGCGCCGCGCTTCGGGCGACGGGATCGAAATCAAGGTCAAGGATACGGGCATCGGGATTTCCGCGGCGGACATGCCCCGCCTGTTCCAAAATTTTGGCCAGGCATCGGCCGAGACGTCGAGCCGCTTCGGCGGGTCCGGCCTTGGCCTCTCGATCAGCCAGCGCTTCTGCGCGCTGATGGGCGGTGCTATTTCGGTGACCAGCGAGTTGGGCAAAGGCTCTTGTTTCTGCGTTTCCATACCGGCGCAAAGCGTGAGCGAGCCGGCCGAAACT
>JAYUFK010000253.1:0-11727 GCA_043739325.1 Methylocapsa sp. | reverse complement strand
CGGGCGCGCAATAGGCCGCGCCGCCGCCAACCAGCCTCGCTGGCGCGTGATTATTGCCAAACGACAACGATTCGATTACCATGATCGAATTCGATGATATGCACAAAAAAATGCAGTTGGAAGCCGGCTCGGCAAAGCCTTGGGAATTAAATTGAAGACCGATTTTGGCGACCTGTTGCGACGCGCTGCCTCCGTCTATCGCCTGCGGACAGAACGCGGTTTGGCTGAATTTGGCGTTACGGCGGGTCAGTTCGCCGTGCTGGCGATCGTCGTGGAGAACCCGTCGCTCTCAAGCGCCGATATCGCGCGCATTGAAGCGCTGACCCCGCAAACCGTCAGCGTAATTCTGGCCAATCTGGTTCGCCGCGGCGCCGTAGTGAAAATCCAACATGCGGTTCACGGCCGCATTCAGCAAATCGAAGCGACAATGGCTGGGCTCGATCTGTTCAAGAAGTGTGTGCAAATCATGGAGCGATTGGAAGAGCGACTGCGCGTCGAATTTGCGCAGGACGAGCGGCAAACGATCCGCCAATGGCTTAATGCAATTGCCGCAAGATAAACTCCGCCGCGAGGCGAAGCCCGCATCCTCGAGGTTGATCGCCTCGCCATCTCCGCCTAAGCAGGGCAATCAGCGGTCTTCCAGCAACAATCGTATTCGGTCGTCGATATCGGCGGTATGGATTAATTATGAAGGTTTTGGTCATGGGCTCTGGGGCGCGTGAACACGCAATCGCCATCGCTTTGGCAAAGTCGCCGCTGCTTTCGGCGCTCTATGTCGCGCCGGGAAATCCCGGCACGGCCAGGATCGCCCGCAATGTTGCCCTCGACAGCGCCAATCACGTCGCCGTCGTCGCGTACTGCCAATCCGAGGGCGTCGATTTTGTCGTCATTGGTCCGGAGGGCCCGCTCGTCGCAGGGCTGACCGATGATCTGCGCGCCGCAGCCATAGGCTGTTTCGGCCCGAGCCAGGCCGCGGCGCAATTGGAGGGGTCGAAGGGCTTCACCAAGGACTTTTGCCGCGAATTCAGCATTCCCACAGGCGTCTATGCGCGGTTTTCCGACGTCGATCAGGCCGTTGCCTACATCAGAACCCAAAGTGCGCCGATCGTCGTTAAGGCCGACGGCCTTGCTTCTGGCAAGGGCGTCGTGATCGCGATGAGCCGGGCTGAGGCCGAAGAAGCTGTTGGGGCAATGTTTCGAGGCGCGTTTGGCGTCGCGGGCGCCGAGGTTGTCATCGAAGAATTCCTCGAAGGCGAAGAGGTTTCATTCTTTGCCTTGTCCGACGGCGCGCGCGCCGTGCCGTTCGGCAGCGCGCAGGACCATAAGCGGGTAGGCGAGGGCGATACCGGCCCCAACACCGGCGGCATGGGCGCCTATTCGCCGGTTGCGCTGATCGACGAAGCCATGAGCAAACGCATCATGCGCGAGATCATCGAGCCGACTGTTGCCGGCATGGCGGCGCGCGGCACGCCATTTAAGGGCTTCTTGTTTGCAGGCCTGATGATCGGCGAGGATGGGCCGAAGCTGATCGAATACAATGTGCGTCTCGGCGATCCCGAAGCAGAAGTTCTGCTCGCCCGGTTCGAGGGCGATCTCCTGGAATTGCTGCTAGCCTGCGAGCAAGGGAAATTGCCGACGCGCGAACCTGCGTTTTCCGCTGCGGCGGCGATTGCCGTGATCCTCGCGGCAAACGGCTATCCGGGCCTGCCTCTCAAGGGCACGCCGATCAAGGGAATGGAGCGAGCGGAGCGTTTTCCGGGGGTGTCGGTCCTGCACGCCGGGACACGGCTCAATGATGGCCAATTGGTCGCCGACGGGGGCAGGGTCCTCGCGGTCACCGCGCTCGGCGCCAGCATCCGCGAGGCGCAGGCGCGTTCTTACGCGGCTATCGACGCTATCGATTGGCCGGGCGGTTTCTGCCGGCGCGACATTGGCTGGCGGGCGATCGAGCGTGAAAGCGCCGGAGAAGTGTCATGAACCGGCTCGTCCACGTACCGAAGAAGCGGCGCGAGCCCTCCGTCGCGATAGCGCTTGGAGGGGGCGGCGCGCGTGGGCTTGCCCATATCGCGATCCTCGAAGCGCTGGATGAACTGGGCGTCAGGCCGAAAGCCATCTCCGGCACGTCGATCGGCGCGATCATCGGCGCGGCTTACGCGGCGGGGATCGAGGCAAAGCATCTGCACGCGCATGTGCTCGACGCGATGCGGAACCGATCGCAGGTCATGGGTAAGCTGCTCAAGGCGCGCGTCGGGCGCTTCGCCGACCTGGTGCTGCGCGGCGCCGGCAACCCGATCATGCTCGACGCGGAAATTTGCCTCGATCTGTTCTGGCCCGCGAGCGTTCCAGATACATTCGACGAGCTGAATATTCCGCTGTTTGTCGTTGCGACAGATTTTCACAATCGCTGCGAGGCGGTGTTTTCGAAGGGTCTGCTGGCGCCCGCGGTCGCCGGATCGATGGCGCTGCCGGGGCTAATCAAGCCGGTCGAGAGCGGCGGTCGCGTGCTGGTCGACGGCGGCGCGGTCAATCCGCTGCCCTACGACCTGCTGTTCGGCGAGGCCGACGTCGTCATCGCGGTCGACGTCACTTTCGGCGGCCGTTCGCGCCAACGCCGCGTGCCGTCGCCGTTCGACTCGATGTTCGGCGCCGCGCAAATCATGCAAGGCGCGATCACCGCGCAAAAGCTGAAACTGCGCCCGCCGGATATCCTGGTGCGGCCCGCGATCGAGCAATTTGGCGTACTGGAATTCCACCGCGCGGCGCAGATCGTGAGAGCCGCGGAATCAGCGAAAGATTCGATCAAGCGTGAGCTTGCGGTGCAGTTTGAGGCGCATCGCTCAAGGTGAAGTGTGCGCCGCGAGGGATTTGCGCGCCGCGCTGAAATTCTTCCCGGCGCATGGCCTGTTTGCCGCTGCGTTGCGCCTCGACGATGCGGATCGCTCCGCGCCCGCACGCGATCGTCAGGGAGTCGTCCAGCACAATTCCGGGCGTACCGGAGCCTTCGACGCTTTCGACGCGAAGAAACTTTATCCGCTCGGGGCCGCAGCCAAGATCGATCTCCGACCACGCTCCTGGCGCTGCCGATAAACCGTGAATTTGACCGCGTACGACTTCTGCATCGCGGCGCCAATCGATATGCGCTTCCCGCTTTTCGATCTTGTGCGCGTAGGTCGCTCCCTCCGCGCGTTGAGGCTGGAAATCGAGCTTGCCGCTTTCGAGCATTCGGAGGGCGAAAGTCATCGCCTTGGCGCCCTTTTGCGCGAGAATTTCCGTGATCTCCCTCGCAGTCGCGGAGGGATCGATTGTCAGCCTCTCCTCAAGCGCGATCGGACCCGTATCAAGACCAGCGTCCATCCGCATGACGCTGAATCCGGTCTCCTTGTCGCCAGCCATGATTGCCCGCTGGATGGGCGCGGCCCCACGCCAGCGCGGCAAGAGCGAAGCATGCAAATTGAAGCAACCCAGCGGCGGCGCTGCGAGGACGGCGGGAGGAAGAATGAGGCCGTAGGCCACGACAACTGCGGCGTCGGCGCGATGATCGGCGAAGGCAAGTTGCTCGGCGGCTCCGCGCAGGCTCGCGGGAGTCAAAACCGGGATGGCGAACTCGTCGGCCAGGAGGTGCGCTGGCGTTTTCGCCAGATGCAGGCCGCGCCGCCCCGCTGGTTTGGGCGCGCGCGAATAGACGGCCACGACCTCATGGCCGGCGCCGAAAATCGCTCTCAGCGTTGGCGTCGCAAAGTCAGGAGCGCCCATGAAGACGATACGCATCGAATCGCGATAGCATCGAGGCAGTTGCGCGTCAAAGCGCCAAAAGCGATCGGGTCGATGAAGATCAAGATGCGAAATCAGCCAGCGGGAAACCACTGTGGCGGGACACAGCGCTTCGAACTGCGAGTCTATTATGAGGACACGGACTTTACTGGATACGTCTACCACGCATCCTATTTGCGCTTCATGGAGCGGGCGCGGACGGAATGGCTCCGCGTCCTTGGCTTTGAACAGGGCGATCTCCAGCGAGGCGAAGCGACGACATTCGCGGTGCGCCGAGTGGAGATCGACTATCTCAGGCCCGCTAAAATGGACGATGCGCTGACGATCGAAACGCGAATCGTTCGGGTCGGCGGCGCCTCCGTAGATTTCGAGCAAACGGTCGCAAGGGGCGCCGAGACGCTTGTTGTCGCTTTTGTCGGCGTCGCACTATTGAGGAATAGCCGCCCTGCGCGCATTCCGAGCGACATGAAGACGAAGATCCTGGAGCTCACGGGCGCGCGTGCGCCCAAAGCTCATCAATCAAATGCCGCGAATCTCTAGAGCCCGATCGAGCCGTGCGACCATCGATTCGATCCTCTCATTGATGTGGTCTTCGACGTCGCGAAGATCGTTGCGCGTTGGCAGCGCGCCGATCGTCTCGCGCAGTCGATAATGATCCGCCAAAACCCGCTCAAGTCTCTCCGTCTGCCGCGTCGCGCTCGACTCGTAAGTCTTGTTGGCGGCATCGAAGTTGATGCGTTGTTGATCAACGGAAGTCTCGAGCCGATCGATCCGCGCCAGCAGATGCCAGACGAAGGCGACCGCGCTCAGCGCTATCGTCGAGATTCCGGTTGCCGCCCATTCGAACAGGCTCCATGGCGCTTCATTTGCCGAAGGGGCAGTCATCGTTCATCCCTCAATCGCGATAGCGAACGACAAATCGAAGTCAGCGGCGAATCGGTCCCGACGAAAGCCGGGCTTTTGAGACGTTTCCTGGCCCGCCGTGCTTCTCGCTAAGGCGCGGCCTTCTCGGCCGCGTCATGAAACGCCTTCAGGACGGCGAAAGCGAAAGCAAGGCGATCCGGCAAAGTGTTCGGCGCCTTAGTCGCATCGCACGCTCGCGCCGCTACGGCGACGATCTCTTTCATCGCGCGCGATTTTGGCGCCAGGTCGCCAAGCAGATCGATCGCCTTGTCCGTTCCGGCGCAGACTTCGCCTGAACGGACGTAGACGCCGGAGGCAATCCGGTCGAATTGCAGCGCTGTCCCATACCAACCGCCGCCGCCGCCGATCAGCGCGCCGACGAGCACGGCAATCGCTGGCGCCGGCACGGCTACTGACCGCTCGCCGCTCGCGGCGTCGCGTAGGGTTTCAGGACCTCGTAGGCCGCGAGCAAATCGGCGGCCGCGACTATCGCATTGGTCGGAGGGGGATTTGGTGGACATGCCGACGCGATGACGTCGTAGGCGCTCTTCGCGGTGCCGTTGAACTGACCGAGATACGGCTTCGCGATGTCCACAAGCGGGCAGACTTGCGCCAGCGCGGCGGTTACGTCTGCCGCAGCGCGCGCATTGAGCGCGACTGAATTGGCGCAAGCGGCAAGCGCAAGAGCGGCGCCAAGTGCGCACGGCAGTTTCATCATTGTGTTTCCTTTCGAGATCATGCGCCGCGCGCCGACAAATCGGCGCGATAATTGGCGAGCGAGTGGTTCTTCAAGGGATCGAGGAATCGGCGCCCGATGGGCCGGCGTCTGGTCGGATGCCAGCAATAGATCGGCCATGGCAGGTCAGGCACCGGATCGCCGGCGCGCTGATATTCGACCGCCTCCGACGACCGGCGTACGAGCTCGCCAAATCGCATCGATCCGACGCGAGGCGCGCCAAACGTCACGACGCGGCAAGGTTTCCTCTGACGATCAGAATTGTGACAGGCCGCGAGAAGCTGCGCCATGGCGCCGCCAAGCGAGTGGCCGGTAAAGACGACGTTGTCGCGCCAGGTAATTGTTGCCGCGACCAGCGCCCAAAGATCGACGCCACCCTGCGAAAATCCTGCATGGCAATAGCCGATGCCGAAATGCCGCATCGGCCTTGCGTCGAAATCGCGCCTCCAGTTCGCCAAACTTCCTGGCTGCGTCCCGCGGCAGGCGATAATCGTTTCATCGCCCCTGCGGCGCGCGATCAGCGCAGCGTCGTTTGCAACCAGGAAGCCTGGCTCGGCGTCGTAAGCTTCCTGCGCGTAGGCCGCGAGCCCGGCGTGGGAAATCACGTTAATTCGCTTGACCAATTGGCGTCGAAGTCACGGCGCGTAAGCCAATGACAATCACGCCTATCGCCGCGCTGACGCCGGGCGAGACGCCGATTGAGAGCCAGTCGACATTGCCAAAATAGTTCAGCAGTTGTGGCGCGACCATCATGAGCGCGCCAAAAACCACGGTTTTCCAACCTTTCATTTTGCTAATCCTTTGAGTGAGCGGACGCTGAGAGAAATTAGGCCTGCGCGCGGCTCAACGTCCGCCGTACACGTGCGCGCGACGATGAGGCGTTCACTCCAACTCTTCGGCAGCCTTGCCGAGCGCGTCCTCGCGCGCGCCATGCGCGACAGTCGCCCAAATGTTGGCGGCCAAGCCGTAGGCCGCGGTAAGCGCCGCGCCGGCCGAGATCGCCCAATGTGTCGCGAGCGCGGTGGGCCAGCCGATTCCCGCGACGGCGCCGCCGATTAGAATAAGGCCGACCACGTTGCTGGCGCCGCCGCGGGCGTCACTGCACTGAAGAACGGCGTCGCGCACGCTTGACGCGGTCACGCGGGCCTTTGGCGACGCCGCGAGCGACAGCGCCCGCGAGCGTTCCGCGCGCGCCGCCATGCGGATCGCCTCGGCTTCGACGCCGGCACAACGCGCCGCCCCGCCGCGGCCAAAGAGTTTCCACGTTCGCAACGCTTCGAGAAACGACAGCCGCAAACGCGTGTAGGCGTGAATGTCGGCGGCGACTGAAACACCGGCCGATCGGTGCGCAATTTTACCAAGACGGCGGCGCGCCGCGGCTGGGCCCGCGTTGTAGCCGTCATCGCTGACACAATGATCGAGGCCGATCGCAAGGCTGTCGCCGTTGAGCGGCGCCCAGTAACCCCTCACGAAGATTTCAAGCGACTGTTCCGAGGTGAGTGCGGCAATATCGAGCGTCGGATGCGAGCCCGCCGCGACGCCCCATTTTGTTCCCTTCAGCTGGCCGATTCCGACACGGTTGCCGGTCCAGTTGCCTGGGTCTGAGCGTATAAGCGACAGGTGCGCGCCGCCTTCCCAAACCATCGTCGCAAGGAATGATGGCAATCGGTTCGGAAATGACATCGCCGTATCTCCATAGGGTCGAAGAAGCGCGCAGCGGGACACTGCAACGCGTTGCCGCGGAACAGTTGGAGCGAAAGGTCAGGAAGAGTGTCTGGCCGAAGCTGGCATGGGCGGGCGCGCGGCGTTGAAGAGGTCAGACGCCGGCGGTCTGCGACGCGATCAATTGTATCGGCATTGAACACTGACGACGTTGGTCGCGGCGATTGCTCCCGATACGACGACCGCCGCATTGGCGGCTACGGCTGTCAGATTTAGACTCGTCGTTTCGTTAAGCGCGGAGCATATCGGCGTGACCGGCTTTTTGAAGTTGAAAGTCAGCGTCGCCGGGCTGCTTGGCGTCGCGCCGATCGTGATACGAGCGAAGTTGTCGGATGAAGTCGGGGTTAGCGTGGCGCCGGTTCCCCAGCCGCTTGTGAGAATTGGCTGCGGCGGCCGGTCGAAGTAATTGTTCGCCTCAAAGAGCGACGGAGTCGCGCCAGTAACCTGAAGCGCGGGGACTACCGGAGTGGCTTGCGAGAAATTGCCTGTCGCCAGAAGTGGGCCTGCGCCGGACCGGATGTCGTAGATGCCATAATAGCATCCACTCCAGTTGTTATTGGTCACGCTGCCAGACTCGCTTCCCTGCAAATAGAGAAAGAATGTGGCGTTCGAACCTGAGCATGCGGCCTTCAGCCCATTGACGAGTATTGTCGCTCCGGAGTTGGCGAGATAGACCGCGCCGTAATTGCCGCCCGTCGTTGAGCGCCCGAAGTTTGAAAAGACCGCGTTGCCAATATTGAGATTGGCGAGGCCCGCGTTGACATCCGTGACGACGTGGCCTTGGGCGTATTGCACGACCATGCCGCCGCCGATATCCAGCTCGCTATTCGAGCCGGTCGACGCGATATTGAAAACGGCGGCCGATTGTGTTGGCGAATAATTGTTCGTCGAATAGACTTCGCCGGCGCTGAACGATGTGCTGACGATCTGGCCCGTTCCCTCAACCGACAAGACGCTGCCGACGGAATCGTAATTGACGTTGGCGAAGTTGGACACATCCATGACGCCGCCGAGAATGCGAATTGCGTAGCGCATTCCCTGGATGATGCCCCCGGTCATCAGGAAGCCGTCGATGTTCTTGTACGACGCCGAGCCAAGATCGATCCGGGCGAACTCCGCCGAATTTTGCGAATAGCGAGCGAGGTAGGCGGGACCGGCGATCGCTTGCGCGCCATACGCGCCGGGTCCGGTGTAGTTGGTCGGGCCGAATTTCAGAGTGTCGGCGGCTCCGGCCTGAAGCCAGAGGCATTTGTCGATGCAGTACATCAGGTTGGTGTCGAAGAAGACCCGGCCGAGGCCCGATCCAGCGATCGCGTCGACCTTGAGCAACTGGTACGAATTCATGAACCGGTCGTGGACGAAAACGTCATCGACGAAATATGTGCTCTCGAATGTCGCGGGGTAGACGACTGGCGCCGCCGCCGATCCGTCCTGCAAGGGGTAATAAATTGCCAGGTCGCGGAAGGCGACGCTGTTCATCCCGCAGAACGCGCTGGTCGAAGTATTGCTGATCAGGATCGTCGAACCGCCCGGAAAGGATTGACCGCCGGCGCCGATATCATTGGGCCAACCGTCGCCGGAGAGCGTCATGTTGTTGATGTTCAGGCAGGCATTTTGCGAGGCCAGCCAGTACGCGCCGGCGGGAAAATAAAGTTGCTTGCCGCCGCCCGAGGCGGCGGTCTGCGCGGCTGTCACGGCCGCCATCACCGCCGACGTGTCGTCGGTTCCGAACGTGTAGTTGCCGCCGACCTGATAGCGCGTCAAATTGAGGGTCGCGCCAGTGCCGGCGCCGCTTGTTGTCGGCGTGTTGGGCGAGGGCCATGTGGCCGCCTGACCAGGGGTCGTGCTGGTGACGGCGAGCACGCCCATCTTGATCGCGACGGTTGCGCCGGTGAGACCGGCGCACCCTGAAACCGGGTTCACAGGTTCAGCGGTTAGGGTTGTCGGATTGACGCTGTAGGCGCCAGCATTCACGATCGTCACTGCGCCGCTTAGAGCGCCGCCGCTAACGGTCCCCAAGACCTGGAATTTGCTTCCGGCGCCCGTTGTGCCCTGCACTGTGCAAGCGCCGTTCGCGCCGCCTGAGCCGCCAGCACTGACCGTCGGGGCGACGATCTGGGTCGAAGCAATTGCGAGCGCGCAATTTGCGGTGACTCCGACGCCGCCCGCGCAAGTCAGCGTGTCGCCCGGCGCGTAAGAACCCGCGCCGCTCTGCGGGGTCGCGGGCGTCGCGGACCAGACGCCATTCCACGGCGTTGCAAGCGTCGCATTGAATGACAGGACAAAGCTGGCCCCGCTGCACGCGGTGACTGTGCCTTGCTGGGGCGCGCCCGAAGCGCCGGACCCGTGCAGGATGATCTGCTTGCCGAGGTCCGCCGCCGCATTGCATGCGTGCGACGCGCTTGTCAGCAAGTTGGTTCCGGCGGCGATTGCGCCATCCGTAAAACTTAACGCGTTGCCCGTCGCGTTATACGGCGCGCCTTGGACGTTGATTGCGGTGGCGGTCGAGGCAGGGCTGCTCGAGTTGGGGCCCGGTCCGATGGGCGCGCCGGTCTGCGCCACGGCGGCGCCGGATAAGAGAGTGAGGCAAAGAGCGAGCGTGCTGCGGCCGCTTGTTTTGAATTGTCTCATGGCGTCGCCAACAGTTCGGCGACCGCCAGCGCGATATCGCTGTAGCCGAGCTTTCCTGGATGGTAAGTGTCATAATAGGGCATCACGGGATTGGTCACCGTCCAGCTTGTCCACCGGGTTGTCAGGTCGAGCATCGGAACATTGTTGGCGACCGCCAGCGACCGTAAAACCGCCACGTAAGGAGCGAACGTGAAACCCGAGTTGTTCGGGGGACCGGCGATTAGAACAACGTCGCCGCTCAATTTGGCGTTGGCAATGACCGTCTGCGCGCTCGCCGTATACGCCGCGACGGGTGTTTGAGCGGTCGAGTCGTTGCCGGACAGCATGAGGATGGTCAGATCGGGAGCCAGCGTCGCCTCCAGCAGCAGACCCTCGGACCCGTAGGTGTTGTGCGTGTAGTACGACATGCCAGCGCTCGTCGCTGCTTGAATGATGTCGATCGCGGGTTTGGTCGACAGCGAGGTCACGATGCCCGCCACGTTGAAGCTGGCGTTATTGCTTGGGACAATGTTGATGGTGTGCGTGGCGTTGGTCACCGAATATGTCGACGACGCAATGGTGTTGTTTGCGGCGCCAAAATTTATCGTCCCCAGCGACGCGCCGCCATCGACGTTGATCGTGGCCGTTCCGGCGCCAGTCTGCGTGTAGTAATAGAGCGTGATCGTGTCGAACGACGCTGTGGGGGCGAAGGTCAGGTTGTTGACGGCGCCGAGCGTATATTGGAACAGATTGCCGCCCGCACAGTTTCCTCCGGCGTTGGTGCTCCAGTTTGCCCCGAGAGTCACGCGGGTATCGTAGGCCGCGTATCCCACGGCTGCGGCGCTGACGTTCTGGTCGCATAGGATCGAATTGGCGGAAACCGGCTGCGTATTGGCGGCGCTCGACAGCATGCTGTTAATGATCGCGGCCATCTGCTGCGGCCACGCGAACGAATAGGCGCCGTTGAGATTTCCGGTCCCGCCGCTCCCCGCGCCTTGCCCCATGCTCGTGCTTTCGCCGAGTACAACCAAACGGCCGCGTCCGACACCTGAGCGCACATTGGCGATTGCCTTGCGCCAATGCAGCAACGCCGAAGCATTGAAATTATAGACGCCGCTGGCGCT
Source organism: Methylocapsa sp. (assembly GCA_043739325.1). Lineage (GTDB taxonomy): Bacteria > Pseudomonadota > Alphaproteobacteria > Rhizobiales > Beijerinckiaceae > Roseiarcus. The sequence continues at coordinate 861 of JAYUFK010000253.1, read as the reverse complement.
GACCGGCGCAGCGACGCCGCCCAATGCAGGCGGAGCGACGCCAGACGGCCCGACCGGGGCCTGGGTTTGCGCGAGGGCCGCACTGGCGGAGAAAAGCGCTGCGAATGCGGCGAAACGGCTCAGAAAGCTGTTCATTTGTAATAACTCACGTCAATTGTCGGGGCGCCGGACTGAGCGACGAACTGGATCTGCGTCATGATGCCAGAATACGAAAAGCACGAACCGGCCGCGACCGGAATGCCGAGCAACGCCGTCGGCGCGATTCCGTCGTCGCGGTAGCGCACGCCGGCGCCCTCGACGCAGATTTGCGCGATCGTCGTGCCCGCAGGAACGATAAGGTTCATTGCGGCGGCGACGCTCAATCCCATCTGCGATGGTCCGGCCGACGAATAGAGGTATACCCGGTTCACGCCATGACCCGAAAATCTCCGGGTTTGATGACGCGGAAGTTGTCTGTGACTGAGTCGCGGAACTCGGCCCAATTCCCTCGACATCAACCTCATCGCCCATTTTCTTTTCAATTCGATTCAAGTTCAGGGTCGGTTCGCCCATCGAAAGAATCAAACTGGAAAAGGCTGGTTCAAATACCGGAAAATCGAATATGTCGGATCTAAATCCGCGAAGAGAATCCGGGCTAAGGAGCTTCTTTGACGCATCGTAGGCGTTGTCAATCAAGCCCCTGAACAGGCGGAACGGCATTTGCCGACGAGACAGCCCTTTACCTTCAAACTTTATGGAGAAAAAGGATGATGCTTGTTCTATGTATACCCGGTTCACGCCATGACCCGAAAATCTCCGGGTTTGATGACGCGGAAGTTGTCTGTGACTGAGTCGCGGAACTCGGCCCAATTTTTGGGAACT
>JAYUFK010000252.1:0-4263 GCA_043739325.1 Methylocapsa sp. | reverse complement strand
CCTTGTCGATGATGGGCAGGAAGGCGCTGAGGGCGCGCTCGAACACCGGCACGGAAGATTGATAAAGCGAGATCGTCAAGGAGGTTTCCTCTTCAGTTCAAAACGAACTTTCGCGCGCAAGTTGCACACAATGGGGCGCCCGTTCAATGGGCGCGGCGCATTAAATAAATATGACGGCAGGCAGGCCTGGCGGCCTCACTTGGCCGGCGGGGCCTGGCCTTCGACGCTGGGGATCGCCGGGTCGAAACACGCCCAGCTCGGCGCTGTCTTCGTCCAGATCGTCATGCCGGGGCGGGCGATTTCCGGGTCGTCGAGCGTGCCGGCGCGGACGATGATGACGTTGGGGCGCGGCTCGGCTTCGCTGAACACCGGCGTGCCGCATTTGGGACAGTGCTTGCGGTGCATGACCGAGCCGCTGTCGGCGACGCTGACGTAGTCGATCGTCTCGCCTGAGATGGCGATGGCGCTTTTGTCGAACACCGCGTTCACCGTGCCGCTGCCCGCGCCCAGATATTGGCAGACGCGGCACCAGCAGACGCGCACGCCCAGCGGCTTGTCCGCGGCGATTTCATAACGCAACGCCTTGCACAGGCAGCCGCCCTTGATGGTCATGGATGTGTTCCCCGATTGCCGATCGCGCGAGATTAGCGCGATGCCGGGAGAGACGCCAGCGTCTACGCCGCGAGAATTCTGTTCGTCCTCGGCCGCATGGCGAGCATGTGCATTTGCTTCGCCTGCAACTTGCGAACGTTGACTTCCGCCACGGGAAACGAGCCGAGATAGACGGGCCGTCCGTAGCGGTGGGTGACGCCCAGCACATCGACCTCGCAGCCCAATTGCCGATACAGGCGCAGAATCGTCGAGTCGAAATTGCCAAGAATCGATTCGATGCCGGCTTTGATCGCCACTTCGCCGAGCGCAACAAGCATCACGCTCGAAGCGAGGATCAGCTCGTCGCGCGCGCCTTTGCTGAAGTAGGAGTTGTCGAGGCAAAACCTCGTGCATTCCCAGATTGTCGGCGAACTGATGCTCGCCGAAGCCGGGAGGGTGTCGGAAAAGAAGTCGGCAAGCAGTGTCGGCCCGGTTGTCGGCATCAAGCGCAAGCTGCCCTTCACGACCCCGGTTTCGTCATCGGTGTAGATCAGGTAGACGGGAGCTTCGTCGTCGTATTTGTCGCGCTCGCGGCCGTCGGCGATCCGCACATCCCATTTTAGCCGCTCGCCAAAGACGCGGGCCCGCATCCGGAACATTTCGTCGACCAATGCCGCGTGGCGATTGGCGCTATGCTGTTCGACGACAACGATCATTGCACTCCCCATTTCCGCACGCGCTCCACCGCCGCCAACAATTTCGGCAGTGAACCGCGAGCAAATCCCTTATCTCGCCCTAGAGTGGGAGGCGCATGGCCGCGAGACAAGCGAGCGAGCGCAATAGAGTTATCGAAATGTTTACCAAGTCCTTAAAATTGCGATTATTTTATTGACAGTGCTCCGCCCCGGCGGGCGAACAGCGGGTTTCGCGCCGGCGAGCGAGGACCGCAACAAGGCGTCTAGAGAGCGATGAGACCCAGCTTGACCGCCTTGGTGACGGCCTGCGCCGACGAAACGCAATCGAGCTTGAACCGACTCGACTTGAGATAGTCGCGCGCCGTATGCGCCGAAATATTCAGGATGACGGCAATTTCCGCGGCGCTCTTACCCGATGCAACCCAGCGCAGACATTCGAGTTCCCGCACGCTCAAATGGATATCGCTCTCGACAAGTTCTTGCGCGATAACCCTTCGGTGCAAGCGGTTCGCGATCTCGATAAGCGCCGCCCGGGTCGCGTTGATAAACGCCTCCCACTCATTTTCAGAGCGGGAAAAAGAAATCGAGAACAGGGCGCGGTGCCCGTGTTTGCTGCGCACCGGCACTGAATACCCATACGGCCCAACGTTGTGAGCGAACGCGTCGGCAAGAAAGGCCCCTTCCGCCGCGGATTCGATCTTGAGCTCCCTCCAGTCGAAGGGAAGAGTGCGCAGGAAGCCCTCCCGGATCACCGGGTCGACATCGATGTAGCCCATCAGCAGGTAGCGCTTGATCCACGCGTCAGGATAGGTCAGCCGAATGTAAGGATCGGCCGACGGGCTCGCGCCGAGCTTTGACGAATGGTACACAATATGGCTGACGGTCAGGAGATCGCGGAGCTTTGTGACCGTCTCGTTCATATCGGGCGTGCTGTCGATGATTGCGTACGCCGCGTGCAGCAAGTCATCGTCGCCGTCGCTGGCGGTGGCCGTCTCGCTCGACTTGCTCTCTCCCCGCATCTTGCGCCAATTCCCGGCTTCCCCTCCCCTTATCTTAGGGGATGACGCTCTCAAAGCGAAGCAAGTAAAAGTGGCGGACAGAATCAAAATTTGGGTTCCGCGCAGAGGCGGCAATGAAATACATTCAGGTTTGGGAGAAACAAACTGATTGTTCGACAATCGCAAGTGCTGAAAATAGCAACCGCAAACTGCCGCTGACTCCGACGAACCCAAAGGCTGGTTCGGAGTGTTTCGACTTCGAATCAGCGATGCGAAGATCGGTGATTTCAAAATGCTTATTTATGCTGGATCGGCTTTTTTGATCGGGATCCTGTTAGCCGCGAAATTCAGGGTTCTTATCCTGCTTCCCATGACTGTCGTGGTCCTCGCTGGCGGCGTTGGGTTGGGCGTTTTCCAATCGTATTCAATGGCGGGCGGTATGCTTTTGACTGTGTTCGCCCTGCAGATCGGCTATCTCATCGGCAGCCTCGAGATGTTCGCATCGGAAAGGGATGGGCATTCCAACTCCCGCCTCGATGCCTCCGCGAATGCCCATCGCGGAAGATTCGGCTGAGGTTGCGCGCCGAAGGGAGTCGCGACTTAATTCGTCCGCAACCGGGCAATGTGAAAATAGGTGTTCGGGTCGCCAGCGCCCGTCGTCCCCAAAGTCCAGTAGATCGCATAGACCTGACCCGAATCCGTGAACAGGCTCGGGTATTGCACGCCGCAGGGCGCGCCGTTTGTCGCGCTCATCAATGGATTGCTGGGAAGCTGCTCCCACTGGCCGCTTGCGGCGACAGTCGGCGCCCTGACCAGACCGATCGCCCAATTCTGCCCGGCAACACAGCCGACGCTGATATCCGAGGATTCAATCAGCATATACGTGCGTTGCGAAGTGATCAGCGTGCTGGCGTCTCCGCCGCCAACGCATCCCGTTGTGGCGCTCCAAGAAATGTTCCAGCCCTGACAATCCCTGGAGGACCAGATGGCGTCATTGGGAAGACCGTTGCCCGAGGTCGTCCAGGTGTGAAAATCCGGCGTCGCGGCGAACCCGCGATAACCTGTGATAACCTGCGGCGATCCCGCGCCGATGTTCACGCCGTGGAAGGTGACGTAGTACAGCCCATTGGTTTTCAGGCTGATCTCCGGGGTTCCCTCGTCAATGGTGCCTGATGGACAGGATTTGCCCTGGCCGCAGATCGCCGACCATAAGGCGCCGCCTTTGACCACCGGGTTGGCGAGGTCGGCTACAAAGCTCGCCATCGGATTGGCGCTTTGCAGGGAGAAATGATCGATGTTCCAGGCGCCGTCGCTCTTCAACATTTGAACGAGGTAATGCCAGGTCCCGGTGTCGGCGTCCCAATAGGCGTGACCATCCGCAAGCGCGCATTCGCCCAGCGCCAGATTGGGTTCGGCGATCACGACTTCCGGTGACCAGGACTTTCCGTGGTCGGCGCTGCCGCGCACAACGATGCGGGAAAAATCGCTCGCGCACTGAGGCGGGTTGGGCGCGTATGAATATTCGCGACTGAAGAGATACCACTTCCCGTTCGCAGGGATGATCCGCGTTCCCTGATCCATTCCGTCGGCAAATGCTGCGCCAGTTGTTGGCGTCGTCTGAATTTGCATGTTGACGATCGGTTGAAAGCTCGCCGATCGATTCCAGAGCTGGTCCATGGACTGTTCATATGCTGAGCTATTGGAGACGAAGCCTCCGTTTGGCGCGACCGCAAGACGCACGCCTACGGGGCCGGGGGTTGTTGTCGCAGTGGTGGTCGGGAGGCTGACGTCCGCGACCCAAACGACGGAGCCCGACGCGCTGACAATGGAAAGGGGATTTGATGAGGACAGCCTGAACGCGGCGCCGCTATTTTGTGGCGTATTGCTAGCCCAATACGGGACTCTGCCGCTTCCGCTTGGAGCAGGTTGATACAGGACCAGATTGCCATCGGTCTGAAAAGCCGCGACGCATCGCGCGC
>JAYUFK010000251.1:0-11782 GCA_043739325.1 Methylocapsa sp. | reverse complement strand
CGCGCCCCTCGGGGCGCGGAGGCGCCGCAAAAGTAAGAAAGAAACACATATTGTGTCACCCATCATCCCGGTCAGAAGTGTTACCTATCAGTCCGCTGGACACGCGTGCACCCGATTGCCCAATCGTCGACAAAGAAAAGCGGGCGCGCGCCTCATGACGGCGGTTGAGACTCTCTCCGCAGCGCGCGCTCCACCCGTCCTCGCCTCGCTGCGCGGCGTCGACAAGACTTTCGCCAACGGAACGACCGCGCTGTCTGGCCTCGACATCGATGTGCGCGAGGGCGAGTTTCTTTCGCTTCTTGGCCCCTCCGGCTGCGGCAAGTCGACGGTGCTGCGGCTGCTAGCCGGCCTGACAAGCGCGACGCGTGGCGCGATAAGCTGGCGCGATGCGCGCCCGTCCCTCGGCTTCGTGTTTCAGGAGCCGACACTGATGCCGTGGAGCGACGTCGCCGCGAATGTCTGGTTGCCATTGCGGCTCGCTGGAGTTTCGCGCGCCAACGCCCAAGCGAGCATCGATGAAGCGCTTGAACGCGTCGGCCTCAAAGGCTTCGCCAAGGCCTATCCCCGTGAACTCTCCGGCGGCATGAAAATGCGCGTTTCCATCGCCCGCGCGCTGGTGATGCGCCCGCAAGTCTTGCTGATGGACGAGCCGTTCGCCGCGCTCGATGAGATCACCCGCACCAAACTCAACGACGATCTCGTCGCGCTTAAATGCTCGCTCGGCGCAACGGTCGTGTTCGTGACGCACTCGGTCTACGAGAGTGTCTATCTCTCCACGCGCATCGTCGTCATGGCGGCGCGTCCCGGCCGCGTTGTCGCCGAGATCGCCATCAATGCGCCGCTGCCGCGCAACGAGGAGTTTCGCCTCGGCGCGCAATACGCGCAAAAATGTCGCGAGACTTCGCTGGCGCTGCACAAGGCGATGGATTCCGCGCCAATTCTCGATGCCGCGGGGCTCAACACGTGACAAGGCAGAAGCTGCTCGAATATTTCCTGCCGATCGCGATGCTGGTCATCGCGCTGTTGATCTGGGAAGGCGCGGTTTGGTTTTTCGACATCAAGCCTTACGTTCTGCCTGCGCCCAGCAACATTCTCGCGACGCTTTACAAGGATTGGCCGACGCTGTTCGGTTCGCTCGAAGTGACGCTTTCGATCACCTTCGAGGCGTTGGTCGCGGCGGTTCTCGGCGGCGTCGCGCTGGCGATCCTGTTCGCGCAATGGCGCCTTGTCGAGCGGGCGTTCTTTCCCTTCGCCGTCGTGATGCAGGTCACGCCGATCGTCGCCATCGCGCCGCTGTTGCTGATCTATCTCAGCTCCAACGCGGCGGTGCTGGTCTGCGCGTTTCTCGTGGCGTTCTTCCCGATACTCTCGAACACGACGCTCGGTCTTTCCTCCGCCGATCACAATTTGCTCGACCTGTTTCAACTCTATCGCGCCTCGCGATGGCAACAACTGATCTGGCTGCGCCTGCCCGGCGCGTTGCCGTATTTTCTCGGCGGTCTGCGCATCGGCGGCGGCCTCGCGCTGATCGGCGCCATCGTCGCGGAAATCGCGGCAGGCTCGGCGGGACAAGGCGCGGGCCTCGCCTATCGCATTGTCGAGTCGGGGTTTCGCCTTAACATTCCCCGCATGTTCGCGGCGCTGTTGCTGATCTCCGTCGCCGGCATCATGATTTATCTCGCGCTGACCGCCGTCTCGTATGCGTTGCTGCATCGCTGGCACGACAGCGTGCGGGGCCGCGAGACATGAGCGCGGCTTTCTCAATCGCGCCCGCAGCGCGGTACGCGCTGCGCCAGGCGCGGGTGGCCACCTCGCTGCTCGCCGCGCCGATCGGCGCGCAAGATGCCGAAGGGCTTGCGCTCGTCGACCTCGTCATCGCCGATGGCGCGATTGCTGCAATAACGCCCTCCAGCGCGAGCGCCCTGCCCGAGTACTTGCCTCGCCTCGGCCTCGGCGGCGCGATCGTCCTGCCGTTGTTCGTCGACGCGCACACCCATCTCGACAAGGGCCATATCTGGCCGCGCGCGCCCAATCCCGACGGGACATTCCCCAGCGCGCTCGCGACGGTCGGGCAGGACCGCGTCGCGCACTGGAGCGCTGACGATGTGGAAGCGCGGATGGAATTTTCGCTCGCCTGCGCCCACGTGCATGGCACGGCGGCGATCCGCACGCATATCGACAGCGTCGGTCCGCAAACCCGCATCAGTTGGCCAGTCTTCTCCGCGATGCGCGAGCGCTGGCGCGGGCGCGTCGCGCTGCAGGGCTCGCCGTTATTCGCCATCGACTTTGCCTTCGATGCCGAGCATATGCGCGATGTGGAGGAAATGGTCGAGACGCACGGGTCGAAAATCCTTGGCGCGGTTACCTATATGATTTCGCAGCTGCAGGAAGCGCTCGACACGCTCTTCTCGCTTGCGGCGCGCAAAGGCTGGGATCTCGACTTTCATGTCGATGAAAGCGCCGACCCCGCCGCAGCGTCTCTCGCGGTTATCGCCCAGACCGCGCTGGCGCATCGCTTTGCTGGAAAAATTCTCGTCGGCCATTGCTGCTCGCTTGCTATGCAGGGCGAAGATACCGCCAAACGCACGATCGATCTCGTCGCCCGCGCCGGCCTCAGCGTCGTCTCGCTGCCGATGTGCAATCTCTATCTGCAGGATCGCAACGCCGGGCGCACGCCGCGCTGGCGTGGCGTAACGGCGCTGCACGAGATGAAAGCTGCCGGCGTCAACGTGATGATCGCCAGCGACAACGCGCGCGACCCCTTCTACGCTTATGGCGACCTCGACATGCTGGAAGTCTGGCGCGAGGGCATCCGCATCCTGCACCTCGATCATCCCGTTGCACCATGGGCGCTGTCGCTATTCACCGCGCCGGCAAAGGCGATGGGCATCAAGGGTTACGGCGCGCTGAAAGTCGGCGCGGCGGCGGATATGATTGTGACGCGCGCGCGCAACTTCACTGAATTATTCTCACGCCCGCAATCCGATCGCACCGTGCTGCGAGCGGGAAAGCCGATCGCCGCGCGAGCGCCTGATTATGCGACGCTCGACGCGCTAACGGAGCTGAGGCCCAGCCTATGAGTCAGACTTACGACATCGCCGGATTTCGCGCCGCGATCGGCCCGACCAAGTGCGAGGACAATCCGGTCCTGATGCGCCAGAAGAGCCGCGATTTCTATTGGTATTCGCCGGTGCTGAAGCGCCAGCTTGACCATGTCTGCGCCGATCTCATCGTCACGCCGCAAGACGAGAGCGAAGTGATCGTAACGCTGAAGGCGGCGCATCGTCTCGGCATTCCCGTAACGCCGCGCGGCGCGGGCACTGGCAATTACGGCCAGGCGATGCCGCTGACGGGCGGCATCGTGCTCAATCTGGCGGAGATGAACCGCGTCAAGTCGATCAAGCGCGGCCGCGTCGTCTGCGAGCCCGGCGCTATTCTCAAGGCGATCGATGGCGAGACCCGCGCCAGCGGGCAGGAATTGCGCATGCATCCCTCGACCTACGCGACCGCCTCGATCGCCGGCTTCATCGCCGGCGGCTCAGGCGGCGTCGGCTCGATCAACTGGGGCGGCCTGCGCGATGTCGGCAACATCCTGCGCCTGCGCGTCGTCACGATGGAGGCGAACCCGCGCATCCTTGAACTCACTGGCGAAGATTTGCAAAAAGCCGTGCATGCCTACGGCACCAACGGCATCATCACCGAAGTCGAAATGCCGTTGACCGAAGGCTGCGACTGGATCGATGTCATCGTCGGTTTCGAGGCATTCGACGCGGCGGCGAATTTCGCGCTGGCGCTGGGCGAGGAGGACGGCATTCTCGCCAAGCTCATCACGCTTGTCGCCAGCCCCGCGCCGCACGACTTCTTCCTGCGCCACCGCAAATTCCTGCCGCGCGAAAAGAATGCCGTCATCCTGATGATCGCCGAGCAATCGATTGACGCATTCCGTGTTTTCGCGCGCCGTTATCGCCACGCGCAAACCTTGTTCGACGCGTCGCAAGCGTCGGAGGAGGATCGCAAGGGCCTGCCGCCGAACTATGAACTGACATGGAACCACACGACGCTGCGGGCGCTACGCGTCGATCCGGCCTGGACTTATTTGCAGACGCGCTATCCCTCGCCTGGCGATGCGGATACCGCGGCGCGCATTCACGCCAAGCTTGGCGACGAAGCGATCGCCCATCTCGAATTCATCCGCTTCAACGGCAAGGTTGGTTGCGCTGGCCTGCCCATGGTGCGCTTCACCAGCGAGCAGCGGCTTGACGAAATCGTCGCGCTGCACGAATCGATGGGCGCGGCGATTTTCAACCCGCATCGCTACACGCTCGAGGAAGGCGGCATGAAGCAGACCGATTCGGTGCAGCTCGCCTTCAAGCGCCAGACCGATCCGCAGGGTCTGCTTAATCCGGGCAAGATGATCGCCTGGGACGATCCGAATTTCGATTTTTCCGCCGGGCGCAATTACCTCTTCCCCGGTCTGGAAGAGCGCGCCCGCGCTGCTGGAGCTTGAGCGATGCGCGTTCTCGTCCTTTACGCGCACCCGCTCGAGACAAGCTTCGCCGCGGCCCTGCACTTGAGGGTCGTCGAGACGCTGCGCGCGCGCGGCCACAATGTCGACGATTGCGATCTCAACATCGAAGGCTTCGACCCCGTGATGAGTCGGCAGGATCGGATCGACTATCACGATCTCCAGCGCAATCGCGCCGGCGTGGCGCCCTATGTCGAACGCCTGTTGGCGGCGGACGGGCTGGTGTTCATCCACCCCGTCTGGAACTACGGCTTTCCCGCCATCCTCAAGGGGTTCGTCGACAAGGTGTTCTTGCCCGGCGTCAGCTTCAATCTCGCGGCGGACGGTTCCTATACGCCGAACCTGCGCCATATCCGCAAGCTGGCGGCAGTCTGCACCTATGGCGGCGACCGCTTCCGCAGCATCCTGATGGGCGACCCGCCGCGCCGGTTCTTCAAGCGCTCGATGCACTCGCTGGTGGGATTCGACGCCCGCTGCGACTATCTCGCCCACTACAACATGAACAAGACCACGCCCGAGCGCCGCGCGTTTTTTTTGGCTCAAGTCGGGGCGGTTTTCGCAACCTGGTGAGCGCCGGCTTGTAGGAATTGGCCCGCCATGCTAATCGGCGCCGCGACCAAGCGGCGGGGCCGGCGGCTCTCAAGCAACACCGGAGAGGTGGCAGAGTGGTCGAATGCACCGCACTCGAAATGCGGCATAGGTGCAAGCCTATCGGGGGTTCGAATCCCTCCCTCTCCGCCACGACTTAACATATTGATATTACTACGATATTATACCTGTTGACCCTCAAATCTGCGCGTGATTTCCGAGGGTTGCCGGGGTTGGATTCTTGGCGACGATTTAGGAGACGCGGAACGGAGGGATCCCACCCTTTATCCAGGCCCAAGTCTCTCGCGCTACTTTTGGTGGTACGGCTTGATCGCACTCCTCAGAATGCGGCGCCAATGATTGTGCCAATGCGCAAACGTCGATGACGACCTCGAGAGGGGGAGATGACGCTGTTGGATTAAGCGCCGACCTGAGAATATCCCATCATAGCGCGTTGGTCGCGCCAATCGAGCGGCAGGCGCGTATCCGCCATCAACTTGTTGGCGGTCATCTCGGCTGGCTGTTTGCCGGCGAGGATTGCGGCAACGATGTCGGGGGCGAGATAATTCAGCCGAATCAAGCGGACGACGTAAGAGCTGCTTATGTTCTCTCTGGCCGCGATGTCTTCGAGCGTGGAATTGGCGTTCTCGTCGAAGCGTTTGCCGATCAGGTGGGCGCGCGCCAGAATCCTCAACAGGCCCGCGTCGGCGATTTTGGGTTCCGCATCGCCGTCGATGACAAGCTTCATTTCCATGCTGGTCCTTTTGAGCCGGGCCGGAACATTTAGTCTGACCAGGAGGTCTTCCTCGACCGCGTCGGTCCCATCGACGGTTAGGTTCGGCTGGGTGGAGTCGCCGTCGATTGCGCCAAACAACCGCTGCGCCAATTGTGTTAAGCTGAGGTCGATGTCAATGCGCTCTGCAAAAACCTGGACGCGGACGACAAGAAGGCGAACGAGGCTCCGCCCGGCTTCATCCGACTGCTGGTCAAGCAACGCCACGACCGCAGCCGCCGAATCGTTCAGCATCTTTTGGGAAGGAGCATCTCGCCTGTCGCGTGGCATGACGTTGAGAACGGCGACGGGATCAGCGAAGAAAGATCGCAATTGCTTGACTACGAGACCCTCGAGATTGGCGGCCGGGATCCGCTGACCCCGGGATTTGTCGACGCGTGCTCCCGTGATCAGATGGCGGGATACATAATAGCGATATCGCGTCCCCTTCTTCACCGCATAGGTCGGCGTCATCGGCTCCCCATCGGCGTCAAAAAGAACGCCCGTCAGAAGGCTCGGCGCGCTTCGTTCATCGGTCTTGCGCCGATCGACCCGGTTGGCCTCAAGATGGCGCTGCACCGCAGCCCAAAGATCCTCCTCTACAATCCTGGGATGTTCGCCGGGATAGACGGCTCCCTTATGAACGATGTCGCCGCGGTAGATGCGGTTCTGCAGCATCAGATAGAGCGCGCCACGGGAAAACGCCGTGCCGCCATAGGCGCTCCCGTCCGCCGCCGTGCGTAATTTGCTGACAGTCCCCGTCGCGTCGAGCTCGCTTTTCAGCGCCCGCACCGACCCCAGCTCGAGATAGCGGCCAAAGATATGGCGCACCGTTTCGGCTTCCACCTCGTTGACGATCAGCTTGCGATCCCTGACGTCATAGCCCAGCGACGGCAGGCCGCCCATCCACATGCCTTTCTTCTTGGATGCCGCGATCTTGTCGCGAATGCGCTCCCCTGTGACTTCGCGCTCGAATTGGGCGAAAGAGAGCAGCACATTAAGCGTGAGCCGGCCCATGCTGGTGGTAGTGTTGAAGGCCTGGGTGATCGAAACGAATGAGACCTCTTGTCCATCGAAGACCTCGACGATTTTTGCGAAGTCGGTGAGCGAGCGGGTGAGGCGGTCGACCTTGTAGACGACGACCGTATCGATCTTCCGGGCGGCAATATCCGCCAGCAGCCGCGTTAATGCAGGACGCTCCATCGTGCCGCCCGAATAGCCGGGGTCGTCATAGAGTGTCGGCAGCGCGATCCAGCCTTCATGCTTCTGGCTTTTGACATAGGCCTCGCAGGCTTCGCGCTGGGCGTCGAGGGAATTGAACTCCTGCTCGAGCCCTTCCTCCGAGGATTTACGCGTGTAAATGGCGCAGCGGATTCTGGCGCCTCGCGTCGAGCCCTGCATCATGCCATTTTGGCGAGGTTCACTCATCTGGGTTCTCCCCCCAACTTGCTTTCGGCGTTCGGAGCGTTCGACGGCGTTGACGCCCTTGTCTTCGTCAACCCGAAGAAGCGCGGGCCCGACCAATGAGCGCCGGTGATTTCGAACGCGATGCTTGTAAGCGAGCGATACGTCTTTCCCTCGAACTCGAAGCCGGCTTCGACGACATTGACTGTGTAGGTGCGGCGTTGCCATTCCCGCACGAGGCGCGCGCCGGGTTTGATCCGGGGTGGCGGCAGCGCCGCAACCCTTCCATCGCTCTCGAATTCGTTCGCCAGCGCCGCTAACCGACGCTGTAGGACCCTGGACAACCCGCCGTGGACAATCTCCTGCAAGCGATAAGCGAGCGCGCGCAAAATCATGTCGCGACTCAACCGCGGCGGTTCGATCCGGAAAAGCCGCCGCCATTCCTGGCGCAGGTCTGCGGAACCAAGATTGGGCAGCTGCGCGAGGCGATTGTCCAACTTTCTAAGCTCAGCCAATCTCTCAGCGGGCGCCCACGCATCCGATTGGGTTCGCTGGAATGGCGGGTCGGGTGCCCGCACTTCGCTTGAGACGATACCGACCGCTGGCGAAACGTGGACGGCCGAAAACTCTTTCGGCCGTCTCTTCGCCAGCGTCGCCGTGGCGGCGCTCGCGGATATCACGCCGCGCTCCCTTGGGCACGCTGCGCGTCTAGTCGGTACACGGGGCCATTCTTTTTGTCGGCGCGATCAAGCCGCACCTCGTAGCCACGCTTTCGCAGGCCGGTCAGCGCGGCGCGCGCCGTATGCGGCAGCCAGCCCGTCGCATCGATGAGATCACCGATCGTCGCGCCGGCTTCGCGCGACAGGATATCCACAATCCGATCGAGCTTCGTGCCCGCACGAGGTGCGCGGAGTGCGACTTCTTTAGCCGGCGCGTCGCGATCGCCGACGGGTTCCGCCTGGGCGCTGAACTCGGGGCGTGCATGGCCGTCAGGGTCTGGGCATTCCGTAGGACCGCTGCCTTGATCGCCAAGAACCCCGCCAGTCGAGATCGGCCCATTGACCCCGGGTCCGCCTTGCTGATCGACGGGCCCAGCCGGGGAAATGTCACGAGCCTCGACGTTTTCAGCGGCGACGGCAGAAGCCCATACTGGCTGCCCAGCCGGCGCCGTAAGTTCGCATCTTGGCTCGCTATCAGACGCCGCAATGGGCCCGTCGGCGCTGATACCAATCCGGGCAAGACCCGCAAGGCTAATCCGGTATGCAGTCGCGACACTATCGTTTGCCTCCTGCAACTGCAAGCCAGGCTCGGAATCGACGATCGCTTCAATGAGCCCCTTGCCTATCAAAATTGTGAGCATCTTGTCAGCCGCGCTGCCGCGCAAGCGGGCCGGCAGGAGAATGCGCAAGTCATCGCGGTGTGACGCGGCGGATAGGACAATCAGCTGTGCGTGCGTGAGTTTGGTTTGGGAATTCATCGGTTCTGTCCTCTTCGTGGCGACGGCATTGGCGCCGTCACCTCCGCGAGCCCCGAACGGGATGCGAACCCGGTGGGGCGGAAGACATCGCCGATCGTTACGTCCGCTCATTGGCAGGGGCGTTCCAACGCCCTCGTTCTCCTTACGACCATTGCTCTGTCACGACAGAATAGCGAGTGGAATCTGATACTTGCGAGCCTAGTGCGATAAATTCAAAGAGTCCGAGACCCGAGGCGTTCAAAACCGACGGAAAACTGGCGGAGGTTCGCGAACGCATCGGAAAGGGATTCGCAGTTCGAACCTTGTATCGCCCACCACCCAGTCCGCGTGAACTGCGGTGGTTTCCGAGTTCTGAGACTCCGTTGTCATTTCAAAGACTTGTGAGGGCGTATCGCATTCTGTGATCGGCATTTCACGGTTTCTCCCGCGCCGAGCGGCGCAGAATGCTCGTCAGTCTCAGGCCGCTCAATTCCGTTTCCCAAAGCGGTAAATGGCGCCCATCTAAATCGCTGCGAGAAGGCCGCCGCGGCAAGGGGAGCGAAGTGATTTTACCGCGAGGATTGTTGGCGTGGCGCGCGAACTTGACGTGAGTGTTGTCGGCGTGATGTGGACGATGTCATATCAGATCTGAGCCGGCGCCTTGAGGCCAATGGCGGTCCATTGCGCGGACCATGCCATCGGCAACTCCATCAGGCGCTTGACGCCGAACCCGCGCGGCAGACGTCCTTCGATCGCTGCGGCCACAATGGGCGGCGCGACAAAAGCCAGCGAGACAGTCATACGAATGGAGCGTTCGCTCTTGCCCTCGCGAGCGGCAAGCGATTCGATCGTTGCGTCGGGATCTCGCGTGAGTTCGTCGAGCCAGCAGTGAGCGTTGCGGAGGGCGTCAACGAACACAGCGCGCGCCCTGACCCGCATCGGCCGGATTATTGAGGAAGACTCCCCTTCGCCCTGGATGACTTCGCGGCGCCGACGCGGGGATGGCCGTGTCCATGGGATAGTCACGATGCGTTCCTGGTCCTCGATTGCGATCGCGTCGCTGAGCCGGATCTCGATCTCCCCAGCGCCAACTATGACCCGTTCGATGGCGGTGCAAAGTTCGTCATTGCTTCGTTCTTGGCGCGGTTCGCTCATCGCGAGGGCGGAACTGATCGCCCTGCCGGAAACGCCGAGCTCCGGCGATGCCAGAATGGCTGTGAGCGCATCCGACACTTTTCTCTCGATCTTCTCCGCCGGAACGCGCGTGACCGATCCGGCATCCTGCTTGCGCCCTTTCAGTTGGGACTGCGAAACATAATAACGCCAGCGACGCGCGCCCTTTGCTGCAAAGCTCGGCGTCATCCGGTTCCCGCGATCGTCATAGATCTTCACGGCAAGGCACGAGTGAGAACTTCTATCCTGACGGAATGCCTTTGTGGTTCGCGTTTGACCCGCAAGCCGGCGCTGGACGCGATCCCAGATTTCCCCATCGACGATCGCTTCGTGCAGGCCTTCATGGATCTGGCTCTTGTGGCGCAGCCGTCCGGAATAGATCGGGTTCGACAGGATGTGATAGAGATGGCTGCGGCTGATCAGCCCGCCGCCGGTCGTCCTTCCCGTCCCGACTGTTCGAATGGGTAAGCGGACATCTTCCTGATCGAGGACGGCCTTCAACCGCACAACGCTGCCAAGCTCGAGATAGCGTCGGAACAGATCGCGGATGAATGTCGCCTGTTGTTCCACGACATGCAGAGCGCGATTTTCGACCCGGTAGCCGAACGGAACCGCCCCGCCCATCCAGATGCCCCGCTTCTTCGAGGCGGCGACCTTGTCGCGGATGCGTTCGCCGGTGATCTCGCGCTCGAACTGGGCGAACGAAAGCAGCATGTTGAGCGTGAGCCGCCCCATGCTGGTGGTCGTATTGAAGGATTGGGTCACCGATATAAACGAGACTTCGTGCTCGTCAAAACTCTCGACTAGCTTGGCGAAGTCGGCCAGCGAGCGCGTCAGCCGGTCGACCTTGTAGACGACGACTATATCAACTCGCCGGGCTCGAACATCGTCCAGTAGCTTCTTCAGCGCGGGCCTTTCCATCGAGCCGCCGGAGAAGCCGCCATCGTCGAAGCGATCCCGGATCAGCTTCCAGCCCTCGTGGGCCTGGCTCTTGATATAGGCTTCCGACGCCTCCCTTTGGTTATCGAGCGAGTTGAACTCCTGCTCGAGGCCATTTTCGGTGGAAACGCGGGTGTAGATGGCGCAGCGAAGGCTTGTTTTGCGGATCTCCCGCTTCATGGCGCGACGCTCCCCCTCCCAATCCTCCCGCCTTGGTCGCCCGTCGGCCTCAGCCCGAAAAACCGGTGGCCATTCCAGTTGGTGCCAGTTATCGCTTTGGCGATCTGCGAAAGGCTGCGATAGCTCTTGCCCCTCCAGGCAAATCCCTTTTCGAGGATCATCACGCGCTCCAGTTCGCCATTCCATTCGCGAACCAGCAGAGCGCCCGCTTTGAGGCCGATCCCGTCGCGCGCCGTCGGCCCGCGGATCTCGAAGGGACGAGCGCAATGTGATCCGACGCCATCGTCCTTTGACGGGCGAAGCAGCCGTAGCGTGGCTTTGTCGAGATCGCCGAGTGCTGCGGCCTGGATGCGGTAGGCGATCAAGCGCGCCAACAGCCAGCGCGGCAGATGGGCGGGGGCTGACCCGCCCAAATGGTTGCGCCACTGCAGGCGAAGCTGATCGACGCCGAGATCGACCAAGCCTGAGATCATCGCGTCGAGCGTTTCCGCCTCAGCCGGCGGCGCCGACGCCAGGCCGGGCTTCCCCTGCTTGACGCCGACCGACTGTCGCCGATTTGCCATCACGCGGCCTGACGCGCTCGCGCGGCCGCTCCGCGTTTCGCCGTCTTCAAAGGCGCGGCGGAGATCGCCGGCGGATCGTCATCCCTAGCAGCCTGTCGGACTTAACATTGCGCCTGTGGTTGCGCTAGAATCGGGCGTTGATTCTCGTGGGGCGACGGGCGGTTTTGATGAGCAACTTCCGC
>JAYUFK010000250.1:0-4281 GCA_043739325.1 Methylocapsa sp. | reverse complement strand
CGAAGATACTCGCCAAAATCAAGCGCGCCCGCGCGGCGCTCGACAGGGAAGCGGCGGCATGAGTTATTGGGCGGCAATTGAGAGTCAGGACACTAGATGACCCCGCCACGCTGATCGTGGCCGACACAACGTTGGCGGCCGTGTCGATCACCGAGACACCGGAGGAACTATCCGTCACGTAGGCGTGTTTCCCGTCCGGCGCGACGGCTACCCCGGTGGGGATGTAAATCACCCTGATCGTGGCCGACACAACGTTGGCGGCCGTGTCGATCACCGAGACGGAGCTGGAGCATTGATTCGCCACGTAGGCGTGTTTCCCGTCCGGCGCGACGGCTACCCCATAGGGGCAACCCCCACAGGGATCGTTGCCACAACTAAGTTGGTCGCCGTGTCGATCACCGAGACGCTGTTGGAGCCGTTATTCGCAACGTAGGCGAAGGGGGCCGCCGCCGCTGGCCCGGCGCAAAGGACGATGCCCAGCGCCAGCGCGGCCAACGGGGCCGCATAGGCTAGCACCGAAGGGCCGCGTCTTCTCTTTGTATCAGCCCCTGACCAAACAGACCATAACCTGCTAACACCAAGCCTCTGTCGATGTGTCGCTTTGCACGCTGTATCGTTTTGCATGGCTTCGTCCCTCCATAACCATCCTGCCATTGCCCCGTCTAGGCTCGAAATCCCGAGATACCGCAGACCTTCGGTTCAGATTTTCAGAAGTTGAAAGAGGATATTTGCCCCTTTGGGACGAGAGGGACGTCCGACATCCCCAGATGCCTTTTCTAGCTTGCAGCAAAAGGTGCGCCTTATTTTTCCACTTCACAAGGTGTTTTCGCCACTGTCGCACTCTATCGAATCCTACGCCGCATGGGCTGGCAAAGTCTGCACGATCCGACCTCCGCACCGCCGCGCGCTGGGCCAGAAGCCTGTCCTTCGCGGTACGCCGCCGAATCCATCATTCCACTTCGCGCATGCTTCCAACATTTGAGCCACGGTCGAAATGTTTTGGCGGATCACATGCAAGTCGGCGCTGGTTCGTTCTGCCTATGCGGTTTTGTATAAGAGCGACATATACGCGACATGCTCGCGTAATTATCTGTAATATATGCCATTTATTGTAGACGCACGGATATATTATCCGCTGTCGATAGCTAATTAACTTGTCCGGTTTTGGTAGCACATCATATGTCCGCTTCTTCTGCTTTTGTTCTCCTGTTGGATTGTGGTCAACGCGTTTGCGTTGTCCACATTTCCACAGGCGCTTCGCCGAGCGGATTTAAGCGACGTTTCGGTCTTCCTTGAAGGCCTTACGGGCCTTACGGGCCTTACGGGCCTTACGGGGACTTACGGCTTTACGGGGCTTTACGGGGACGCCATATCAATTCCCCTTATTTGTTACGCGCCTTGAGTTTCGCAATTATGCAATTGACATGGCGTCCCCGTAAAGCCCAAATAAGGGGAATTGATATGGCGTCCCCGTAATAGCGTAATAGAAACAGAATGTTCATGGTATGTTCCAAATCCGTCATCGCTCTGTCAAGCTGTGCGCCGACACACGCGAAGGCGTCCAGTTCGTTGACGAACAGACGATCGTTGCGGTCGGTAAGAAAAACCTGACGGCCCATTTCCAAACGTGCGCCGTTTGGCGCCTAACCCGATGAAATACTTCAACCCCCGACCAAAGTGCGACTTGCGCCGCTAAACCCTTTCCTCTTCCGCCAATCGCCCCCATATTCGTCTGATGCCGAAACCCTCCGCCAAACCCGCCAAGCGCCCGACCCGCGCCAAGGCTTCCCGGCCTGACCTGCATCCGCTCGACCAGCATCTCGCGGCGCTGCTCAATCCAGCGCTGAACGAGCAGGCGCAGGGGCTGGCCGAGGCTTCGGCGAGTTTTCGGCACGCGCAGGACGACCAAGAGAACGACGGCCATCCGCGCGGCCTCACCGGCGCGACGGCGACCGTCGAGTCGCTGAAGGAGCTACTCGAACACGGCGATCCGAACCTGCGCGGCAAGGACGTCTGGATCCCGCATCGGCCGGCGCGGCCGGACAAGTCGGAAGGCGGGCGGGCGTTCAAGATCGTTTCGGAGTTCGATCCCAAGGGCGACCAGCCCGAGGCGATCCGGCAGCTCGTCGAGGGCATCAACGCGAAGGAGCGCGATCAGGTGCTGCTCGGCGTCACCGGCTCGGGCAAGACTTTCACGATGGCGCAGATCATCGAGAAGACGCAGCGGCCGGCGCTGATTCTCGCGCCCAACAAGACGCTGGCGGCGCAGCTCTATGGCGAGTTCAAGAGCTTCTTTCCCGACAACGCCGTCGAGTATTTCGTTTCCTATTACGACTATTACCAGCCCGAGGCCTATGTGCCGCGCTCGGACACCTACATCGAAAAAGAATCCTCGATCAACGAGCAGATCGACCGCATGCGCCATTCCGCGACGCGCACGCTGCTGGAGCGCGACGACGCGATCATCGTCGCCTCGGTCTCGTGCATCTACGGCATCGGCTCCGTCGAGACCTACACCGCGATGACGTTCTCGCTGAAAACCGGCGACAAGCTCGACCAGCGCCAGGTCATCACCGATCTCGTCGCGTTGCAGTACCGCCGCTCGCTCGGCGATTTCACCCGCGGCGTGTTTCGCGTGCGCGGCGACACGTTCGAGATATTCCCGGCCCACTATGAGGACCGCGCGTGGCGCATCGGCTTCTTCGGCGACGAGATCGAATCGATCAGCGAATTCGATCCGTTGACTGGCGCGAAGACGCAAGAGCTTGAGTTCGTCAAGGTCTACGCCAACAGCCACTACGTAACGCCGCGTCCAACGCTGCTGCAATCGACCAAGGCGATCAAGGCGGAGCTGAAGGCGCGGCTCGATCAGCTGCACAAGGACGGGCGCCTGCTTGAGGCGCAGCGGCTCGAGCAGCGCACGATGTTCGATCTGGAAATGCTCGAGGCGACGGGTTCCTGCGCCGGCATCGAGAATTATTCGCGCTATCTCACCGGGCGCCGCCCCGGCGAACCGCCGCCGACGCTGTTTGAATATCTGCCCGACAACGCGCTCGTTTTCGCCGACGAGAGCCATGTCACCGTGCCGCAGATCGGCGCGATGTATAAGGGCGATTACCGGCGCAAGGCGACGCTGGCGGAATACGGCTTCCGCCTGCCTTCGTGCATGGACAACCGCCCGCTGCGCTTCGAGGAATGGGAGCGTATGCGGCCGCAAACCGTGCATGTCTCCGCGACGCCCGGCAAATGGGAGATGGAGCGCACCAGGGGCGTGTTCGTCGAGCAGGTGATTCGCCCCACCGGGCTGATCGATCCGCCCGTCGAGATACGCCCGGCGCGGGCGCAGGTCGACGATCTGCTCGGCGAAGTGAAGGCGGTTGCGCTGAAGGGCTATCGTTCGCTCGTCACCACCTTGACCAAGCGGATGGCGGAGGACCTCACCGAATATCTGCACGAACACGGCGTGCGCGTGCGCTACATGCATTCCGACATCGACACGATCGAGCGCATCGAGATCATCCGCGATCTCAGGCTTGGCGCGTTCGACGTGCTGATCGGCATCAACCTGTTGCGCGAAGGGCTCGACATTCCAGAATGCGGATTGGTGGCGATTCTCGACGCCGACAAGGAAGGGTTTTTGCGCTCCGAGACTTCGCTGGTGCAGACGATCGGCCGCGCCGCGCGCAACGTCGACGGACGGGTGATTCTCTACGCGGATGCGATCACCGGCTCGATGCAGCGTGCGATGGGCGAGACCGATCGGCGCCGCGCCAAACAGGAAGCTTACAACGCGGCCAACGGCATCACGCCGGCGTCGATCAAGCGCGGCATTCAGGACATTCTTTCGTCCGTTTATGAAGCCGATCACGTTACCGTCGATGCGGGTCTGGCAAGCGCCGCCGACACCGGCGCCATGCTCGGCCACAATCTGCAAGCGACGATCGCCGATTTCGAAAAGCGCATGAAGATCGCCGCCGGCAATCTCGAATTCGAGGAAGCGGCGCGGCTGCGCGACGAAATCAAGCGGCTGCAAACGGTGGAGCTGATGGTCAGCGACGATCCGCTGGCGCGCCAGGCGGCGATCGAGGCGGGCGGCGGCGGCTATCGCGGCGAGCGCAAGTTCGGCAAGGCGGCCAACACGCCGGCGAGCCGCGCGCACAAGCCGACGGATGCGGACATGGGGCCGCATAATTGGGGCGGCGGCGAGGCGCGGCCGAAGGCGGGCGGGGGGATGCGGGCGCGGCGGCGGTGAGGGGGCGAGTCGAGTTTGACGTGGGCGGG
>JAYUFK010000249.1:0-30308 GCA_043739325.1 Methylocapsa sp. | reverse complement strand
TAGTAATGCTCCTCGAACCGCTTGGCCAGATCCTCGATGTTTTCAGGCGGCCAGCCGGTGACTTCCATGCCAAGGTGCAGGCCCATCTGCGCCAGCACTTCCTTGATCTCGTTGAGCGACTTGCGGCCGAAGTTCGGGGTGCGCAGCATCTCGCCCTCCGACTTCTGGATGAGGTCGCCGATATAGGTGATGTTGTCGTTCTTCAGGCAATTGGCCGAGCGCACGGAGAGTTCGAGCTCGTCGACCTTCTTGAGCAGCGCCGGGTTGAACGCCAGTTCGGGGATCGACTGCTGCGCCTCCTCGCGGCGCGGCTCCTCGAAGTTGACGAACACGCTGAGCTGATCCTGCAGGATGCGCGCGGCATAGGCGAGCGCGTCCTCCGGCGTCATCGCCCCATTGGTCTCGATCGTCATCGTCAGCTTGTCTTTATCGAGGTCCTGGCCCTCGCGGGTGTTCTCGACGCGGTAGGAAACCTTGCGCACCGGCGAGAACAGGCTGTCGATCGGCATCAGGCCGATCGGCGAATCCTCGGCGCGGTTCTTGTCGGCGGGAACGTAACCCTTGCCGGTGGTGACAGTGAATTCGAAGCGGATGTCAGCGCCTTCGTCGAGCGTGCAGATCACCAGACCCGGATTGAGAATCTGGATGTCGCCGGTCGTCTGGATGTCGCCGGCGGTGACGGCGCCCGGTCCCTTGCGCTTGAGCACCAGCCGCTTGGGCCCATCGCCCTGCATCTTGACCGCGATGTCCTTGACGTTGAGGACGATGTCGACCACGTCCTCGCGCACGCCGGGGATCGACGAGAATTCGTGCAGCACGCCGTCGATATGGATCGAGGTGATCGCCGCGCCCTGCAACGAGGACAGCAGGATACGGCGCAGCGAGTTGCCGAGCGTCTGGCCAAAGCCGCGCTCCAGCGGTTCGGCGACGACCGTGGCGACGCGGCGCGGATCGTCGCTATGGGCGACTTCGAGTTTCTTGGGCTTGATCAGTTCTTGCCAGTTTTTCTGAATCACGGCTGTGCCTTCCATTCGTATCGACGCTCCGGTTCAAGGCCGCGCGCCTTCCGCTTTCGCCTGTCGTTAACCAGCGCGCCGCGGCCTGCGCGCCAAGCGTATATAGGGGCTCAGACGCGCCGGCGCTTGCGCGGACGGCAGCCGTTGTGCGGGATCGGCGTCACGTCGCGAATCGAGGTGACGTTGATGCCCGCCGCCTGGATGGCGCGCAGCGCCGATTCGCGCCCCGAGCCGGGGCCGCAAACCTCGACTTCGAGCATGCGCATGCCATGTTCGGAGGCTTTCTTGACCGCGTCCTCGGCGGCCATCTGCGCCGCGAACGGCGTCGATTTGCGCGAGCCCTTGAAGCCCATCGTGCCGGCCGAGGACCACGAAATCGTGTTGCCCTGGGCGTCGGTGATGGTGATCATGGTGTTGTTGAACGACGAAGTCACATGGGCGACGCCCGAGACGATGTTCTTGCGTTCGCGACGGCGGACGCGGGTCGCTTCCTTGGCCATTGGGTGTCCTTAACTCGCGCCAGCGGCGCTGAAAATCTTTGAAAACCAGACTGTTCGCGCGATCACTTCTTCTTGCCGGCGATCGCCTTGGCCTTGCCCTTGCGGGTGCGGGCGTTGGTGTGGGTGCGCTGGCCGTGAACCGGCAGCGAGCGCCGGTGACGCAACCCGCGATACGCGCCAAGGTCCATCAAGCGCTTGATGTTGATGGCGACTTCGCGGCGCAGGTCGCCCTCGACCTGATAATCGCGGTCGATCGTCTCGCGGATCTGCAGCACTTCCGCGTCGGTCAGTTGCGCGACGCGGCGCTCGGCCGGAATATGCACCTTCTCGCAAATCTCTTCGGCCTTCTTGGGCCCGATGCCGTGGATGTATTGAAGCGCGATGATGACGCGCTTGTTGGTGGGAATATTGACGCCGGCTATACGAGCCATGAGCTCTCGTCTCCATGTCGGCGGCGCGCGAGCGTCGCGGTTGCAAGGCCCGCGACGTCCGGTGGAGGCCGGCCCTTGTCGCGGTATCCAGAAACGCGCGAAAACCCAGTCGCACGAAGGCGCCGGGACGTAAAAACACGCTCGGGATGCGCGGCTTCTATAGGGTTGGAGCGGGGGCGTCAACAGGGCCGACGGAAAAGTCTGATTCTGATTTACAGAATGAGATAAGCAAACGTTCGGTTCCCGCAAAACAGAGCGACGGGGTGAACGCGCTCCCCCTTCTCCGCGCAGCGGGGAAGGTGGCGCGCGCAGCGCGACGGATGGGGTGTGGAAAGCAAGTCGGGCGCTCGGGGGTTCGACGCAATGTTCATGCGACACGCCCGCCGCCGCGTCGTCGGCCCACACCCCATCCGGCCTTCGGCCACCTTCCCCCGCTTGCGGGGCGAAGGGCCTACGCCCGCCACGGGAATGTCCACGTCTCCGTCAGCGCGTGATTGGCCGATTTCAGGAACACCCTCAAATCGCAGGACTGCCCGGGATCGACCTGCACGTCGATGCCGGCGCGAAAGCCGCGCACGTGCGAATTGGGCGCCAGGAACGAACGGTTGATGCGCCCCGCCGATGTTGTCGCGACGACTTCGACGAGCGTCGGGTCGGCGAAATAGTAGGAAAGCTCGCCGCCGGAAAAATCGATGAGGAAGCGCGTCGCGCCATCGGCCAGCGGCTCGTCCGCGCCAAGCGCGCGCGCATGGGTGCGGAATGTGTTGAGAGCCCGCCCGGCTGGCGTCAGCCGCGAATCGTTGAGCAGCGCCGTGAGGCGATAGCCGTAGGTCAGCGAGGCGCCCGCCTGCACAATTTCCTTGGGCGCCCAGGAGACGACGATATTGTCGTTGGTCTCGTCGCTGGTGGGCAGTTCGACCAGTTCGACGCGCCCCTCGCCCCAGCCCTCGCGCGGCTCGATCCAATAGCTGGGCCTGAGCTCATAGGCCAGATCGAGGTCCTGATAATGCTCGAAACTGCGGTCGCGCTGCAGCAGGCCGAACCCTCGCGCGTCCTTGTCGAGAAACGCCGACACTTCCGACTGGAGCGGATTGCTGAGCGGGCGCCAGATCGATTCGCCCGCGCCAGTGCGCATCAGCAAGCCGTCTGAATCGTGCAGCTCGTTGCGGAAATCGTCGTTGAAGCGATGGTCGTTCTTGCCGGACAGGAACATCGACGACAGCGGCGCCATTTTGAGCGCGGAAATGGCGCGGCGCGCGAACAGCGTCGCGGTGACCTCGATGCGCGTCTCCTGGTCGGGATAGACTTCAAAGCGAAAAGCCCCGGTCGCCGACTCGCCGTCGAGCAACCCGTGCACCACCGCGCGGGCGGAATCGATGGCCGGCGTTTCGATCCAGAATTCGCGAAAGAACGGGAATTCCTCGATTGCGCCCTGAGTCAGGCCGATCGCCAGTCCGCGCGCCGACAATCCATAGCGCTGACCGCGCCCGAGGAAACGGAAGTAGCTTGCGCCCAGGAAGGCGATCACCTCGTCCATGACATGGGGAGAGTTAAGGGGGGTGTGCAGGCGAAAGCCGGCGAAGCCCAGATTGATCGGCAAGGCGGCGGCGAATTTGTTGTGGCCGTAGTCGAACAGATTGGCGGCATAGGGCACGGGCGCCGGCACGCCGTCGCGCAGCACGCTGATCGTCACCGGCCGCTTGTAGAGGTGGCCCAGATGAAACAGCTCGAGCCGGAACGGCGCGCCGGGCTGGCCGAGCAGAAGCCGATCCGACTTGAAGCGGATGTCGCGCCAGGCGTCGAAATCGAGCGCCTCGATGGCGGGCGGCAGCGCCGGGATTTGCGCCTCGAACGGCGTCGCGGCCAGATCGCGGGCGCGCTTGACGACATCGGCGCCGCCAAAGGCCGCCGGCGCCTTTGGCGCGTCATTGGCCTGCTGGGCGTGGGCGGCGCCGAACAATTGCGCGCCCGACGATGTGACGATTGCGGCCAGCACGGCGCGGCGATTGAAAGGCGGCATGGGACCTGTCGGGCTGGAGGGGCTGGCGCTCCCCTATCGCGCGGCGCGCGGCAGGGCAAGGCGGACGCGGCTTGCCGCTGCCTTCAGGGTCAATTGCCTCTCACGCTCCCGACGCTGACGCCGAGGCCCACGCTCAGATTATTGGTGAGCGCATAGTCGAAGCCGGCGCCGACCGAGCCATAGGTCAGCTTATCGCCGCTGCCGTTGAGGAAGGCGTTGATCGCGTCGGTCCCGCCAGTGAATCCGTGGTCGAACTGGCTGGCTCTGGCGAAATCGACCGAGGTCGTGACGTAAGGCGTCAACCGCCCCATGTCGTAGCCCAGCCTGGCGCTGGCCCCGACGAAATCCGCGCCGACGAACCGGCCGTTCTGCACAAACAACGGCGCATAGCCGGCGCTCGCCTGCACGCCAAGCACCAGATTGTTTGAGAAATCACGGCGATAGCCGATGATCCCGTCACCCCCGGCCATGCCGCGCACTCCCTTGGCGGCGGCAAAGCTGACATCGCCGCCGACGGTGAGGCCATGCCACCAGGGAGGCGGGACTTGCGGATCGACGGCGAGGGTCGGCAGCGTCGGGAGATCGGCGGCGCTGGCGGCCGCGACGGACGCGAGCAAAAGGGTAAGGGCGAGCGTTGGTCTGGCGAGCATAGGCAGCGGCTCCAAAAAAGCTCAACGCGGACCCTTCTCCCGCAAGGGGAGAAGGGGAGCGCACTTTCTCATCATCGAAACGCGGCGTCAAAAGGGCCGAGCTTACACCGCCTCGACGCTCTTGGCCCGCTCGGCCCGCTTGCGCTCGTTGGGATCGAGAAACGTCTTGCGCAACCGCACGGATTTCGGCGTCACCTCGACCAGTTCGTCGTCCTGGATATAAGCGAGCGCCTTTTCCAGCGTCATCTGGATCGGCGGCGTCAGGCGGACGGCTTCGTCTTTCGAATGGGTGCGGATGTTGGTAAGCTTCTTGCCCTTCAGCACGTTCACTTCGAGATCGTTGTCGCGAGTGTGCTGGCCGACGATCATGCCCTGATAGACCTTCCAGCCGGGCTCGATCATCATCGGGCCGCGGTCCTCGAGGTTCCACATGGCGTAAGCGACGGCCTCGCCCTTTTCGTTGGAAATCAGCACGCCGTTGCGCCGTCCCGCGATCTCGCCCTTCCACGGGCCCCAGCTATGGAACAGCCGGTTCATGATCGCGGTGCCGCGCGTATCGGTGAGGAGTTCGCCCAGATAGCCGATGAGGCCGCGCGTCGGCGCATGGAAAACAAGCCGCAGGCGATCGCCGCCCGACGGGCGCATCTCGACCATTTCGCCTTTGCGCTCGCTCATCTTCTGCACGACGACGCCGGAATGTTCATCGTCGACGTCGATGACGACTTCCTCGATCGGCTCAAGCAGATCGCCATTTTCCGCGCGGGTATAGAGCACCTTGGGGCGGGATACGCCGAGCTCGAAGCCTTCGCGGCGCATCTGCTCGATGAGGATCGCAAGCTGCAATTCGCCGCGGCCGGAGACGACGTAGGCGTCCGAATTTGGCGCGGCCTCGACCTTGAGCGCGACATTGCCCTGAGCTTCCTTGAACAGGCGATCGCGGATGACGCGGCTCGTCACTTTGTCGCCCTCGGTGCCCGCCAGCGGCGAGTCATTGACGAGGAAGGTCATCGACAATGTCGGCGGATCGATCGGCTGGGCCTGCAACGGCTCGGTCACGTCGAGGGCGCACAGCGTGTCGGCGACGTTGAATTTTTCTAGGCCGGCGATGGCGATAATGTCGCCAGCTTCCGCCTCGTCGATCGGCGTGCGCTCAATGCCGCGAAACGCCAGCAGCTTCGACACGCGGCCGGTCTCGACGAGATTGCCGAGACGGTCGAGCACCTTGACCGGGGCGTTGGACTTAATCGAGCCCGAGAAGATACGCCCAGTGACGACGCGGCCAAGATAGGGATTGGCCTCAAGCAGGGTGCCGAGCATGCGGAAGCCGCCCGGGATGACCTTGGGCGGCTCGACGTGCCGGAGCACGAGATCGAATAGCGGACCCATGTTCTCTTTCGGGCCGTCGGGTGAATCGGACATCCAGGCCTGCTTGGCCGAGCCATAGATGATGGGGAAATCGAGCTGTTCGTCGGTCGCATCGAGCGCGGCGAACAGATCGAAACATTCGTTAACGACTTCGGTGATGCGCGCGTCGGGCTTGTCGACCTTGTTGATGCAGACGATCGGCTTGAGGCCGATCTTCAGCGCCTTGCCGACGACGAACTTGGTCTGCGGCATCGGACCTTCCGAGGCGTCGACGAGCACGATGGCGCCGTCGACCATCGACAGAATGCGCTCGACCTCGCCGCCAAAATCGGCGTGACCGGGCGTGTCGACGATATTGATGCGCACGTCCTTCCAGACGACCGAGGTGGCCTTAGCGAGAATGGTGATGCCGCGCTCGCGCTCAAGATCGTTCGAATCCATGACGCGCTCGGCGACCCGCTGGTTTTCGCGGAAAGCGCCGGACTGCTGCAGGAGACGGTCGACGAGGGTGGTTTTGCCATGGTCGACGTGGGCGATGATGGCGATGTTGCGCAGTTTCATTTTAGCTCAGGCTTTCGTAGCGGCATGCAGCGACGGGCGCGGACCCCGCGCGTCACTCATGAGAAAAAGGTGACGGGAATACGACGGACCCGGGCCAAACGCGCCCCGCCGCGACATTTGTGCGGTGCGATACATGATTTTGGGGGGAAAGGGAAGCGGCGATGGCGCGGCACGCCCAGCGCTAATCAGCCGGTCCGCGCCAGCATGATTTAACAGATACCGTTTAAGCATAATGGTGCACTGGCTGACGAGATAGTTTTATGTCGACAACATCCTCAGCCCGCGCAGATGCGCCTGATCCGGGGCAGGCATCCTCGGGTCCGCGACATGTTTCACCGGCGAGACGTCTCCCCGCCAGGCGATCGCCATCACCTGCATGGTATTATAAAGCCCGACGTTCCAGCCCAGCCGGACAAAATGCTGCAGCCCAGCCGCGACATGCGGCGAGACGAGGTCGTGGAACATGACGAGCGCGTCGGCGACGCAGAGGTCGGAGACGGCCTCCGCGTCATCCAGCGGCGCGCGTCCTTCGTGATAGCCATCGATGAATATGAACGACCACGGGGCGTTTTCGGTGGCGTAGACCGCCGGGACGACCGACGGCGAAAATCCCGCCCAGAGCTTGAAACCGCCGCTTGTCGGCACGCCGGACAGGCTCTCCCTGACATCCGCCATCTGGTCTGGATAGCCGAGCCCGGGGTCGATGACGTCGAGATGCAGCCCCGCCGCGAGCAGATGCGCGGTCGACCAGCCATAGTGGCAGCCGATTTCCAGCCCGCGCCGCCCGGCCATCGGCAGAGCATTGTTGTAGAGAAGCTCGGCCTCCTCGAACGACTGCACGCCAGTGTCGGGATGCCGGAGGCTGCGAATGTCCGAGCGCCAAAGATGCGGCGCGTCCTTGCGCAGGTAGGGCCAGCTGATCGACGTGGGGTCGCGCACCTGGACCGAGGGGACGCGGCCAAGCAGGTTGGCGCGCTTCAGGCTCGATGAGGAATAGTCGTACCGCTCGCCCTGCGGCACGCAGAAGCGGCTGACGGGCGTCGCGGCCGAGAAATCCAGATGCGGGACTATGGTCTGGGCGCGGGTCGCGACCGAACTTGCTTCTGGCTCGCGGCTCAATTCTCTCTCCCGCATCGGACACTCTCGGCGCGTTGCTCGGCGCTTGCAGCCAATCACGCTGCTTGCGCCAGCGCAAATCCCCCGCGCCGTCGTCGCCATTGCGCGGCAGTCGTGTTATGGCGGCTTAACCGCGAGCGCACGCCTTACAGAGCCAGAGCATGATCAAACTTTACACCTGGGGTACGCCGAATGGGCGCAAGATTCCGATCATGCTTGAGGAATTGGGCTTGCCGGATGAGGTCCGTCCCGTCAACATCGGCAAGGATGAGCAATTCGCGCCAGCGTTCCTGGCGATTTCTCCCAACAACAAGATTCCAGCGCTCGTCGACGATGAGGCCGTCGGCGGTCCGCTGGCAGTTTTCGAAAGCGGCGCTATCCTGACTTATCTCGCGGAGAAGACCGGGCGCTTCCTGGCTCCCTCGGGTCATTCCCGCTACAAAGCGCTGGAATGGCTGCACTGGCAGATTGGCGGCCTCGGACCGATGTTGGGCCAGCTCAACTTCTTCGCGGTCCGATCCAAGGACAAGGCGCCGCTTGCCATCCAGCGCTTTACCGAGGAAGCCGACCGGCTTCTCGGCGTCCTCGATCGCCGCCTCGCCGAGGCGATATATTTGGCCGGCGACGACTACACAATCGCCGACATTGCGGCCTATCCATGGACGCTGGCGGCGACGACGTTTCTGGGTGAAACCTTGGCAGAGAGCCTGTCGACCAAGCCGGAACTGCCACGCTGGCTTAAACTTGTAGGCGAGCGGCCTGCCGTCAAGCGCGGCATGGCAATCCCTAAAATGTCATAATGTACAGGATTTTACGAAGATGAACGGATCTGAAGCGAACGGCTCGGCGAGCCACAGCCACGTTTTTCTTGGCGCTGGTCACGCGCGTTCCGAGCGGCAGACCTGGGCGGTGATCGCGCTTTGCACCGCCATGATGATCGCCGAAATCGTCGGTGGCCACATCTTCGGCTCGATCGCGCTGGTGGCGGATGGCTGGCACATGAGCACCCACGCCGGAGCGCTGCTGCTCGCCGCGCTCGCCTACACTTTGGCGCGCAGCCGCGCCAATGACCCGCGCTTCACCTTCGGGACGGGGAAGTTCGGCGACCTCGCCGGGTTCTCGAGCGCCCTCATTCTCGGAGTGATCGCGATACTGATCGGCTTCGAGTCGGTATCGCGGTTGTTCTCGCCCCAGCCGATCGCTTTTGCCCAAGCGATCCCGATCGCTTGCGTGGGGCTTCTGGTCAATGTCGCCAGCGCGTGGCTCCTGAGCATGGGAGGGCACAGCCATTCGCATGGGCATAGCCACGCGCATGACCATCCGCATGCGCCGGAGAGTCACCGGATCGAAACCGGTGACGGCGTACTCGATGTCGAGATATTCGAGACGGGCGTTTGCCCTTGTTTCCGTCTGCGCGCGGCGAAGGGTCTGCTGCCGGCCGCCGCGCAGGTCTCAATCGAGACGAAACGTCCTAACGGGGCGACCCAGCTTTTCCAGATGAAAGACCGAGGCGGCTTTCTCGAATCGCTGGATGCGATCCCGGAGCCGCATGAATTCATGCTCAACATTAAAAATGGGTCGCAAAATACCGGCATCGCAATTAAAGAGCACGATCATTCCGCGCTTGCGCACGACGGCAAGATGCACCGCGACAACAACATGCGCGCCGCTATCGTCCACGTCATCGCGGATGCCGCCGTCTCGGTCATGGTCATTCTTGGCTTGTTGGCGGCCAAGGCGTTCGGCTGGCTGTGGATGGACCCGCTGGCGGGCCTCGTCGGGGCAGTGGTGATTGCAAGCTGGGCGCTCAGCCTTGTTCGCGATACTGGCGCCATCTTGCTCGACATTAACCCTGACAAGGCTTTAGAGAACAAAATTCGTGCAATTGTTCAACATAAAGGCGATGAGGTCGGCGATCTCCACCTCTGGCGATTGGGGCCCGGGCATCTCGGCGCGATCGTCTCAATCATCTCGGATTCGTCGCGAACTCTGGAAGAATACCGTATTTTATTCAAATCTTTATCGTCGATTTCTCATCTGACGATTGAAATCGATCGACGCGATGACGGCCGCGACCGGCGCGAAGCGGCGTAAAGCGGTTGACATTCCATCGGCCGTCGATTGTATTAGATCGATGGGGAAGCGATCTCCCCACGAGGCGACAGCCAAAGAATCGCGTCCAGGTCTCTTCACCCGAGGGCGCATCATGTCGTCAATCAATTTCATTTCCTCCGATAAACTTGCTCGCCTGATCGGCACGCCCGGTTGTCCGGCGCTCATCGACGTACGCATCGACGAAGATTTTGCCGCCGACCCGCGTTTCATCCCGTGCGCATTGCGTCGAGCGCCGATGTCGGTCGGCGACTGGGCCGGCGCGTTCGCCGGGCGCTCCGCCGTGGTGATTTGTCAGAAGGGGCAAAAGCTCAGCCAGGGCGTTGCGGCCTGGCTGCGCCATGAGGGCGCGGTGTCCGCCGACGCGTTGGAAGGCGGCCACTTAGCGTGGGCTGAGGCGGGGCTGCCCGTTGTACCCGAAGCCAAATTGCCCCGGCGCGACGCCAAGGGGCGAACCGTCTGGGTGACGCGGGCGCGGCCCAAGGTCGATCGCATCGCGTGCCCCTGGCTGATCCGCCGCTTTGTCGATCCCGCCGCCGCGTTCCTGTTTGTTTCGCCGGCCGAAGTCCTCGCCGTGGCCGAGCGCTTTGGCGGCGCCGCCTTCGATATAGAAGACGTATTCTGGAGCCATCGCGGCGAGCGCTGCACCTTCGACACGATGCTCGAAGAATGGAATTTGAACACCGGGCCGCTGTTGCGCCTCGCCACAATAGTGCGCGGCGCGGATACGGCGCGGCCGGATCTGGCGCCCGAGGCGCCCGGTCTGCTTGCCGCCTCGTTGGGCCTGTCGCGGCTTTACTCGGACGATCTCGAACAGCTTGAGGCGGGTCTCGCCCTGTACGACGCGTTCTATCGCTGGTGCCGCGACGCGACCGACGAGACCCATAATTGGCCGGCCAGGAAACCGGCGGCTTGAAGTGACCGACGCGACAACCTCCGCGCACGGCGTCACCTTCAGCGAAGCGTTCCGGGTCTGGCTGCGCGTCGCGAGTTTGAGTTTCGGCGGACCGGCCGGCCAGATCGCGGTGATGCATCGGATCATCGTCGAAGAGCGCAAATGGGTTTCCGAGAGCCGCTTCCTGCACGCGCTGAACTATTGCATGCTGTTGCCCGGCCCCGAGGCGCAGCAGCTCGCGACCTACCTCGGCTGGCTCATGCATCGCACACCGGGCGGCCTGATGGCGGGCGGACTGTTCATCCTGCCCGGCGTGATCGCCATTATGGCGTTGAGTATCATCTACGCCCTCTATGGCCATGTCGGAATCGTCGCGGCGGTGTTCTTCGGCCTCAAGTCGGCAGTCCTCGCGATCGTCGTCGAGGCGGTCATACGGGTCGGCAAGCGGGCGCTGAAGAACCGGGCGATGCTCGCCATTGCGTGCGCAGCGTTTGTGGCGATCTTCTTTTTCAACGTGTCTTTCCCCGCGATCATCCTGACCGCCGGAGTGATCGGTTATGCCGGCGCATTGGCGGGGCGGCCGGAATTCGCGCTCGGCGGCGGCCATGGCGCCAAAGCGGAGGGCAACGAAGCCAGCCTGCTTGGCGAAGCGACGCCGGAACATGCGCGGCGGACGCTTCAGCAATCTCTGCTAACGGCATTGATCTGGTTGATAATCTGGCTCGCGCCGGTGTTAATCCTGTTGTTCACGCTCGGCGGGGCCAATGTGTTCAGCCAGATCGCGATGTTCTTCAGCACGATGGCCGTCGTGACGTTCGGCGGCGCCTATGCCGTCCTCGCCTATGTCGCGCAGGAAGCCGTCCAAACCCACCACTGGCTGATGCCGGGTGAAATGCTCGACGGGCTCGGCATGGCTGAAACCACGCCGGGCCCGCTCATCATGGTCCTGCAATTCGTCGGGTTCCTCGCCGCGTTCCGGCACGGCGGCGGCTTGCTCGCCGGGGTAGCCGGCGGGCTGCTCGCGACTTGGGTAACTTTTACGCCATGCTTCCTGTGGATTTTTGTCGGCGCGCCCTATATTGAGCGTCTGCGCGGCGCTAGAGCGTTGACCGGCGCGCTTTCCGCGATCACCGCCGCGGTCGTTGGCGTAATCCTCAATCTTGCCATCTGGTTCGCCGTGCATAGTCTTTTCGCGCGGGTCGACCCGGTGCGCTTTCTCGGGCTGCATTTTAACGCTCCCGATCTGCAGAGCGCCAATGTTTGGGCGATCGCGCTCGCCATCGCGGCGGCCGTGGCGATCTTTCGCCTGCGCCTTGGGATGTTGCCGACGCTTGCTGGAAGCGCCGTCGCGGGGGCCGCGCTCTATGGCGTGGGAATGGCTGGCTAAAAGCAGCGCGCGGGGGCTCCGCGATTCCGGAAACGCGCCGACTTTCCCTGTCACGCGCCCGTCACCGGCGCGTCAATCAATCGTTAACTCGTCGCTCTAGAGAGACGCTGCGGCATCGCACTCTCTAAACCGACGAGACCTCACATGCTCAAACAAATGCTTTACGGCGCCTCGCTCGGCGCCCTGGCGCTTCTCGCGCCTCTCGCCTGCGACGTTTCATTCGCGCAGGAAATGCCTCTGGCGGGCGATTATGAGCGGGACGGGCAGATCCGCCATGTCCTGCTGATCAGCATCGACGGCATGCACGCGATCGACCTCGCCAATTGCGTCAAGGGCGGATACTGCAAGAACTTGGCTGAGCTGCGCGAGACCGGCCTGAACTTCACCGCCGCTTCGACCTCCAAGCCCTCCGACTCGTTCCCCGGCTTGACCGCTCTAGTGACCGGCGGCTCGCCCAAGTCGACCGGCGCATTCTATGACGTGAGCTATGACCGCGCCTTGTCGCCGCCCGCCAAGACGAACGCCGTGAGCGGTATCCCCGGCGGCGCGAGCCTCTGCCCCAGCGTCGTTGGCACGCAGATCGGCATGGACGAATCGATCGACATCGACGTCACCAAGCTCGACGCTGGCGGGGGCATCGACCCCGACTATCTCCCGCGCGATCCCAAAAACAACTGCGCCCCAGTCTATCCCCACAGCTTCATCCACGTCAACACGATGTTTGAAGTGGTCAAGGCCGCCGGCGGCTACACCGCCTGGACCGACAAGCATCAGTCCTACGAGCTCGCCAAGGGCCGTAGCGGCAATGGTGTCAACGATTTCTACGCGCCGGAAATCAATTCGATTCCCATGGCCCTGCCGCAAGTCAAGCTGCTGGCCTGCAGCCCGCTTCCCGACCAGACGGCGGTTTCGAAGTCGAACGCCTATACCGACAGCTTCGCCAACGTGAAATGTTACGACGCGCTCAAGGTGCAGGCGACGCTCAACCAGATCGATGGCTTGGACCATACCGGCGCGGCGCACACCCGCGTGCCCAATGTCTTCGGCATGAACTTCCAGGCCGTCAGCGTCGGCCAAAAGCTCAACGAAAAGAAGATCAACGTGATCGGCGGTTACAAAGATGCGATCGGTACGCCAAGCGCCGCGCTGGAAGACGAGATCAAGTTCGTCGACAAGTCGATCGGCCAGATGGTTGAGGAACTGAAAGACCGGGGTCTCTACAAGTCAACGGCGATCATCATCACCGCCAAGCATGGCCAGTCGCCGATCGACCCGAAGCGCATCTTGCGCATTCCCGCCGACGACTCGACCAAGAAGGCGCCGTCCGACCTCGTTGCCACAAATCAGGCGCTCGAGGACGACGTTTCGTTGATGTGGCTAAAGGATCGCAGCGCGACCGGCCTCGCCAACGCCGTCGCGACGCTCGAATCCAACGCCAGGACGGTCGGCGCTGACGGCGGCGAGATCTTCTACGGCCCGACCCTCGATCTAATGTTCGGCCAAGGCGCGGCCGCTTCGCGCGTCCCCGATATCATCGTCGAGCCGAACGTCGGCGTGGTTTACACCGGCGGCACAAAGAAGCTCGCCGAGCATGGCGGCTTCGCGCACGACGACACCAATGTCATGATGCTGGTTTCCAACCCGCACGTCGAACCGCGCACCATCTACGCGACGGTGCAGACGGCGCAGGTCGCGCCGACCGTGCTGAAGCTGCTCGGCCTCGACCCGATGAAGCTCGAAGCGGTCAGGGAAGAAGGGACGCAGATCCTTCCCGGCATTGGCGGCCTGGTCGAGCACGAACAGCACTAAGACCTAAAGCGTCAAGGCGTCACGCAAGCTGCGGACCGGGCGGGATCTTCCCCACTCGGTCCGTATCCTTTTGGGCCGGGCTTCGAGCCGTCCTACAGATCAACTCGCCGCCGCCGCCTCACCCCTTATGATGCGTTTCCTGCAGGCCATAAACCGGCGTTTTGATCCCCTCCATCCGCGCTTTCAACTGCAGCGCGAGAAACTGCGAATAGTGCCGGGACTGATGCAGGTTGCCGCCGTGGAACCAGAGCGCGGGCTGCTGCGTCGGTTTCCACACATTGCGCAATTCGCCCTCCCAGGGGCCGGGGTCTTTGGGCGTATTCGACCCTAGACCCCATACCTTGCCGACTTTGTCCGCGACTTCCTGGCTCACCAGATCGGCGACAAAGCCGTTCATCGAGCCATAGCCGGTGGCGTAGACGATGACGTCGGCGGGAATCTCCTTGCCATCTTCGAGAATGACCGTGTGTTCGGCGATCTCCTTAACCTGTCCGCGCGCCAGCTTGATTTTTCCATCGATGATGAGCTGCGAGGCGCCGACATCGATGTAATAGCCGGACCCGCGCCTGAGATACTTCATGAACAGGCCCGAACCGTCAGGTCCGAAGTCGAGCAGGAACCCGGCTTTCTCAAGCGCCTCGTAAAATTTGGC
The DNA here is from genome assembly GCA_043739325.1 of Methylocapsa sp. Classification (GTDB taxonomy): domain Bacteria; phylum Pseudomonadota; class Alphaproteobacteria; order Rhizobiales; family Beijerinckiaceae; genus Roseiarcus. Next base: position 15,794 of record JAYUFK010000249.1, on the reverse strand, counting down.
GTCGACCTTGCGGATCTTTTCGTAGACCGGCTTCTGCAAATCGTGCAGGATTTTATAGGGCAGGGAGGCGAAGATGAGATCGGCTTTCGCGGTCGTCATGCCGCCGCGCACCGCCCGCTCCGAATAGAGATCACCAAGACCGATCTCCATAAGCGATTCCGAACGCGCGATATGCGTGCTGGAGCGCTGCACCATGGTGACGTCGACGCCCGCTTCATAAAGCGCGGCGCAGATATCGTGAGCGGAATTGTTCGAACCGATCACGACGACCTTTTTGCCCTTGAGGCCGTCCGGTCCGAGATGCTGCGACGAATGGCGCTGGTCGCCCTTGAACTTTTCCATGCCCTTGAATTTCGGCATGTTGGGTTTGGCCGACATGCCCGTTGCGAACACGAGCTGCCTAGGCCGTAGCATAATTTCCTTGCCGTCGCGCTCGACGACGACTTTCCATTCTTGCTTTCTCGCGTCGTAGGAAGCGCTCTTGGCGGTCGTCTTGCTCCAGTAGTTCAGCTCCATCACCTTGGTGTACATCTCCAGCCAGTCGCCGATCTTGTCCTTGGGCGAAAATACGGGCCAGTTCTTGGGGAAATCGATGTAGGGCAAGTGATCGTACCAGACGGGATCGTGCAGGCAGAGCGACTTGTAGCGCTTGCGCCAGGAATCGCCGGGCCGTTCGTTCTTTTCGACGATGATCGTGGGAACGCCGAGCTGGCGCAATCTTGCGCCAAGGCCGATGCCGCCCTGACCGCCGCCAATAATGACGACATAGGGCTGCTTGCTGAAGCCGAGCGTCGCCGCTTCTTCCTCGCGTTCCTCTTTCCACGTCTTTTCGCCCTGATGGATGCCGTGTTTCGCCCCGAGCGGCCGCGTGAAGCCGGCCTTCTCCTCATGGCCTTTCAGTTCGACCATCGTCGTCAGCAGGGTCCAGATCGCGCCATTCTTGATGCGGATCAGGCCGTAGCCGCGTGCGACTTCGGTCTCGAAAGAGATCCACGCTTCCAGCGTACCGTCGTTCTCGCTGGCGTCCTCGCCCTGGGCGATCTGCCAGTTGCTCGGCTTCACATCGGCGAGGCGATGTTCGAGTATATCGCGAACCTGGTCGCGGCCTTCCATCGTCTTGATGTTCCAGGTGAAGGCGACAAGATCGCGCCAGTAACACTCGTCAGCGAATAGTTTAACAGCTGAGTCAATGTCTTGCTTGGCTAGCGCGGCTTCGAACTTCGAGAGAAACGCGCGCACACGGGCATTCGGCGTCTTGTCCAGCATGGTCCTTGCCTCCCACAATTATCGTTCTGAGCCAATCGCGCCGCGCCGTGAAGCTGCGGCAAAAGGTTCGGCCGGTTTGCCGATATTACATCAATGTTGAGAATATTGTGGTTCCAACGCCGCCGTTTGGCAAGGCTGCGCCGGCGTTAAAAACGACTATGCGGCGGGCGGGCTTGCCTTAACCGGGCAACATCCGGCGCAGCGTCGCGTCGCGATTGACGAAATGATGCTTGAGCGCCGCCGCGATATGGAGCGCGACGAGCGCCGCCATCAGCCATGTCGCGCCCAGATGCAAGAGCGTCATTTGTTCCGCCAGCGCGGCGCTGGGGCTTGCAATGCCGGGAATAACGAACAAGTTGAAGAAGCGCGTGGGTATCGGGATGATCGCCGCCGACGCAAGCAGCCAGCCCGAGACCGCCGCGACCAGCGTCAGCAAATACAGCGTCCGGTGCATGGCGGTTGCGGCGCGCCGCTCCCATGCCGGCATCGGCAGCGAAGGCGGCGCGGGGCGCAGGCGCGCCATCAGCCGCAGCGCCAACAGCGCCAGCGCGACGAAGCCGATCGATTTGTGCCATTGATATAGATCGAACTTCGTCGCGGCGTCGTCGATGGCGTGAACCATCGCCAAGCCAAGAACGAGCAACCCCACGATGACCAGCGCCGAGAGCCAATGCAGGGTGATTGTCGCCGCGCTCCAGCGATCGTCCAAAGCCGTGTCGTTCAAAGCTCCATCGTTCAAAGCTCCTGCGCCTCGCTTGAAATGGTCAACAAAACATCGCGCGAAATGATCGGGAAGCCGGAATTCATGCCAAATTCAAGCCGGTCGATCTTGGCCTTCACGATGAAGCCCAATCGCATGCGGCCGCCTTCGGCCTGCTTGCTGACATCGACATCGACGCTCAGCGGGCGCGTTGTTCCGAGCAATGTCATATCGCCGGTGACGCGCACGCGGTGGTCGTCGAGCTTTTCGACCGAGGTTGATGTGAAGTCTATCGTCGGGAATCGGGCGGCGTTGAGGAGAACTTCACTGCGCACGTAGTCGCTAAACGCCGGCGAGCCGACGTCGACTGATTGCGACTGCACATGAAAACTCACGCGGCTCTGCGAGGGATGCTCGAAGTCGACAGCGATGCGCCCATCGAACCGTTCGAACTTGCCGTTTGTGCGCGGCCATCCAACGGCATCAATCGTAAAACCGATATGGGTGCGGGCCGGATCGATCTGCCAGTTCGAGCGAGCGAAAGCGCCCGTCGCGGACATCGTCGCGCAGATCGCGAGGGCGAGACGGAGCGCTGAAAGAGCGCGGGGTTGCCGGTGTGAAAAGTGAGACATTCTTAACTCCGTGACGCGAGCCAAGTTGCCGCGCTAACATCCCACGCCGCATACATATTCATTGTGGCGTCCAGATGAGGTGCCGCGCGCTAGAATCGTTGGACAAGTTGGCCGGCGATTGCGGCAACCTGTTGTTCCGGTCCCCGGGCGATGACCATGTAGCCGCGGCCATTGCGGGCCCAGGAGGTCAGCGCGAAACCGTTGCGCGTCTCGTTGGTCGGCTTGGCGTCTGGCCGCGCGTCGGCGATGACGCAGAACAGCACCGGCGCGCCATCCGGGCCGGTATAGGCGAGCTGACCAAGCGGTGCGCCGTCGTAAGCGAGCAGGAATGCGGCTTTGAACGAAAGATTGTCGAGTTTCGTTCGATCCGCCGAAAGGTCGACGCCGAGCTTTACCGCGAGCGCCTGGAGCTCCGCGCTCTGGGTTGGAGCGTCCGCTGGCGCCTTTGCAAATGTTTCGCTGGTATAGAGGTTCGCGTATTCGGCCACCGCATCGCGCCAGTCCTCGCGAGTCTGATTGGCAACGCTGACCTCCGGTTCTTGCTGCGGCGCGAAGCGGCCAACGCCAAAGCCCGCCAAAAAGACCGCGACCGCGAGCGCCGCCGCGAGGCCTTTGGCATAGGCGCCGAAAGCCGGCCTGGGCGATACCATGCGCCTCGCGTCCAACGCCGCCAGCGAGGCGTTCATTCGCTCCAGCGGCGCCTCATCAAGCAGCGTCGCGAAAGCCTTGGCGAACGGCCGCTCGCCAGCCTTCAAGGCGTCCAGACGCGTCCGCAGCGGCGCCTCAACGGCAAGCCGCTGCTCCAACGCGCGCTTGCTTGCGTCATCAAGTTCCCCGTCGATCAGCCCGGTGAGCAATGCGTCGTCGTCTTCTTCGTTCATAATGCCGGTTGTTCCACTCTATTTAAGTTTCCCGATCGTCATCCGCGCCGCCGAAAGCCGGCTCATCACCGTGCCGATCGGCACGCCCAGAAGTTCGGCCGCCTCGCTGTAGCTGCGCCCTTCCGCGTAAACGAGCAGGACAGCCTCCCGTTGCGCGACAGGAAGGCGCCCAACTTCCCGTAACACTTCAGCCGCGAAAATATTCGTTTCGATTTCGCGCGCGCCATCGACGACAAGCGCTTCGCTCGCATCGACGAGGCCGCCGCCGACCCGGACGCGCCGCGAGCGCATTTCGTTCAGCCAGATCGAGCGCAGGATCGAGGCAAGCCAGTGATCGAGCCGGGTGCCGGGCTGAAACTGCTCGGCCCGCTCCAACGCGCGCACGCATGTCGCCTGCACCAGATCTTCGGCAACGTCGCGAGTGCCCGAAAGGACCAGCCCATAGCGCCAAAGACGCGTCAGATTGGCCTCAAGACCGGCGCGAACTTCTTGTCGACTGTTAAGTCCCACCGGCGCCGCTCATCAATCTGACACTTTCACTGGCTAACGGACAGGTAGCGCGCGGCGCCAGCAATGTCACGGTCGCCTGTTTGCGCAACGCAGGCGAGGTGTTTAAAAAAAAACCTTTGCCGCGGACCGAATAAGGTCGAGCCTAGAGTGTTCACGGTCTGAAAAGCTGTTCGGAGGTTCTAACATGAAGATTTCTTCTCCCTATGCTCGCCACGGTCTGACAGCTTCGTCGACAGCGGTTCTGGCCGGCGCGCTGTTCGCGCTCAGTCTGATGGGCGCCGGCTATGCGCTCGCGGCCGGCGGCTCGACCGGTGGGTCTTCAGGCGGAGGAAAGAGCAGCGGCTCGTCAAGCAGCGGCAGCAGTTCTTCAAGCGGATCGGCATCAGGTTCGCCGTCGCATTCCGCCCCCGTCACCACGACGAACGGCCCGGATTTGACGACTTGCGACAAGGGCATGGTCTGGGACCGCAAGAGTCAGAAGTGCATGGGAAAACGCAGCGGCGTTCTGCCAGACGCCGATTTGACAGAATATGCCTACGCGTTGGCGAAAGCGGAGCGTTATCCCGAGGCGATCGAAATCCTCGACATGCTGGGCGATCCCAACACGCCGCGCGCGCTCAATTATCGTGGCTACGCCACCCGCAAAATGGGTCGCACCGACGAGGGGATTTCCTATTATGTGAAGTCGGTGGCGCTCGATCCCAATTACGCGCAGGTGCGCGAGTATCTTGGCGAAGCCTATGTCATCCAGGGCAAGTTCGCTCTTGCCAACGAACAACTGGCGACGATCCAGAAGCTTTGCGGCGGCACGCAATGCGAGGAATATGAGGATCTGTCGGACGCCATCGCGCAGGCGCACGGGCTCTGACCCCGCGAAGGCATTGCCAGCGTAGGCGAAGCAATCCAACGTAGCGCCGTGGAGTGCTTCGTCGCGGCGCATCGCGCATTTTGCGCGCGGTGCCTTGATCGCGCCGACGTCGATTGATTGGGAGTAGGGACCCATGCTGCGCGCGACGGCGGCCATCGCTTTGGTCGGCAGGATCATGTTGGCCGCTATCTTCGTAGCGGAAGGCGTTCTCGACATCCCAAACTATGCCGACGTCGCCGGCTATATGCAGGCGGGTGGCGTCAGCCCGCGCCTGCTGCCGCTCGTCATCCTGACGGAGCTGGGCGGCGGCTTGATGGTGCTGACCGGATTCTTCGCGCGATGGGCGGCAATCGCTCTGGCCGGGTTTTGCCTGCTGACCGCGCTGCTGTTTCACCTCAACTGGGCCGACTTCAATGAGTCGATCCAGTTCCAGAAGGACATCGCGATAGCCGGCGGCTTCCTCATGCTCGCGGCCTTTGGCCCCGGCGCCTGGTCGATCGACGCGTGGCTGGCGCGAAGAGGTTGAAGATTACGAGGCCGCACTAGCCCGCGCCCGCGCGCCATTGGCCATGCGGCGGCGCGCGTAGTCGGTGACGCGCGTCGAAGCGACGAGGTCGTCCTCGCCGCCATCGCCGGCCGCCGGAGCAATCGCTGCGTCGCGCCAGGCAAAACGGTTCGGATCCGCCTCGATGCGCCGCATGATCGCCTTGAGGCGCAGGTACGTCGAGCTATAGACGGCGGCGGCCTTGAGCGTCTTGAACCAGTGCCCGGAATAGAACGAGAGCGGGTTCTGCAGTGGCATCCCGGAGCGTCGCTGGCGACGGCGGCGTATGCGAAGATAGCCAGACTCGACCATCGAAACATTCTCGATGCGCACCGCTTCGCGATAGGCGACGAGCCGGTTGATCGTCGCGATCTTGCGCCCCGATCCAAGCGCCACCATGCGGCGCAAGATCGTCTCCATATGTTCGAACGTGTAATAGCGCCGGTGAAACTCGCGATACACCCAATCCCAATCGGCGTCGCTCATCTTCGGGTGATGGCTGACGCGGCTGGAGAGATGGTATTTGTTCATGTCTGGGTCCATCCAGACGCCGGCCTCGTAAAGCTTCTTGTGATCCTCGCTGCCCGGCAGCGGCGTGAGATAGTTGAGATAAATATTGTCGATCGCCAGATCGCGCTTGATCACCTCGACATCGTGCAGCACGGATTCCTTTGTGTCGTGCGGAAATCCGATGATGTAGCCGCAGGTGATGATCGTCGGGTACTGCTTCCATGCGAGAATCATTTCGCGATAATCCTCGATGCGGTTCTGGCGCTTCTTGCTCGCTTCGAGATTGTCGGAATTGATGTTTTCCAGACCGATGAAAATCTGGTAGCCGCCCGCCGCATAGAGCTTCTCGATGAAGCGCGGGATCTTGTACGCCATCGTGTCGACCTGCACGTGCATCGTCACCCCGAGGCCTTCTTCTTTCAGCGCGATGAGGCGATCGAGCAGGATTTCCCAATGCTTGTTGCGGGCGAAATTGTCGTCGGTGAGAAAAAACCGGCTGATGCCCAGCGCTGCGTTGGCGCGCACGATCTGCTCGAGATCGTCGGGCGTGCGGAAACGGCTCTTGCGGCCCTGAACGTTGATGATCGTGCAGAACGAACATTCGAACGGACAGCCGCGCCCCAGATCGAAGCTCGAATGCATCGTCAGGTTCTTGCCGATCTCGCGCTTGTCGAGGAGCGGGATCGGCTCGCCCGCCAGATTGGGCGCGTTGGCGAGGTGATTGTAGATCGGCTTCAGCCGATTGGCGAAACCGTCGACGAGCACTTCGTCGATGCGCCGGTCCTCGGCTTCGCCGGCAAAGAAGCTGATGCCGAGAGTCTGCGCCTCAATAAGATCGGGCGGCAGCGTCTTGAGCATCGACAGACAGCCCGAGACATGGAAGCCGCCGATGCAGACGGGGATGCCGGCGGCGCGCAACGGGCGCGCCATGTCCATCGCGCGCGGAAACTGGTTCGACTGAACGCCGACGAGGAACACCAGCGTCTTTCGCGTGCGGGCCGCTTTGACGATCGTCGCAACATCAACTTTTGTGTTGACCTCATCGACGTTGGCGACGCGGACATCCGCGCCGTCCAGCACGCCGCGCCCCAGCGCGTCGCGCACCAGCCCCGCGACGCTGGCGAGCGAATTCGACGGGATGAGCGAGCGCCACCATTGCAGGGGGTAGCCGTCGTCGTCGTAACGCGTCGGCTTGATGAGATAGAGGTCGAGCGATTCCAAACAGCGCCCCTAGTGATTGGCGCCGAACCGCAGGCGCCTGCATTCGCAATAGTGCGGCGGTAAAAGGCACGTCTACGCGATTTGCCCAAGCTTGTCATTCCTGCCGGGGTTGACGCCCCGGCTTCGAGCCTATAGAAGGCGGCATCCCGAGCGCGTGTTACGTCCCGGCGCCTTTGTGCGACTGGGCTTTCGCGCGTTCATGGAAACCGCAGCATGGGCCGGCCTCCACCGGACGTTGTGGGCCTTTCAATCGCGGCGCTCCGGCGTTGCTTACATGGAGCGTGAGCCGATGGCTCGTATAGCAGGCGTCAATATTCCCACCAACAAGCGCGTCATCATCGCGCTTCAGTATATTCACGGCATCGGCGCCAAGAAGGCCGAAGAGATTTGTGAAAAGGTTCATATTCCCGCCGAGCGCCGCGTCGCCCAGTTGACCGACGCTGAAGTGCTGCAGATCCGCGAGACCATCGACCGCGACTATCAGGTGGAAGGCGATCTGCGCCGCGAAGTCGCCATTAATATCAAGCGCTTGATGGATCTGGGCGCATATCGCGGCCTGCGTCATCGCCGCTCACTGCCCGTTCACGGCCAGCGCACCCACACCAACGCCCGCACCCGCAAGGGGAAGGCCAAAGCGATCGCCGGCAAGAAGAAGTAAGCGCCGCCTCACAATTTCTGAATTTTTCCAGTTTAGGCGCCGCTGGCGCGCATTAAGGACGAAACAATGGCTAAGGAAGCGACCCGCGTCCGCCGTCGCGAACGCAAGAATATCGTTTCGGGCGTCGCCCACGTGAATTCGACGTTCAACAACACCATGATCACCATCACCGACGCTCAGGGCAACACGATTTCGTGGTCCTCTGCCGGTACGATGGGCTTCAAGGGCTCGCGCAAATCGACGCCGTTCGCGGCGCAGATGGCCGCTGAAGACGCGGTCAAGAAGGCCTCCGAGCATGGCATGCGAATGCTCGAAGTCGAGGTTTCCGGTCCCGGTTCGGGGCGTGAATCCGCTCTGCGCGCCATTCAGGCCGCCGGCTTCAACGTCACCTCGATCCGCGACGTGACGCCGATCCCGCATAACGGCTGCCGCCCGCGCAAGCGCCGCCGCGTCTGATCGACCCTATATACCATCGCAGGGCGTGAAGGCCGCGGCGCGCCCGTTTGATGTAAGGCGAAGCGGAAGAGCGATCGGGCCTTGAACCCGAGCGTTTGAGACGAATGGAAGGCAAAGCCGTGATTCAGAAAAACTGGCAAGAACTCATCAAGCCGAAGAAACTCGAAGTCATCCATAGCGATGACCCGCGCCGCGTCGCGACCGTCGTCGCCGAACCGCTGGAGCGCGGTTTTGGCCAGACGCTCGGCAACTCGCTGCGCCGCATTTTGCTTTCTTCCTTGCAGGGCGCCGCAATCACCTCGATCCATATCGATGGCGTGTTGCACGAATTCTCGTCGATCCCCGGCGTGCGCGAGGACGTTGTCGACATCGTGCTCAACGTCAAGGACATTGCCGTCAAGATGCAGGGCGATGGGCCCAAGCGCCTTGTGCTGAAGCGCAAGGGTCCCGGCGCCGTCACCGCCGGCGATATCCAGACCACCGGCGACATCCAGATCCTCAACCCGAGCCTGGTCATCTGCACGCTGGACGACGGCGCGGACATCCGCTTCGAATTCACGGTGACCACGGGCAAGGGCTATGTCCCGGCCGACAAGAATCGCGCCGAGGATTCGCCGATTGGCCTTATGCCGATCGACAGTCTTTTCTCGCCGGTCAAGAAGGTTTCCTACCGCGTCGAGAACACCCGCGAGGGCCAGGACCTCGACAAGGACAAGCTGACGATGACGATCGAGACCAACGGCGCAATGTCGCCCGAGGACGCGCTCGCTTATGCGGCGAGGATCTTGCAGGACCAACTCAGCGTGTTCGTCAATTTCGAGGAGCCGCGCCGCGAGGAGGCGCAGCAGTCGATCCCCGAGCTGGCGTTCAACCCGGCGCTGCTCAAGAAGGTCGACGAGCTCGAGCTTTCGGTGCGCTCCGCCAACTGCCTGAAGAACGACAACATCACCTACATCGGCGATCTCATCCAGAAGTCGGAAGGCGAAATGCTGCGCACCCCGAATTTTGGCCGCAAGTCGCTCAACGAGATCAAGGAAGTGCTGGCGCAGATGGGCCTGCACCTCGGCATGGAAGTCACCGGCTGGCCGCCCGAAAACATCGAGGATTTGGCCAAGCGTTTCGAGGAGCATTACTGATAATCCCTTCTCCCGCTCGCGGGAGAAGGTGGCGCGAAGCGCAGGATGAGGGTTTTGTAGTCAAGACCCTCACCCCAACCCTCTCCCGCTTGCGGGAGAGGGGGCAATTAAACAGCGACCGTACCGTGGCGCGGCGGCCGCAACAACTAGGAGAGCCAACATGTACCATGGACACAAGAAGCGGCGCTTCAGCCGTACCGCCGAACACCGCAAGGCCATGTTCGCCAATATGGCGCAGGCTCTTATCAAGCACGAACAGATCATGACGACGCTGCCGAAGGCCAAGGACCTCCGCCCGGTCGTCGAAAAGCTGGTGACGCTGGGCAAGCGCGGCGATCTGCATGCGCGCCGCATCGCCATCTCGCGCTTGCGCGACGCTGATTTGGTCAAGAAGCTGATCGACGTCCTCGGCCCGCGCTACAAGACCCGCAACGGCGGCTACCTGCGCGTGATGAAGGCGGGCTTCCGCCCCGGCGACAACGCCCCGATGGCGGTGATCGAATTCGTCGACCGCGATGTCGACGCCAAGGGCAAGGAGTCCGGCCCTGTGATCGAGCATTCGGGCGAAGAGGCGGCGTAAAGGGCGCGAACCCCTTCCCCGCAATGGCGAAGGGAACGACCTTCATGCCTTCTCCGCCCCTATCCGCGCGACTTCCTGAATGCCCTTCAACAATCCCTGGCGGGCGATCTGTCCGGCATGGCCTGCGACCGCGCCAACCGCTTCGTAGGCGCTGACGAGGCGCCAGATTTCATTGGCGATCGTCGATCGATAGGGGTCTGGGACCGGCGGCGTTTTGTGAATCTTGCCGTCGCTTCCGATCCACCAGATCTCGCCGGTCGCCGGATTGAGATAGACAATGTCGCGCGCCTGGGGCCGCACCAGGATGCCGGGAATTTCGATGCGGTTGACCTGCAGGCAAAACGCGATCAGCCCGGGAATGACGTCGCGCAGCGTCAGATCGTAGATCGCCGGATCGGCGGTGGCGAGGAACGGGTCGGTCGGCGGGTTGGCCAAGTTTCCGTCGGTCGAAAAATTGAACTCGACGGTATAGCCAAACACCTTGCTCATGCCCGGCTGGACGATATGGCGCGCGAACGCATAGTCGTCGCTTGCGCCGGCCGTGGGATAAAGACCGACCGCCTGCTTTGCCAGATAGGTTCGCCCGCGCACCGCGTTCATCGCATCGCGGATTTTCACGGCGATCGTGTCGGCCGCCAGCTCGTCGGAATGGCTCAAATATTCGCCGTAGCCCGAACCGAGTATGCCGCGTTTCCCGTCGAAGGCGGGATTGGCGAAGTTCATCGTCGGGTCGATGTTCTGGTTGTCGTCGTCGCCCCAGTTGTAGAGCACGTCGCCGGTGTAGGAGTGCAAATCGAGGAACAGGGTGAGGTTGGCGTATGTGTCCATCAGCCAGTTGACGTTGCGCGTCTCAGGTTCGGAGAACGGCGCCGGGCCGTGGAAAGTCTCGGTTGACGGATCATCCGACGCGAGGCTGTCCTTCCAGGCCGCGGGATCGAAAAATTTCTTGAAATCCCATAGGAAATCGTAGTTGCGATTGATGTCGACGCCGACCTTGTCCGGATCTTTGCCCGATGACGCGGGATTGCGGTTCTTGCGCCACAGCGCGACGCTGTTGTGGCTGAACTCAACGCCGTCGGGGTTGACGCAGGGAAAGGCGACGATCGTCGTCTGCTCGAATATTTGCTTGATGTCCGTCGCGGAAAACGACTTGCCGCCGTATTGCAGACCTTTGCCGCTCGAGTAGGCCTTGAGAATGTCGCCAGCGAAACTCACGACGATGTCCGGCCCGGCCCATTCGCGCGCGTGGACGCCGCCGATAATCAATCCTGAGGGGTGTCCAGGCGCGTTGGGCAGCCCCATGTGCAGGGCGTGACAGGTGCGGTTCTCAATCGTCTTGTTGGGCAGCTCGACGCGGTGGCAAAGCGTTGGGTAGGTGGTCTCGAAAAACACCAGGGCGGATTCAACTTCGGCCGTCGACATGATCGCGCCCATGCGTCGCTCCTCTGCTCGTGCAAGCCTCGTATTCTAGATCAGCGTGCCGATACTATCGGGCCCCTTTTTGCCGCCGTCGAAGCGATCGGTCTTGGAAATCAGCTTTTGCATGCGCCGGCCTTCGGCGTGCGCATCGGCGAGGACCTCGACCTTGCGACCGGCCTTGCGCAACGCGGTCACCACCGAGCCGCGCGCATAGGCGTGCAGTCGTGTCTGGCCGCCGCGATCGTCGCGCTCCTGCGGCATGCAGCAATAGTCGAGACGGAAGGCGCCCAGATTGCCCACCGTTTCGTGGGGGCTCATTTCAACGCGAACCCGGTAGATCGTCTTGTCATCGACGGCGGCGGCGTCGCCGACAGCAGTTGCGGCGAAGCGGGGTTTCCTGGCCATGCGATTCCTCCCTGTTTTGTTTTGCGTGGGCGGAAAGCGTTCAAGCTATACGGAGCTACTGGCGCAATATTCCATTCTCGCCCGGCGAGCGCGGGTACGCTCGTGGCTCACAATGGCAGGATGTTCCTGCGGATGAAGCTTGTCAAGGAATTGGCACGAGAGCACGGCGCCGCGAGTGGCGCTTCGTATTGTGACACGCACATCATCAACTCTTGGGCGGGGCCCAGGGCAAGGAGTCCGGCCCGGTCATCGAACATACAGGCGAAGAAGCGGCGTAATCGCTAAGAGCGATCGCGTCGCACGCCGCTCGCATTTTTCGTGTATTTGAAAGGCGGCGTCCCCCTCGGGCTTCGCTTTTCCGTTTTCAGACCGCTGCCAATTTCAATGCGCCGGTCGCGGTCGGCCGCGCGGTTGAACCATCGCAAGAGATCGCTCACACGAGATCCCACAGATTCGTTCAGACCGTCTGAGTAGATTCCGATCCTTCCACCGCCGAGCGCTTGTCCTTAAAGCGTTAGTTGGGCGAAACGAAAATCGGGTCGCCAGCCACGAATTTATCGTCATGGAATCGTCAGCAGAGTTCCCGCTTTTGATTCCGGACTGCGTGGGTCCGATTAATCCAACGATGGAGCAGACAATGTTGAAAACCGTACTCGCTATCAGTCTCACCGCCGCCGCGCTCTCCTGGATTCCCGCACAAGCGGCGGATACCGTAGCGCAAGCAGCCACCGGCAATTCGGCGCCGAGTTCTGGCGCCGCGGCGGCCGCTCGCAACTATCAATGCACCGACTCGGACATGGCTGAAATTCAGGCGAGCGGGGAAAAGATGACCGACGCGACCAAGAAGGGGATGTTCATGAAGGAAATGCAGATGGCGAAGGACAGCATGGGCAAAAAAGACCAGCAAGGTTGCGCCGATCACATGAAGAACCTGACAAATATGTTCGCTAACTAAGCGTTTCGCGCGCGTCTCTCCGACGCAGCGATTGCAGGTGTGAAAACTGAAGAGCGGCGCTCGTGCAGGGCGTCGCGCTTCGCTTTGCGTCCGTCGCAAATTTCAACGCGTCTGTTGCAGTCAGTCCAGCGGTTGAATCAATCGTACCGACCCGCGTGAATTAAGATTCGCAATTGACGAGGACCACTTCGCCACTAATTTCAGGCGCTTCGTCGCTCCAAAATATTGGTGCGACGACTTGGAGATGGCCGCAATTGCAGGAGCGCGAAGGGGCGCCTTATGCGAGGACAGCGTTTCAAAACGACGCGGCGCAGCGAAAATGCAATCCTTCGCGCCGAGCTTGTTTACGACCATGTTAGCGCGGGTCGCCGAATCGAACTGCGAACCTTGCGCGACAGGCTGCTTAGTCGGCATCCAGACATATCTTTACTGCCAAACGCCTGAAGGCCGATTACAAAACGGCTTTTCGTGCTTCGCGCGCCATTGCGCGGATGCTTGTTTGATCGATATTCGCGGAATTGTTCAGCGTGTAACAATTATCGTTTCGATCGCGTAGAGCATACGGGCACGATGTGTCCGCAACACTAAGGATGGAGAGTGAAATGTTGAGAATCGTACTGGCTCTTGGCCTCGCAAGCGTGGCGTTCGCCTCGCTTCCGGCGCAGGCTCAGTCTTCCGGTGCCGCGGCTGCCGCTCGCAATTATCAGTGCGTCGACACTGACATGTCGGAGCTTCAGGCGAGAGGCGAGAAGATTGCCGATGCCGGCAAAAAGGCTGAGTTCATGAAGGAAATGAAAATGGCGCACGACGATATGGTCAGCAAGAACATGGTGGGCTGCGCCAATCACATGGGCAACCTGACGAACATGTTCACCAACTAATCAACTCCACTCGTGAATGAACTCATCGTCTTGGCCAGCCACGCGCCGGCCATTCACGCCGCACGCACAACTATCGATGTTGCGCGCAAGCTCACGTGGATGCCCGGACCCGCTCGGGCAAGACGATCTTTTGCGTGCGTCGATGGGGCGCTCGCTTTCATCTCAACGCGCGCCGCGGCGTGCGCGTGTATTGCGCTGAGTGCGGCCGCTCCGACTTCTCTGCTCATGCGCGTCATGTCTTGGAAAGCGGGAAAAAATTCTCCAGCAATTTGTTCCCTAATGGCAAACCGCGTGGTATCGTTTGAGTACGCTGTTTATCGCGGGATGTTGCCGAATTTCCGCGATTGACGCCGAGCCGCCAGGAGTTGGCGATCCCCGGTTTTGGCAAGTCGTTTCGGCAGACCTTCCAAATGATCGTTTTCAATCGTGCGTCGTTTGGCGCCCAAGCCTCTGATATCCATCAATCGACGACCAAAGTGCGAGCCGCTGCAAGTGCGCATTGGGCGCCGGCCATCGGGCCAGCTCAGAGCGCCGGGAAGTGACGCCTTGGCGGTTGCGCCACGCCGTCCGCGGCTTATATCATCGCCGCCAATTCTCATCGGAGGCCCCGCTTGATTCGCTCCCTGATCGCTGTGCTTGCCGTGCTGACGCTGAGCGCCGCAGCGGCGCAAACGGCGCTGAAGACTGTTCCGCAATCGCCCGCCGAAGTGCATCTGTCGTTCGCCCCGGTGGTCAAGAAAGCGCAGCCGGCGGTGGTCAATGTCTATGCCTCGCGCGTCGAAACGCGGCCGCGCAATCCGCTGTTTGACGATCCGGTCTTCCAGCAGTTCTTCGGCCAGCAAGGGCAGGGGCAAGATCAGCGCGTCGCGCAATCGCTCGGCTCCGGCGTCATCGTCGATCCCTCGGGTCTGGTCGTCACCAACAACCATGTCATCGAGGGTATGACGGCGGTGAAGATCGCGCTGTCCGATCATCGCGAGTTCGAAGCGAGCATCGTGCTGCGCGATCCGCGCACCGATCTGGCGGTGCTCAAGATCAAGGATGCGGAGAAGTTCCCGGTGCTGGAGCTCGGCGATTCCGACGCGATCGAAGTCGGCGATTTCGTCATCGCCATCGGCAATCCATTTGGCGTCGGGCAGACGGTGACGCAGGGCATCGTCTCGGCGTTGGCGCGCACGCAGATCGGCATCAACGACTACGGCTTTTTCATCCAGACCGACGCGGCGATCAATCCGGGCAATTCGGGCGGCGCGCTGGTCGATCTCAACGCGCGGCTGGTGGGCATCAACTCGGCGATCTACTCGCGCTCGGGCGGCAGCATGGGCATCGGCTTCGCCATCCCCGTCAACATGGTCAAGAGCGTCATCGCGGCGGCGAAAGGCGGCGGCACGGCGGTCAAGCGGCCGTGGCTCGGCGCCAGCTTGCAGAGCGTCACCAAGGACATTGCGGATTCGCTCGGCCTCGATCGTCCTGTCGGCGCGCTCGTCGCCGAAGTCGTCGAGGGCGGCCCCGCCGCTCAGGCTGGTCTGAAGCGCGGCGACGTCATCACCGCGATCGACGGCCAGCCGGTCGAAGACGGGCAGGCGGTCGGCTTCCGCCTCGGCGTCAAGCCGCTGGGCGGCTCCGCCGCGCTCAGCGTGTTGAGAGGCGGCAAGACATCCGAGCTTTCGATGCGCCTGGCAGCCGCGCCTGAGATTCCTGCGCGCGACGCCATCGTCATCAAATCGCGCTCGCCTTTTCAGGGCGCGACGGTGTTGAACATTTCGCCCGCCATCATCGAGGAACTGTCGATCGAGAACGCGCATGAGGGCGTGATCGTCTCGGACGTCGCGCAGGGCTCGATGGCCGCGGAACTTGGCGTGCAGAAAGGCGACATCGTGCTCGCGGTCAATGGCGCGAAGATCGCCACCACGCGCGATCTCGAAAAGGCCAGCGGCGCGCGCGTGAGCTATTGGGATCTTTCCATCGCGCGCGGCGGCGAGGTTATAAATTCGCGCATTGGCGGATAGGGATGCGCGCCGACGTGATTCATCGAGGCTGTCATCGCGAGGAGCGCGGCGACGAAGCAATCCATCTCACCGCGATGGATTGCTTCGCTATCGCTCGCAATGATGGTGTGGACGGCCCCACCCAAACGGCATCAAGTGCCAAAACGTGGTCGCCGGAGCGCCA
>JAYUFK010000248.1:0-4307 GCA_043739325.1 Methylocapsa sp. | reverse complement strand
AACAATCGCTTGATCGGTCGCGCCATCTCTGTGATCCTCGTCGCAAATCAGTTGTGACAAAGATCATAGTCGTTAATTAAGAGACGGAACACTAGGGTCGCGAACCCTCAGCTTGGCCGTGGAGCGCAGCATGCCGGTCGTCGTCGCCTTCGGCGATTCAAATACCTGGGGATACGACCCTGCGGAAGGCCAACGATTCGCGGCTGATGTTCGCTGGACCGGCGTGATGGCGCGCGAACTCGGCGCAACATTCAAAGTCATCGAGGAAGGATTGAACGGACGGACAACGGTGCATGATGACCCGTTCGAGCCACACCGCAATGGGCTGACCTATCTGGACCCTTGCCTGTTGAGCCATGCGCCGCTCGATCTCATTGCCATTTCACTGGGTTGCAACGACCTCAAACATCGGTTTGGATTATCGCCCGGCGACATCGCCAAGGGCGCCGAGCGTCTCGTGATGACGGCCAAATCGTCCAGTTCGGGGCCAGGCGACAAAGCGCCGAAGGTGGTTCTGATCGCGCCGCCGCCTTTGGTGAAACTGACTGATTTCGCCGACATGTTTGATGGCGGGTTGGAGAAGTCCCGATTGATTGGCGAGCATTATCGCGCCATTGCGGCCCTGCACGGTGTCGACTTTGTCGATGCGGGGCAGCACATCCGTTGCTCGCCGCTCGATGGCATCCACTATGAGGCCGACCAGCATGCAATTCTGGGCGCCGTCTTGGCCAAAGTCGTCAGGCAAAGCCTTGGGTGAATACCGTGATCGCCGCGCGAGCGGCTGGCGTCCCCGGCGTGAATCGAACACGCAACCTCAGGTTTAGGAAACCTGCGCTCTATCCTGTTGAGCTACGGAGACCCTTTTCCAGACATAAGCGCCGCTTGGCGGCGATCGGTTCATTTAGCGTTCAGCGCCGCCATCGGCAAACTGCGCCATGCGGTTTTGTATCATCGACACGCGCGGTCCAATAGGTGACGAGCGCGCCTCTAGCACGATTTTGAACCTTTCGCACCTGTGCAAGCCGGGAACAATCCCGTGAGCGCCGTATCATTGGGCCGACATTGCGGCCGCGCGCTCGCCGGCGGAACTATTCTGGTGCTCGCGGGAATTTCCTCGGCTTGGCCCAGCTGCCCAAATAGCGGGAGCGCGACGTCTCGTGTCGCCAGCGTTAGTGAGCGCCTGGAAGTGCGCCTCGATGATGGGCGCGTCGTCCGGCTGGCAGGCCTTGACGCGCCGGACCCTGGTCGTGGCGACCCGGAGACCGCATCGAGAGCGCGCGCCTTCCTGACGCAGTTGCTGGTCGGGCGGGACGCCAGCGTTGCGGTGCTTGCCCCACGGCCGGACCGATGGAATCGCATCCTGGGCGACTTATTTGTCGTCGGCCCCGCATCTGACCAGAAATCCTCAGCTCTAGCGCTGTTGACCGCCGGTTTCGCGCGGGTTCGGCCGGAAGTCGAAACCCGCGATTGTCGCGGCGCGAGGCTCGCGGCGGAGAATTCAGCGCGGGCGCAGGGTCTTGGCCTGTGGACCGATCCGTATTATTCCGTCGCCCGGGCGAGCGATAGCGCCGACCTGCGGGCGCGCGATGGGCTGTTCGCCATCGTTGAGGGAAAAGTGTTAAGGGTCGGCGTGGGGCGCAGCCGCTACTACATGGATTTCGGCCGCCGTGGGGCGTTTACCGCGACAATCCCGAAGCGCCAGGAAAAACTGTTCGGGCGAGCGGGGTTCAACCTGACTGCCCTGGCCGGCGCCAGTTTGAGGATGCGGGGCGCGCTCGACAATCGTTTTGGGCTGAGAATGGAAATTGTCGATCCGCAACAGATCGAGCGGATTGATGCGAGTGAGGGAAACAAAGAGGCCGTGCCGCAAAGATGAGGATCGACTGCGACGAGTTGCGCCGCCGCACGCCATCCGGCTTTTTGGCCAGGGTGCGGCTTGTGTTTGTCTTGTCTGCCGCGGGGCTGGCGGCTTCTTGCGCGAGCGTCGAAGCGCCGCCGGTCAAGGCAAAAGCCAGCGCGTCAGTAGCGTCGCCGCGCACGACGGGCGGACCGGCTGTCAACAGCGAACGCAAGCGCCTCATCGAGCTGTTCGGCGGCGAATACAGCGCCCCGGCGTCCGAACGCTTCCTCAATGGCATCCTGACACGCCTCGCGCCGGCAAGCGAGACGCCAACAGAGCCTTATCGCGTCACGATCCTCAATTCGCCGATCGTCAACGCGTTTGCCCTGCCGTCGGGCGATATTTTCGTCACGCGCGGCCTGTTGGCGCTGGCCAACGACGCCTCGGAAGTCGCGGCGGTCATGGCGCATGAGATCGCCCACGTGACCGCTCGCCACGCGGCGCAGCGCGCCGAGCTGGAAAAGACCGCCGCTTTGTTCTCAAAGGTCTCCACCGATGTCCTCGCGCGTCCCGACGAGAGCCAGCAGGTCGATGCCAAGATGCGCCTGACGATCGCGCATTTCTCGCGCGAGCAGGAGTTCGAGGCCGACAAGATCGGCATCAAGGTCATCGCCAAGGCCGGTTACGACCCCTATGCCGCGGCGCGATTCCTGGAACTCCTGGGGCGTTCGACTGCGCTGCGCGCGTCGCTGCTCGGCCAGAACGCCAGCAGCGAGCGGCCCGACATGATGTCGACGCATCCCTCGACCCCCGAGCGCGTCGCCAAGGCGATCAGCGAAGCGCGCCAGATCGGCGCGCCTGGCATCGGCGATGATGGCCGCGAAGCCTATCTCAGCGCCATCGACGGCATCGCGTTCGGCGACGATCCGTCGGAGGGGCTGGTTCGCGGTGTGCGCTTCGTTCATCCCAAGCTCGGATTTGCGTTCGCCGCGCCAGAGGGTTTCGTGCTTGAGAACCAGTCCGCGGCGCTGATTGGCGTAGGGGAGGGCGGCGCCGTGGCGCTACGGCTCGACAGCGTGGCGGCGGACGATGCGGCCGGGCCCGAAGGAATGATCGCTTCGGGCTGGATTGATGGGCTGAAGACCGGCTCGGTCGAGAAGCTGACCATCAATGATCTGCCGGCGGCGACGGCGATGGCGCAGGGCGAGCAATGGAGCTTCCGGCTTGGCGCGATCCGGCTTGGCGCGAAAGTGTACCGGCTGATCTTCGCCGCGCGCGGTCTCACTCCGGCGGTCGACGCGCGGTTTATCGTCTCGATCAAATCGTTTCATCGGCTGAGCCCCGACGAGATCGCCGGCGCGCGCCCGCTCAGGGTTTCAGTTGTCGCGCCGACCGCGAGCGATACGCTTGAAACGCTGGCGCAGCGCATGGCGATCGCCGACCGTCCGCTTGACCATTTCATGCTGCTTAACGGCCTGGAGAAGGGCGCAAGGCTCAATCCGAACCTGCGCTACAAGGTGATCGTGGAATGAGCGGCACCGCGGGGCCAGCGCATCGGCAATTGACCGGCCGGCTCGTCGCGGCGACCCACAATTCCGGCAAGCTGCGCGAGATCCGCGAGCTGCTGGCGCCCTACGAACTCGATGTCGTCAGCGCCGGCGATATCAACTTGCCCGAGCCGGACGAGACTGGCGACAGCTTTGCCGCCAACGCGATATTGAAGGCGCAGGCTGCGGCGCGCGCGTCCGGGCTGCCCGCGCTGGCCGACGATTCGGGGCTTTGCGTTGCGGCGCTGGGCGACGCGCCGGGTATCTATTCGGCGCGTTGGGCTGGCGGCTCGAAGGATTTCGCCGGCGCGATGGCGCGGGTGCAGCGCGAACTTGTGGCCAGCGGCGCGCAGCAGCCGTGGCGCGCGCATTTCGTCAGCGTCCTCGCGCTCGCGTGGCCCGACGACCATCTCGAAGTCTTCGAGGGCCGCATCGACGGCGCGTTGAAGTTTCCCCCGACCGGCGATCAGGGTTTTGGCTACGACCCGATCTTTTGGCCAGATGGGCGCAGCCGCGGGTTCGGGCAGATGAGCTCGCAGGAAAAGCATGGATTTCCGAGCGACGGCTCGCTGGCGCTATCGCACCGCGCGCGGGCGTTTCAGAAGCTGGAGCAGGTCTGCCTGAAGGCGCCGGGCAATTGACGCTTTGGCGCGTTCGCGCAAAACCGCACTTCGGTCGGGGTTGCTGTATGTTCAACAGGTTCGGCGCCAAACGGCGCACTTTTTCCTCGCGACAGACGCCCGTTCGGTGAAGGCAGATCCTTGCGTACATCGACAAAGAATATCAATAACATAGTACATTAGTTCAATTTCGTGTTTCAGCGCGGCACTGTCACGTTGACAGACGAAAGTCGCGGTAATGCCGAGATTGGGAACTCCGCTTATTGACCAACCTTTGCGACTGCAATTTCATCCCACGCG
>JAYUFK010000247.1:0-4310 GCA_043739325.1 Methylocapsa sp. | reverse complement strand
CAATCAACTGCTCCTTGCTGAGCTCCTGCAAATCAGTGCGATTCATGCCACCATGGATTCAGAGATTGACCCGCGTGGCAAGGGGGTGGGTAGTTACCTGAGCATTCTCTGTATACCCTTGTCGCTAGGGTCATGTACTGTTTGCCTGACCCAGAAATGTCGGGATTGAAAGCGCGCAAGAAGTTCACCGAGAAAATGCCGGTCTCGACGTTACTAATTGCGGACCAGTTAATGTCGCTTCCTTCCGAACCAGCAAGCCACAATCTAAGTTTTATCTCGTATGCAGAAAAAAACACCCCCGCGCAAAAAAGTTCAAGGAACAGACGAAGCCCGATATGAGCATGCCTGTAACTGCCGCTTGCAGAAGCGTATATCGACAAGTGAAACTCTTTAAGCGCCAGCCTATAGATGATGGCTTCGGGCCTATCTTGTACAGCGGATATCAGCGCCTCGAAATCGGCCCCGTAATTATGCACTGCTGTGAAGTCGGAAAATCGTTGTCCATCTTCTGCCAACCTATCTAGCGATGCACTCGCTTGTGCCATAAGTGCTCTATAGTAAGCATCTGAGTTCATCGGGCCCTCCGGGAAGCGCGTTGATGACTGGTAAGCCCGATCAGTGCAAGCTGACATATAAATCGCCCGTATTGTTGCTAGGCTCATCAAGGCATGCGCGTTGGGCAATAATCCGATGGGGAGGATTTGCGCTGGTTGCTGGCCGAAGCTGCGACTCCGCGTTCGCCCATAAGCCGCTCGTTTTTCCTGGCGTCCATTGCCGAGCCCCATGCCGCGCTTCCTGAGTACGACTGAGCTTTGCAACGAATAGGCAAGGCGACGCCAGTGACAAGGCGAGCATGAAAGTAGCCGAGGTCGAGACGCTCAGCGTCGCCAACTAAATCGAGCGGAGCTTCATCAGCGATCGCAGCTCATCTGGCGTCGTGCACGGCGCGCTGCAGGTCGATCGCGTGCAGACATAGGCCGCGGGCGAACTGTCGACCAATGGCTTGCCCTGCGCCGGCGAGCCCTCGGGCCAGCCCGCGTCCGCCGGTGTTCGCAGAACGCATGTCGACGGGTCGGGCGCCGCCAGCGCCGCGTTGGCGAGCGTGCGCGCGGCGGGATCATCCAACGGACCGACGACGACGATCAATCGGCCGCGCTCAAGGAAATCCGCCGCCGCGAGCAGCAGCGGGCTCTGCGGCAGGAGATTGGCGGCGCCGGTAAAGGCGCGAATGAGTCGATGCGCGGCTTCGCGCCAGACCGCATCGCCCGTCAGATGCCACAGACGCGCCAGCACTTCCGCCATCAGGCCTATGCCCGAGGGCGTCGCGCCGTCGTGCGCGTGGCGAGGGCGGGCGCCGGGCACATCCGCGGCGTCGCGCGCGGTGATGAAGAAGCTGCCGTCGTCGCCGCCAAACAGATCGCGCGCCTCGCGCATCAGCTTGACCGCATCGTCGAGGTAAGAACACTCGCCCGTCGTCTCGAACAAGGCGAGCGCCGCGCGAGCCATGGAAGCGTAGTCGTCGAGCAGACCTGAAGCGCCGATGCGGCCAGCGCGCCAGGCGTGGACAAGACGGCCTGCTGGGTCGCGCAATTTCGTGTTGACCGCGGCATAGGCGCCGCGGGCGGCGGCGAGATATTCTGGCGCGTTGAACACCGCAGACGCGCGCGCCAGCGCGGCGATCATCAGGCCGTTCCAGTCGGCGAGGATCTTGTCGTCGCGGGCGGGTTTGGGCCTGTGTTCGCGCAGCGCAAACAGCCGTTCCCGCGCCGCCTTGAGCTTTGCTTCCTCGGCCTCGACGCCAAGCGGCGTCAGGCGGCGCAGCACATTGCGCCCTTCCCAATTGCCGCCGTCGCGAACATCGTAGGTTCGCTTGAACGCCGCGCTATCGGCGCCAAGCGCCGCGTCGATTTCCGGCGCGGTCCAGACGAAAAACAGCCCTTCCTCGCCGTCCTGATCGGCGTCTTGCGCGGCGGCGAAGGCGCCATCGACGCGCATTTCGCGCATCAGCCAATCGAAGCTTTCGCGCGCGCGGATGGCGTACAGCGGCGTCGGCGTTTCGGCCGGAGCGAGGCTCAGCAATTCAATGATTTGCGCGTTATCGTAAAGCATCTTCTCGAAGTGCGGAACATGCCATTCGGCGTCCGTCGAGTAGCGCGCGAAGCCGCCGCCCAGATGATCGTAAATGCCGCCCTGGCAGAGCGCGTCGAGCAGGTTGCGCACCGCATCGCGCGGCGCGGGATCGCCGGTGCGAAAATGCTCGTTCCAGAAGAAGCGGAAGATCGGCGCGTTGGGAAATTTCGGCGCGCCGCCGATGCCGCCATGGATCGGGTCGATCTGGCGCAGCAGCAGCGTCGCAACGTTGGCAAGATTTGCCGGCGCCAGATCAGCGCCCGGGTTCGATTGCGCGAGCTGCGCCAGATTCGCCTGCAAATCCGCGCCTTGTTGTAGCAACGCCTCGCGCTTTTCGCGCCAAGCCTTGTCGACGGCGAGCAGGATTTGCGGGAAGGACGGGCGGCCCCAGCGCGGCGCCGGCGGCCAATAAGTGCCGCCATACATCGGCGCGCCCTCGGGCGACAGGAACATCGTCAGCGGCCAGCCGCCTTGCTCGCCCATCGCGTTGAGGGCGGACATATAGATGTGGTCGATGTCGGGTCGCTCCTCGCGATCGACCTTCACGTTGACGAACAGCTTGTTCATCAGCGCGGCGATCTCCTCGTTCTCGAACGATTCATGCGCCATCATATGGCACCAGTGGCACGCGGCATAGCCGATCGAGATGAGGATCGGACAATCGCGGGCCTTGGCCTCGTCGAGCGCCGCCGCGCCCCAGGGGCGCCAATGCACGGGATTGTGCGCGTGTTGCAGGAGGTAGGGGGAGGATTCATGGGCGAGTAGGTTCACGACGGGGTCCTTTGCGCGCAAAGACCTCTCGGCAAGGGTCGTTGCGAGGCTGCTTCGAGGCGAACAGGAGGGTTATTCGCTCCAGGGATCAATCACAGCAAGCTCCACAGCCGCGAAGGGCGCCCCGTCGCGGGTCGCGATCGAAAATCCGTGAGCGGAGGTTATCGCCGCAATCTGGCCGTCGGAGAAGGAGATTGATTGCCCGCGCGAGGAAGCTCGAGCCGCGATGCGGGCGAAGCCACGCGCCGCCCTTTCGTCGAACGCCAATATACGCGAGCCGAACAACGCTCCGACGAGATCGGCCATTGCCAGTTCCAGACCCTTCCGGCGACGACCAGCGAGAAGCTTTTCGACGCCAGCCAGCAATTCCGCCAAACTCACCGATGTCAGGAAAAGAGTCTCGGCCGCCTGTTTGTCGAGCCAGGCCAAGACTCTCGGTTCGGGGCGCGAGCGCAGAGGTTCGGAGACGACATTCGTGTCAAGCACGATCACGACAAGTCCGCAGCATCGATCGGCTGCTTGTCCCTCTCTACGTCAAGATCGAGGCCACCAAAGCGCTCGCCGAAAGCTTTCAACACGCTGCCAATCTTGAGCCTCTCGGGGGGGCGGACCGCGGCGTCGAGAATCTCTCGGATTTCCGCTTCGGCGCTGCGGCCGTGCGCTGCGGCTCGCCGCTTGAGGGCGCGGTGAGTCTCCGGGGAGATATTGCGGACCGTGACGGCGGGCATTGGCGATTCCAGCACAGATGATATCGTTTGATCTATTATGATAGCACATCGATGCGGATGGCTCAACGTCGGACCGCGTGCTGCATGACGCTCACCCCAGCGCCCGCCGCAGCATCGCCTTGAACCCGCTCGCGTCAAACTCCCAGCACACATCGGCCTTGACCCCCGACTCCAACGCCTCGCGCCACGCCCCCCGATTGCTCGCGTCATGCGTCACGTTGAGCCGGTCAACCAATGTCATGCCGCGCGTCAGTTCGCTCCGCGTTTCGATCTCGACGAAATGCTTGCTCCAGCTTGTGCCGATGGCGCGGTCGAGCGCCACCGCCATCGCGGTGGGGTCGGCGAGCGAGAGGCCCTGTTCGGCGGTCTGGGTGAAATAGGCTTGCCTGGCGCGGCTGTTGCACTCAATGGCGAAGCGCGCCTTCGCCGTGCCGAGCGCGAGGATGTCGGCGATCTCCGCCTCGTTCAGCACCGACGGCCCGCGCGACACGTGCCAGCCGACCATCTCGATCGGCAGGGCGGAGCGGAACACCGCGCGCGCCGCTTCGGGATCGACCCAGATATTGTATTCGGCGGCCGGCGTCACATTGCCCTCGCAGCACGGCGCGCCGCCCATGACGACACAGCGGCCGACCTTGCCGGCGATCACAGGGTCGCGCGCCAGCGCCAGCGTGATATTGG
>JAYUFK010000246.1:0-11922 GCA_043739325.1 Methylocapsa sp. | reverse complement strand
ACGTGAAAGAAAGCCGCCGCGAATCATCCCCCAAAACGAATCCAGAAATCAATCCGTGGCAAGAAAAATCTCGGCCTCTCAATGAGTCAGGGTATACTATAGCGAAGCCTTTGACGGATGTTAACCTCGCGCCGGGAGGATTTGATGGCGCGCGTCGGCTCAGCCATTGCTTTTGTCTGCGCGATGGCGCTGGCTTGGCTGTCGAGTTTCGCCGCAGTGGCGGGTACGCTACAACGCGCCGATCTCGAACGATTTTTCCCGCCGCCGTACATCCTGGGAGAAAAAGACGACACGCTGCCGATCTGGCCGATCTTCAAGCAGAACGCCACGAGCGACGAACTCATCGCCTATGTTTTCGAGTCCATCGACCTCGCGCCGATTCCGGGCTTTTCAGGCACGCCGATCAATCTGCTCGTCGCGCTGACGCCCGAGGGAAATTTCCTCGACGTGAAGGTTCTCTCCCACCACGAGCCGGTGTTCGTCGATGGCCTCGGCCCCGAACCGCTGTTCGATTTCGTCAAGCAATATGCCGGCAAATCGCTCAAGCAATCGGTCAAGGTCGGCCCACCGGCGGGTGGCGGCAGCGGCGACGAAGCGGTCGCCGTCATCAACGGCGTCGCCAAGGCAACGGCCTCGGTGCGCATCGTCAATGAGTCGCTGCTCACGTCTGGGCTTGCGGTCGCCCGCGCCAAACTAGGCTTCGCCATGGGCCGCGATCCAAGCCGCGCCGCCAAAATTCGGACCGATGTCTTCGAGCGCCTCGATTGGGCGGGCCTCGTCGCGCGCGGCTACATCAAGCATTACACTGTCAGCAACGCCCAATCCGAAATCCCGTTCGCCAACACCGACGTTGCCGGGCTCGACCGTGAAGTGCGCTCGAATCCCGTGGGCGCCTTCATCGACCTTTGGGTCGGCGACCTCGATGCGCCGAACGTCGGCCGCAACCTGCTCGACGACGCGACCTATACGCGGTTGGTCTCGGACCTCGACGGCCGCCATGCTCTGGTCGTCCTTTCAACCGGGCGCTTGAGTTTTCTCGACGACGATTTTGTCGCTGGCGCGGTGCCGACGCGCCTGGCGCTTCGACAGGCGGATGCGCCAGTGGAGATCCGCGATTTCGCTTGGCGCAAACCGTTTATCCTGAAGGATATGCCGCAGGGCGACGTCAGCGTCTTGACGATCAAGGCGCTGACAGGGTGGGATCCCGCGAGCCTGGCGGAGTTCTCCTTGCGCGCGACGCGTGAGAAGGGCCAGATTCTGGCCGAGCGCGTCAGTCACGATTTTGCGTTTCCGTTTTCTGTTCCGACCGAACTTCTCACGCTGGCGCCGGCCGAAAGCGCCAAAGGCTTCAAGGGCGTCTGGCTGGAGCGGTGGGTCGATCTCGCGATTCTGAGCGCCAGCCTGGTCGTGCTGTCGATCGCGCTGGCGATGCAGAAAGTCGTCACAGGTTCAGCGCGCGCCTTCGTCATCTTCCGCCGCATCTTCCTCGCCTTCACGCTGTTCTACATCGGCTGGTACGCGCAGGCGCAATTGTCGATCGTCACCCTGATCGGCCTCGTGCGCGCGGGCAAGGGCGAAGGCGGATTGGCTTTTCTGCTGTACGATCCGCCAAGCCTGCTGCTGTGGTTCTTCACGCTCGGCAGTCTGATGATCTGGGGTCGCGGCACATTCTGCGGCTGGCTTTGCCCGTTCGGCGCCCTGCAGGAGTTTATTGGCGACTTCGCGCGATACCTCAAAATTCCGCAATGGCGCATCGGCGCGGCACTAGAGGAGCGCTTGCGGCTGCTCAAATACGTCGCGCTCGCGGCCATTCTCGGGGCTGCGCTCGCGTCCTCGGCGCTGGCCGAACATTTCGCCGAGATCGAACCGTTCAAGACGGCGATCACCCTCGTCTTCGTGCGCAGCTTGCCATTCGTGCTTTACGCTGCCGGTCTCCTCGCCGGCGGCATGTTCCTTTACAAATTCTTCTGCCGCTACCTGTGTCCGCTCGGCGCGGCGCTGGCGCTCGTGGGCCTGGCGCGAAAATGGGACTGGATCGCGCGCCGCGTCGAATGCGGCGACCCCTGCCAATTGTGCAAATCGAAATGCCGTTACAACGCGATCAAGCCGTCGGGCGCGATCGTCTATCATGAGTGCTTTCAATGCATGGATTGCGTCGTCATTCACAACGATAGGAAGCAATGCGTGCCGCTGATCCTGAAGGACCGCAATTCGCGCCCGTTGCGGCCGAGAAAGGCCCCGGCGGCATGACGCGACCTCGTATCAACAGGCGCAGCGCGCTGCGTTTCGCGCTGGGCGGTTTGGCCGGCCTCGCCTCTGGCCCGACAAACGCGACCCGCGCTGCGCCGCTGTATCGCCGTGTCGGAGTGGCTTTCGGCACGACAGTTTCCATCACGTTGCAAGCCGACAGCCGGGAGCAAGCCGAGGATGCCTTCGCCGCCGGCTTTGCCGAGATACGCCATATCGATCGCCTCGCAAGCCTGACCCATCCCGAAGGCCAGGTCTTTCAACTCAATCGCGACGGCTTTCTCGATCGGCCTGATCCCGCCCTGCTCGCGATGTTGCGGATGGCGCGCGCAATGCACGCCGCCACGGATCGCGCCTTCGACATCAGCATCCAGCCGCTGTGGCTCGCCTTTGACGCGGCGGCGAAAAGAGGTTCTTGGCTGAACGACGCGGAGATCGCCGATATTCGAACCCGCGTCGATCAGGAGCGCGTCGCGTTCGGCGACGAGCGCGTCGAATTCACTAAGCCCGGCATGGCGGTCACGCTCAATTCCCTTGCGCGCGGCCTCGCCGCCGATCGCGTCGCCGACGTTTTGACGCGCCTTGGCGTCGCCAACGCATTCTTCGACACCGATGTGCTGGGCTCGCGGGGCAGGCGTCCAGATGACGCGATGTGGCGCGCACTCGTGCGCCATCCGCGCAAGCCGGACCAAAGCGTTGGCGTCGTCGATGTACGCGGCTGCCTCGCGACATCCGGCGACTATCAATATTTCTGGTCGCCCGACTATGCGCGCAATCACATCATCGACCCGCGCCATGGCGCCTCTCCCGGCGATTTCTCCAGCGTTTCGGTGCTTGCAAAAAGCGGTCTCGCCGCGGACGCGCTGTCGACCGCCGCGTTCCTTGTCGGCGCCAAGAAGGCTCCAGCGCTATTGCAAAAGTTCGGCGCCGAAGCGTTGTTTGTCGATAAGGCCGGGGTCGTATCCAGCATGCCGGGATTTCCGCACGCGGCAATTCTCGGCTGAAATAGCGCCTCTTCGGCGCCCTCAAATGCGTAAAAGTCCGCGACAAGCGTTTTCGGGTGGCTTGTGCGGCGCGCAACGTGGCAGACTGCGGCCATGCTCAACTCAGGCGACGAAGCCATGCTCGACAGGCCCACAAACGAAATCGGCGATTATTCCGCCATCAAGCGCGCCATCGAATTCATTTCGACCCGCTGGCGCGAGCAACCGTCAATCGAGGAGATCGCCGGCGAGGTCGGTCTCTCCACCTCGCACCTGCACCACGTTTTCAAGCGCTGGGCTGGCCTCACGCCCAAAGCCTTCCTGCAGGCGATCACGGTCGAACACGCGCGCGAATTGCTGCGCGATTCGGCCAGCGTGCTCGACGCGGCCTACGACGTCGGGCTTTCCGGCCCAAGCCGTCTGCACGATCTTTTCGTCACGCACGACGCAATGACGCCCGGCGATTACCGGCGTGACGGCCTGCGCCTCGCCTATGGTTTTCATCCCTCGCCGTTCGGCGAAGCGATCGTCGTCGCGGCGCCCCGAGGGCTCGCGGGCCTCGGCTTTGTCGATGACGGCAATCGCGCTTCCGCGCTGGCGGATATGCAGCGGCGTTGGCCGCGCGCGGCATTGGTGAAGGATCAAGAGGCGACCGCGCCACTCGCGCTGCGCGCATTTGAACCCGCCTTATGGCGGTCGGAAACCCCGCTGCGCGTCGTCATGATAGGCAGCGATTTCGAAGTCCGGGTGTGGGAAACGCTGCTTTGCGTGCCGCTAGGCTGCGCCACCACCTATTCCGATATCGCCCGCCGCATCGGCAAGCCGAAAGCGGCGCGAGCGGTCGGCGCGGCGGTCGGGCGCAATCCGATTTCCTTCGTCGTGCCCTGTCATCGAGTCCTCGGACGGGCGGGCGCGCTGACCGGTTACCACTGGGGCCTGGCGCGCAAGCAGGCGATCATCGGCTGGGAGGCCGGGCACAAGGTGAGCGTTTCCTGAAGTCGCCACTGGCGGCGCGCCGCGGGATTGCGTTAAGAACAACGCATGAACACGCGCGTGATTCGCATCCTCGGCATCGACCCCGGCCTGCACAATACCGGCTGGGGCCTGATCGACGTGCAGGGCTCGCGGCTCGCTTATGTCGGCTGCGGCTCGATCAAGACCGATGCCGCGACTTCGTTGGCGATCCGGCTCGCCCACATCCACCGTTCCCTGACGGCGCTGATCGAGGCCGAGCGGCCGGACGAAGCCGCGGTCGAGGAAACCTTCGTCAACCGCGATCCGCAGTCGACGCTGAAACTCGGGCAAGCGCGCGGCGTCGCTCTCGCGGCTCCGGCGCTGTTGAGTCTCATCGTCGCCGAATATTCCGCCAATCTCATCAAGAAGACGGTGGTCGGCGTCGGCCATGCCGAGAAACCGCAAGTGGCGATGATGGTCAAAATGCTGCTGCCTTCCTGCGTTCTTTCCTCGCCCGACGCGGCCGATGCGCTGGCGGTGGCGATCACCCACGCCCAGCATCGCGCCGCGCGCGCCAGGGGCGCAGCATGATCGGCAAACTCAAGGGCCTCATCGACAGCATCGACGAGGACGGCCTTGTCATCGACGTCAACGGCGTCGGCTATGTCGTCGCGGCTTCGCCCCGCACTTTGCGCAACTTGCCGAAGATTGGCGAGGCGGCGACGCTGCATATCGAGACGCAGGTGCGCGAGGACGCGATCCGGCTTTTCGGGTTCCTCGCCACACAAGAGCGCGATTGGTTCCGCCTGTTGCAGACGGTTCAGGGCGTCGGCGCGAAGGTCGCGCTGGCGATTCTCGGCGTTCTCTCATCGGCCGAACTAGCGGGCGCGATCGCGCGGCAGGACAAGGCGATGGTGGCGCGCGCGCCAGGCGTCGGCCCGAAGCTGGCGGCGCGGCTGGTGCTGGAACTGAAAGACAAGGCCCCGCTGCTGGGCGTCGCGGATCTCGGCGGCGAGGTCGCTAGCGCCGCGTCCACGCCGCGCTTGCCGCAGCCCGCGCAAGACGCCGTGCTGGCGCTGGTCAACCTCGGGTATGCCAGACCGCAGGCGTCGCTCGCGGTTGCAAAGGGTGTTGCGACGCTGGGGCCCGATGCGCAGACGGCGGCGTTGATCCGCATTGGGCTGAAGGAGCTTGCGCAGTGAGTGAGACTTGCAAGCGATAGGGAAACGAATGGCCATGTCCATGACGGCAAAGCTCTCGAAAAAATTCCGGATTTCAATCCCCAATGCGCTACGCGAGCAATTGTCTTGGCGCGCAGGGCGAGAGGTCGTGTTTATTGCCAAGGGCAAGGGCGTCTTGGTGATGCCCGCGCCGAGCCGCGACGAAATGCTTGGCTTGGCCGAAGGGACCGATCGAGATGGCTATTGCGACCGCGGAGAACGTATTTGACGCGCGACGCCGTGAAGGGGCTCGCGTCATGACCGACGCCCCGCGCCTCATCTCGCCAGAAAAACGCGCCGAAGACGATCTTGCGCTGCGCCCGCAGGTGCTCGCAGATTTCACCGGACAGGAAGCGGCGCGCAAGAACCTCAAGGTGTTCATCGAATCGGCCAAGACGCGCGGCGAGGCGCTGGATCACGTGCTGTTCGTCGGTCCGCCAGGCCTCGGCAAGACGACGCTGGCGCAGATCGTGGCGCGCGAGCTTGGCGTCAATTTCCGCTCTACGTCCGGCCCCGTCATCGCCAAGGCGGGCGATCTTGCGGCGCAATTGACTAACCTTGAGCCGCGCGATGTGCTGTTCATCGACGAAATTCACCGACTCAATCCGGCGGTCGAGGAAATCCTGTATCCCGCGATGGAGGATTTCCAGCTCGATCTCATCATCGGCGCGGGACCGGCGGCGCGCTCCGTAAAAATCGATCTGGCGAAATTTACGCTAATTGGCGCTACAACGCGGGCAGGCTTGTTGACGACGCCGCTGCGCGACCGCTTCGGCATTCCGGTGCGGCTGAATTTTTACACAGTGCCGGAACTGCAAAGCATCGTCGAACGCGGCGCGCGGGTCATCGGGCTGATGCTGGCGCCAGACGGCGCCAATGAGATCGCCAAACGCGCGCGCGGCACGCCGCGCATCGCCGGGCGCTTGTTGCGGCGGGTGCGCGATTTCGCCGTCGTCGAAGAGGCTGAGATCGTCACCCGCGCGATTGCCGACGGCGCGTTGCGGCTGCTCGATGTCGATCCGATCGGCCTCGACCAGATGGATCGGCGCTATCTCGATACCATCGCATTGAGTTTTGGCGGCGGCCCGGTTGGCGTTGAAACCATCGCCGCCGCGTTATCCGAGCCGCGCGACGCGATCGAGGAAATCATCGAGCCGTTTCTGATCCAGCAGGGCTTTGTGCAACGCACGCCGCGCGGACGTCTTCTCACCAGCCATGCCTTCAAGCACCTTGGCCTCGCCGAACCGGCGCGCGAAATCATTCAGGCCGGGTTGTTCGAGGAAGAGTAACGTTCGTGCGAAAAGTCGGCGGCAACAAAGTTGTAAGGGCAATCGCTTAAGCTAGCCGGACTATACCGGCACAAGGCACGAAACTTGAAAGTCCCCTCTCCCGCTTGCGGGAGAGGGTCGGGGTGAGGGCTTCGTCAAGGCGCTTCTGGTGGCCGAAGAGCCCTCATCCGGCGCTTCGCGCCGCGTTCTCCCGCAAGCGGGCGAAGGGTTTAGGCGTCGCCTGATCGAGAATAGTCGGAGACGCATTTTGCCAAGCCTGTTTCGCTTCCTGCTGGTCATCGGCATCATCGCCGCGCTGGTCTATGGCGGGATGCTGGCGTTGGTCGCCTTCGTCAAGGTCGAGCCGCGCGAGATGACGCAGACCGTGCCGCTCAACAAGCCGGCAAAATAAGACATGGCGCCGCGCCAACCCAATCAGCATTTGATCTCCGGCTTCCTCGACGCGATCGCCTCGGAGCGCGGCGCCAGCCAGAACACGATCGAAGCCTATCGCCGCGATCTCGGGGATTACAACGCTTATCTCGCGGGTCAGGGCCGCGATGCGCTCGGCGCCTCGGGCGACGACGTGCGCTCGTTCATCGCGCATCGCGGCGCCAGCGGGTTGAAAGCTTCTTCGCTGGCGCGCCAGCTTTCCTGCGTTCGGCAGTTTCACAAGCACCTCTATCTCGAGGGCCAACGCGAAGACGATCCGACGATGGCGATCGAGGGTCCGCGCCGGGCCCGCGCGTTGCCCAAGGTGTTGAGCGTGGCCGAGGTCGATCATCTTCTTTCGGTGGCGCGCGAGGGGCTCGATGTGGAAGGACGTCCCGGCGCGGAGCGGCTGAAAACGGCGCGCATTTACTGCCTTATCGAACTGCTTTACGCCTCGGGCCTGCGCGTCTCGGAACTCCTGGCGCTGCCAAAGTCCGCGGCGCGGGCGCGCGAGGCGCTGATTGTCGTGCGCGGCAAGGGTAATAAAGAGCGGCTCGCGCCGATCTCCGAACCGGCCCGCGTGGCGATCCTCGCGTACCGCGCCATACTTGAAGAACGCGCGCCCGGTATCGCCAAGCGCCAGTGGTTGTTTCCCGCCGATAGCGAAAGCGGCCATTTCACCCGCCAGGCGTTCGCGCGCGAATTGAAAACAATTGCCGCCGCCGCCGGCATTTCCTCGAAGCGCATCAGTCCGCATGTGCTGCGCCACGCTTTCGCCAGCCATCTCCTGCAAAACGGCGCCGACCTGCGCATCGTGCAGGACCTGCTCGGCCACGCCGATATCTCAACGACACAGATCTACACGCATGTGCTCGACGAGCGCGCCAAGGCGATGGTGCGCGATCTGCACCCGCTGGGCGATGAATAGCGCCAGCCAACCCTGGCGCGCCAATGCGGAACTTCGTCGCCGTGCGGGGCGACCCGGCCGCGCTCATTACGCGCTTATCTGGGCCCTGCGCTTAGTGAATCTGCGAGGGCGCGTCGATCCCCCGCGCCAGCTCCATCTGCGTGATCGCCACGAGAATGTCAGCGCGGGTCTTCAGATCGGTCGCTTCCAGAAGGGCTTGCTTTTCCTTCGCGCCGTATGGGCTCATCATCGCCAGCCCGTTGACCAGCGCCTCGTTCGAAGCCTTCTTGATGTCGCCCCAGTCGACCTTGAACTGGTTGGCTTCAGCGAACTGCTGCAGGGCGGTCAACAGGCCGGTGCGATCGACCGCGCCCTCGCCATCGCCTTCCTTCAAGTCAGCGGCGAAGTTCGAGAAATCCACCTGCGCCTGGCGGTACGGCGTCATCGCCAGCGCCTCGCTGACGACGCGGAAGCGCGCGACGCCGCTCATCGTAACAAAACACCGCCCGTCGCCGGTTTCGGCATATTGTACGATGCGGCCGACACAACCGACAGGATAGAGCTCGGGCTTCGCGTCGGCAGCTTCATCGCCGCTGCTCGGCTGGATCATGCCGATCAACCGCTCGCCGCTCAACGCGTCGTCGAGCATGGCGAGATAGCGCGGCTCGAAGATCGTCAGTTGCAACGGCCGGCGCGGCAACAACAGAGCGCCGGCAAGCGGAAATATCGGGATGACGGCCGGCAATTCGGAAGGGCTTTCATACGCCCGGTTCAGTTTCATGGCTCCACGACCTCAACGGCGGCTTGCGCGCCAACCACTCACATTAAAAAATCACTGCGGACAATTTGCGGCGCGCCAGAACGGACGCGGGGTCCATCAGGCCCCAGGCTTCAAAAAATTGCAGCAATTGTTTGCGCGCCGCGTCGTCGTTCCATTTGCGCTCGCGCTTGATGATTTCGAGCAGCCGATCGGCGGCGGCATCGCGGTCGCCTCGTGCGTTCAGAGCAAGCGCGAGATCGAAACGCGCCTGATTGTCAGCCGGATTGTCAGCCACGGCTTTCTCCAGCGGCGCGATATCGCCGAGCTCCGCCGCCTGTTCGGCGACATGGATCGCGGCAAGCACGGCGGCGATCGACGGGTCCGGGTCCTTGCCGGGGGCAGGCGGGGGCGCGAGCGAAAGCACGCCCTTGGCCTGTTCGAGATCGCCCGCGTCGACGTTCAGTTTGGCCAGACCGGCGATCGCCTTGATGTTGGTCTCGTCCTCGGTCAGCACCTGCGAATACAGTTCGGCGGCGGTGGTTGCGTCGCCTGCGACAGCTGCGGCTTGCGCCTGCGCGATGAGCTCGTCGGCGCCCCCTGTCAGCGGCCCTACGAGCCGCTCGATGAAGCCGCGCACCTGGCTTTCCGGCAGGGCGCCCGAAAAACCGTCGATCGGCTGGCCCTTGTCGAAGGCGATGACTGCCGGGATCGACTGGATGCCGAGTTGGCCGGGGATCTGCGGGTGATCGTCGATGTTCATCTTGACAAGCTTCACCTTGCCCTTGGAATCGGCGACGGCCTTTTCCAGCGCCGGCGCGAGCTGCTTGCATGGGCCGCACCACGGCGCCCAAAAATCGACGAGCACGGGCTGGCGCGTCGAGGCGGCGATCACGTCCGCCTTGAACGAGGCGGTGGTGACGTCTTTGACGCTGCTGGCGGGCGACGGCGCGCCTAGACTATCGGACATTGATACCTCTTCCCCGTGCTTGACTGTGCGGGCCAGA
Organism: Methylocapsa sp.; assembly: GCA_043739325.1. GTDB lineage: Bacteria > Pseudomonadota > Alphaproteobacteria > Rhizobiales > Beijerinckiaceae > Roseiarcus. Next base: position 2,147 of record JAYUFK010000246.1, on the reverse strand, counting down.
GATAGGCGCGCGGGCGGGCAAATTCAACTTGGCCGCCATGTCAGGCATTTCCGCACTATGGTCGGGCTTTCTATGATTTCATCGGCTTAGGCGCCAAATGACGCACGCTTTTTACCCGAGGTGGCCGGCGCCAAGCCCCAAACCGCATCTGGCTCGCGGGACGCTTCGCCATTATCCCGGCAAACAGTAGGGACGTCGAGGAATTGTTCGGAAAATATTTTTATTAGTAATGACAGTAGCTTACAGCGCATCCACTGCCGCCGCCCGCAGCGCCCCGGCCGGTTCGGCGAGCGGCGCGATGACCGGTTCATGCCCGGTGGCGCGCAGGAACTTCACCAGATCGGCGCTCGCCAAACCCGTCGTGCTGGTATTGACCAAAGGATGAAAATTCAGCCGCGCGTGGCGCATCATCGCCGCATCGAGCGTGACCGTCACCCGCCCCGCCGTATCGTTGATCGCGCCGAACGGCGTCACCGACCCCGGCCGCACGCCCCAGACTTCCCAAAGCAAATCCGGCCCGCCGAACGAAACCCGCCCCTGCGCGCCGATCTTCTCATGCACGCGCTTCAGATCGATGCCGTCGTCCTCGCCCAGCACCAGCAGAAACAGCCGGCTCTTCTTGTCCTTGACGAACAGGTTTTTGGCGTGCCCGCCCGGAATATCGCCGCGCAACGCCTGCGAGTCCTCGACCGTATGCAGCGCCGGGTGGTCAACGGTGTCGCTGGCGATGCCAAGAGAGTCGAGAAAGGCGATGAGATCGGCGGGGGAGGCGGGCATGGACGGGTTCCTGGCTGGCGCGCTCGTACCGCAGCCGTCATTGCCGCGAAAGCGGCAATCCAGACTTGGCGACAATAACAGCGGCTTGGCCGCTGATAATCGCAATCAAGCAATTGATATGGCGTCCCCGTAAAGGATATGGCGTCCCCGTAAAGCCCGTAAAGCCGGCGACAGCGGACTTGCGAGCCTCAAAACCTCCGTGCAACAAAGTCACGGAACGCTACTCGTTCGCCAACTTACACGCATTGAAATCCCGCGAGCATTTGCCTGCGCTCGGCCACCGTGTCACGCTTCATACCGGGGCTGTTGCTATAATTGCCGCGCGGCGCGCCGCCGAATGAGACCTGCCAATTTTGAAAGGCACACAGCTATGCTGGTCGAGACTGCGCAACGCGAATACCGCACTTGGATATTCGACAGCCGACGTTGGCAACATTATCAGCCGCGCCCCGACGATATCGTCATCGCGACGTACCCGAAATGCGGCACTACCTGGATGCAACGCATTGTCGGCCTGCTCATCTTTCAGACACCTGAGCCCATGCCGATCATGCAGATTTCTGCCTGGATAGATCGCCGGTTTCCGCAGCCAATCGAAGCTGTCGTTGCTCAAATCGAGGCGCAGAAACACCGTCGCTTCGTGAAGTCGCATCTGCCGCTGGATGGGCTGCCGTTCTACGATGACGTCAAATATATTCATGTCGCAAGAGACGGCCGCGACGCCTGCATGTCGTTCCACAATCACGGCAGGGGCTTCACGGATCAGATGCTCGAACAACTGGACAAGGCCGGGATGGAGGACGAAACGCTTGGGCGTCCTTATCCCGGCATTCCAGTCGATCCAAGGCAATTCTTTCACCAATGGATCACGAAAGGAGAAGTGCCCGGCCACGCGGACGGCTCACCGAGCATGTCCTTTTTTCAGTTTGAAAAGAGCTGGTGGGCAGCCCGGAGCAGACCGAATGTGTTGAATGTCCACTACAACGACCTGAAGGCGAATCTCTCCGCCGAAATGCAACGGATCGCCGATTTTCTCGGCATATCCGTCGCTCCGGATTTATGGCCCCAACTCGTCGCCGCGGCTGGATTTGAGGCGATGCGCCGCGATGGCGATACGCTGTTGGCCAACGTCGCCGCAATATTCAAGGACGGTAGTCGCGGGTTCTTTTTTAAGGGGGCCAACGAGCGCTGGCGCGGCGTAGCGGCCGAAGAGGACCTCGAACTTTACGAGGCGAAGGCTGCTTCGATGTTCTCGCCTGAGTGCGCCCGTTGGGTTGCACAGGGCCGTGCACAGGCCGGCGATCCTGCCCTGACATAAAAAACCAAGAAGTCGGTTCCCGCACATTTGCCCAGGAGCTATCGGAAAACCC
>JAYUFK010000245.1:0-4332 GCA_043739325.1 Methylocapsa sp. | reverse complement strand
GCGCCGTCTTGCCACATCATAAAAAAGACGGCTTCCTTGCGTCACCGCACTATTTGCAGATTTCCCGGTTCAAGCCGGCCAGGCGAGTTTGCAGCCAGTGTCCTCAAGTTTTCCGGCGACGGCATCGCCCTTTACAACACTGGTCACCTTGAAGAAATCGTCCGCCGCGTCGCCCTCCGCCTGCGCCGAGCCCACATACAGATTGGGGATGAGCTGGTTTTGCCCCTCGCGATAATAGGCGCCATCCGGCATCAGCGCGACCTCAGGCGGCAGCTTGAAGCCCTGCAGGAATTTCGCCATTTTCACCGCCTCAAGCGACTTGGCTCCGTTAGCGGCCAACGCGCAGGTCCAGGTCGCGACATAGCCGAACCAAGTGCGCGCCGTCGGCACGCGTCCGCTCGCCTTCTTGATCGCCTCGACGAATTCGGCGACATGCGGTACGCCGGGCTGATTCCAGTACCATTCGAACACCCAGTTGCCTATACTCGCCTCGGGAGGAAGTCCCTCAAGCGATTCGAGTTCCTGCTGTGCGCCGGCCAAATGGAGTTTCTTGTCGAGGCCGAACTGCACCGCCTGCTTCAGCGCGTTGATCATGTCCTGTCCCTGCACGAGAAAAACCAGAACATCGGGATTGGCCGACTGCGCCTTGATCAGACTGGAGGAGAAATCCGTTGTCGCAAGCGGCGTCAGGTCTGCGCCGACCTTGCTGCCACCAAGCGCCGCTCCGGCCTTTTCCAGGGCAGCTTGCAGCGAATGGCCGAAGGCGTAATCCGGCGTGATGTAATACCATTTCTTGCCATAGCTGCTTACCAGCGTCTGGGCGACGGCGTTGGCCTCCATCTGTGTCGTGTTGCAGACGCGGAAGACGTTCCAGTGGCAATTGGCGCCAGTGATCGCGTCCGCCGGGAATGACGTGCAGGACGCCGCTGTCAAAGCTGACTTGCGCCATCGCCGCGGCGAGGGCCGAATTCATGTTGCCCAGCAGAAACGAAACCTTGTCGCGTTCGATCAGTTTATGCGCCTTCTGCACGGCGGTCCCCGCGTCGCCGCTGGTCGAATCTTCGACAATCAGTTCAACCTGGCGGCCGAGAATTCCGCCTTTAGCGTTGATCTGCTCAACCGCGAGCTGGCAGCCCGTCAGTTCGTTCTTGCCAAGCGCGGCATAGGTGCCGGTCAACGGGTTATCGAGGCCGATTCTGAGCTTGTCTTCGGCGCGCGGGGTGATGACAAATGGGCTGGCGATTTGCGAGGCGCCTAGGACGCCGGGATTGGTGATGTTGAAAATCGCCGCGACGCCTCGCGCATCATACCATTCGCGGGCAATCGACAAGCCGATGTCGACTTTATTCTGATGGTCGGCGCCAAGCAGTTCGATCTTCTTGCCCAAAACCGTTCCGCCGAAATCCTCGATCGCCATTCTGACAGCCTGAACCGACCCCGGCCCGGCAAGATCGGCGTAAGGTCCCGACTGATCGTTCATGATGCCGATTTTGTAGGTCGCGTCGTCGGGCAAACATGGCCCGCCGAGAGTCAACAGCGCTACTACGCTCAAAATGCTCAGGCCGATTTTCTCGCTGATCAAGGGTTATTTCCGGCGTTGCGCTGGTCGTGGGTGCGGTCATCTTCGGACTTTGATGCGGACAGTTCGATCCGCCAACCGGCCTGCCAGAGCAACGTCCGCGGTTGGGCCGGCGCAAGACTTAGAGCCCTCGACATGAGCGATCTTGATAGGTGGGAGCTCATAAACGATCGCTGGGGTTTGAACTATGGCTTCGATAAACCAATCGCATGGCTCGAGCCACCGTTCAAGCGCGAGACCAGCAAGGCCCTAAGGGCACACTAAGGTGGCTATTTCAAAAAATCTATTCGCGGACATTCTGCGGATGATCGCGGAGTTGCGGCCAAAACCTGATCCAGCGCCTGCGTGAAGCGTTCGTGTGTCACGCATTCGGGCAAGACTAACGCGAGAAGTGTGTCTCGACGACGGGAAACTCGATAATCCGGGCCGACGCAATCCCTCGAAAAAGGTACAGAGATGCCTCAGGAAACGCGCAGACTTGTCAGAAAATCAAAACCGGGGCAGATTTCTGCTAGAATGGGCGGTCATCTGGGGAATGTCGGTCTAAAGATCCCCGTATGGCTTTGTTCCAATGCAAGCCTCTTGACTTACTACAGGTTTCGCTTCGGTTTGCGTTAAGTAAACGTAAAACGGCGATTTTTTTTTATCGAGGGGGGGAGAGTATGGTTGATCGCAATAAATCCCGAGCACATTCACCGCTTAAGCATTTCCATGGGTTCAAGTTGCCCCCACGAGGATTTGACGTGATCGCAGCCAGCGACCGCGAGCTCGTGCTTCACGGCTTTCCACGGCGACCGAACGCGGAGACACATCCTGTTCTCGCAGAAAAGTGGTCCCGGATCGCGTCTCGTCATTTCCAGTTCATCGAGCCCGAACTGGAAATCGCCCCATTCAGACGGAATGTGGACGTCGCTCTTATGGAGCGGCGCAGGATTATTCAGCAAGAATTAATTCGTTATGAACATAAGGAGGTTGTGCGCGATCGAGGTAGGTTGCTATTTGATCTGACAAAAGTGCTAGAATCTCCTCTTTCCGAGAGCATCAAGCTCAGAACAAAGCTTTCCGATCTCCTCGCATTTCTGCCGGAAACAAGTAACAACTGGAGTGGTGCCTATGTGAGGCGCCCCGTCTCCGAACCGATCATGACAGTCACGGGGCAATGGAACGTAAACGGCGTCAACCCCCCATGGTCTGCCAGCGGCCTCACTGATGGCACGTATCTCTGTGGGGTTTGGGTTGGCATAGATGGTACAGCCGGATCGAACGACGTTCTTCAGGCCGGCACCGGCTCACAATGCGTCGTGAAGGGCGGCAAGTTTGTATCGACCGGCTTCTTCGCTTGGACCGAGTGGTTTTCATTGGGTTCGGTCATAGTGGCCAACTTCCCGGTCGCAGTTGGGGACCAGATTTCCTGCACAGTCTGCGCGCCATTCGGCAATACGCATGGCACAGCGCTTTTCAACAACCTTACGAGCGGATTAACGACCAGCATCGGACTCGACCCGCCTGCGGGAACTTCCCTGTCCGGGAATGTCGCCGAATGGATCGTCGAGGATCCAGGTACATCTTCCGGCGGCCTCTTTCCGTTCCCGAACTATGGATCGACCTTCTTCACCGGCTGCGTTGCGGGCACGAAGAATGTCGAGCTCAATCTTTCGGAGGGTACAGAGATCGATATGGTCCAAGGCGGCGTGACGCTGTCGTCTGGAGTGATCCAAAACAAGTCCACGCTATGGTGCCACGACGGACCCTAGCCCGACTTTTTCACGCTACTGACGTTCATTGCTGATTTTCTTCCCGAGATGCTTGCGGACGCAACTCCGCGTTGCGCTTTTTCGCTGGGTAGATTGTATTTTTTGAACGCGTTGGAGTTGGATGGATGGGTAATCTGGGTTAAAATAGCGAGCTGTTTATCGCCAGGCGCTTGACGCATTCCAGTATCCCAGTGCGCTTGCTCCGGGATACTGGATATAAAACGGAGGACAGCATGCACGCAGTTGTAAGAACTTATTCTGGCAAGGGAGCCAAGGAGCTTTTTGACTTTCTGGAGAAAAATAAGAGCGACATCGAGAAGCTGCTTCGCTCGGTAAAGGGGTTCGTCGGCTACACGCTGGTCCGCACAGGAGATGTGAAGTGGACCCCGGATATAGGACCAGTCGTTAAGGTGTGAAGCGCCCTGCTCTGTCGCAACCGATGGAGCGAGCAATGACGAAGTTACGCAAGAAGTTTGATGCGGCGTTCAAAGCGCAGGTCGCGCTTGAAGCTCTGCGCGAGGATGCGACGGTTCCAGATCTGGCCAGGCGCCACGGCGTGCATTCGAACCAGATATATGCCTGGAAGAAGCAGGTTCTCGACAACATAGCGAGCTTGTTCGCGCGAGGCGCCAGCGGTTCGGAGGATGGCGCGGAAGATCGCGAGCGCGAGACGGCCAAACTTTACAGCAAGATTGGCCAGCTGACGGTGGAAAGGGATTTCTTGGCCAAGAGGCCAGGGCGATGAGGGCGCCCGCGCGAAGAGCGATGGTCGAGCGGCCGGGCAAGGACCTGTCGGTGCGTCGGCAATGTGCACTGCTGAACCTGGCGCGCTCTGGGGTTTCCCGCATTTCTCAAACTACACTCGCATCATCATATTGGCGCTCAACAACTGTTTTTCGCGGCGACTGCTTTGGCTGACGACGTGCGCTTTCATCCGGCCTGAGGCTGGATGTTTGGTCCGATGTTGATGTGCATTGGTCTGGATGGTCTCCGGTGGGC
>JAYUFK010000244.1:0-11951 GCA_043739325.1 Methylocapsa sp. | reverse complement strand
CATCACGCCGGCGCGGGCCTTGCGCGCCATCGGCGAATTGGTCTCGATAACCGGCGGCTCGCCCTTCGGACCGGGCCGCAAATCCTTCACCGCCATTGCGCAGGAAGCCGTCGGCTTGGGCGGTCCGCCCTTCACTTCGACAAGGCACATGCGGCAATTACCAGCGATCGACAGGCGTTCGTGGAAGCAGAACCTCGGAATCTCGGCGCCGGCGGCTTCGCAGGCCTGGAGCAACGTGTAGTCCGGCGGGACGTCGACATCTTTGCCGTCAACGGTGATCTTGGTCATGACTCAACTGCTCGCTGCGTCCGTCGAAACTCTTCCCTTCTCCCGCTTGCGGGAGAAGGTGGCGCGAAGCGCCGGATGAGGGTCGGCGCATGACTTTTTCTACAAGCGTGCGCGCCCTCACCCCAACCCTCTCCCGCAAGCGGGAGAGGGGGCGCGCCCATCGCACTCATACTGTTGCGCCCCATCGCCCCTACTCCGCCGCAACGCGCACGGGATCGCTATGCGGATTGGCCGCATACAGGTCAATGCGCTTTTCGATCTCGGGACGGAAATGCGCGATGAGGCCTTGAATCGGCCACGCCGCCGCGTCGCCGAGCGCGCAGATTGTGTGGCCCTCGACCTGCTTGGTGACATCGAGCAGCATGTCGATTTCGCGCTTCTGGGCGCGGCCCTCGACCATGCGCTCCATCACCCGCCACATCCAGCCAGTGCCCTCGCGGCACGGCGTGCATTGGCCGCAGCTCTCGTGCTTGTAGAAATAGGACAGCCTCGCGATGGCCTTGATGATGTCGGTTGACTTGTCCATGACGATCACCGCCGCCGTCCCGAGGCCCGAGCGCAATTTGCCGAGCGAGTCAAAATCCAGGGGGCAATCGATGATCTGCGCCGCCGGAACCAGGCGCACCGACGCGCCTCCGGGAATGACGGCAAGCAGATTATCGTAGCCTCCGCGCACGCCGCCTGCATGTCGGTCGATCAGCTCGCGGAACGGGATCGACATCGCCTCTTCGACATTGCATGGCTTGTTGACGTGGCCGGAAATGCTGAAAACTTTTGTGCCGACATTGTTGGGCGCGCCAAAGCTCGAAAACCAGCTCGCGCCGCGCCGCAGAATGGTCGGCGCCACGGCGATCGACTCGACGTTATTGACCGTCGTCGGGCAGCCGTACAATCCCACGTTGGCGGGAAATGGCGGCTTCATCCGCGGCATGCCCTTCTTACCTTCGAGCGATTCCAGCATCGCGGTTTCCTCGCCGCAGATGTAGGCGCCGGCGCCGTGATGGATATAGAGATCGAACGGCCAGCCGTGGATATTGTCCTTGCCAATCAGCTTGGCTTCATAAGCCTGATCGACCGCGGCCTGCAGGCGCAGGCGCTCGTGAATATATTCGCCACGCACGTAGATATAGGCGGCGTTGGCGCCCATCGCGAACGACGCGAGCAGACAGCCCTCGACCAGCGTGTGCGGATCGTTGCGCAGGATTTCGCGATCCTTGCAGGTGCCGGGCTCCGACTCGTCCGCGTTGACGACGAGATAGCTCGGCCGCTGCGGATCGGGAACTTTTGGCATGAACGACCATTTGAGGCCGGTGGGAAATCCCGCCCCGCCGCGCCCGCGCAGGCCAGACGCCTTCATCTCATCGACGATCGCGTCGCGGCCCTTGTCGATCAGCGCCTTGGTATTATCCCAGCCGCCGCGCGCGCGCGCGCCAGCGAGGCCGAAATCGCCAAAGCCGTAGAGGTTGGTGAAGATGCGGTCTTTATCCTGCAGCATCGCTAAAGTCCCGTCTTCAAGCTTTGGACGGCGCGTGCGCGCCATCGTCCTTGAGGCCGATTCCGCCTGCGGCGAGATTGGCCGCCTGCTTCACCCATTGCTCGCGATCGATGCGGCCGGGGAAAGCCAGATACGTGCCGACCCACCGAATCTCCTCGCGCGTCCACGCGGCGATTTGATCGAAATGGAAGGCGCCCAGATCGTGCAGGCGCTTTTCATTGACCGGGCCGATGCCCTTGATCCGCTGCAGATCGTCGGCCTTGTCGTTGCGGGCGGCCGTCAGTCCGCTCGGACGCGTTCCGACGGCGTTGGCCTTTTGCTCGGGCGTTGCGTCCTTCGGCAAATTCGCCAGCGCCGACTTGATATGCGCCTCTTCGGCGGCGCCATGCGCCTCCGCCGCGGCCGCGTCAGGCGATGCAGCGACCGCCGCAGGAGGCGCAGGAGCCGTCGCGGCGACAACGGGCGCAGGAGTTGCCGTCGGGGCGGCCAAGATCGCCGCCGTGGCATCGTTCGCGGGCGCCGCGTTTGGCAACACACCCGAACCACTGTGACCGTCGGCGCCATAAAGCGAAGTGAGCGCCGTCAACCCGCCAATCGGTTCGGAACAGTTGCGCCCGGTTTGCGATCCGACTTTCACCGGACGTCCCGCTGTCAAATCGTCCAGCAGCTTGGCGAAATTCTGCGGATCGAGATCTTCGTAATAGTCATTGTTGATCTGCACCATCGGCGCGTTGCAGCACGCGCCCAGGCACTCGACCTCGACCCAGGACAACGCGCCATCGGGCGTCACGTGATTTTGCGGGCCGATCTTATCCGCGCAGACGTTCTTGATGTCCTCGGCGCCGCGCAGCATGCAGGGCGTCGTGCCGCAAAGCTGAACGTGATGACGCCCGACCGGCGACAGATTGAACATCGAATAAAACGTCGCGATTTCGAGCACGCGGATATAGGGCATGTCGAGAATTTCGGCGACCTTCTCGATCGCTGGCTTCGGCAGCCAATAAGCGTTCTGCTCCTGCGCGCGCCACAGCAGCGCGATCACCGCCGAGGCCTGTCGGCCTGCCGGATATTTGGAGATTTCGCGATCCGCCCACGCGTGGTTTTCCGGCGTGAAGTCAAAACTCGCGGGCTGGTCCAATGCGAGACGGCGTACTGACATTCGATCCTCTGTTGCGCGGCCGGATGCCGGCAATTCGCTATTCTTGAGTCCACCCGACAAACCTTGCACCGACGACCCGGTCTCCCGCGCCGTCATGGCGGGGCTTGACCCGGCCATCCACGTCTTGCTCTCCGCACACGCGCGTATTCCATTTCATCAAGCCAGACCGCGTGGATGGCCGGGACAAGCCCGGCCATGACGGCAGTTCAAGCCTACCGATCGACCTCGCCGAAAACGATGTCGATCGAACCAAGAATTGCGCTCACGTCGGCCAGCAAATGCTTGCGGCAGAGAAAATCCATCGCTTGCAGATGCGTAAACCCCGGCGCGCGTATTTTGCAGCGGTACGGCTTGTTCGTCCCGTCCGAAACGAGATAGACGCCGAACTCGCCCTTTGGCGCTTCCACCGCCGCATAGACTTCGCCCGCCGGCACTTTGTAGCCTTCGGTGTAGAGTTTGAAATGATGGATCAGCGCCTCCATCGAGCGCTTCATCTCGGGCCGTGAGGGCGGTACAACCTTACCCTCGCTCGACGAGACCGGGCCGCCGCCCGAAGCGCTCTGCAGCTTCTCGCAGCATTGGCGCATGATTTTCACCGACTGGCGCATCTCTTCCATGCGGATGAGATAGCGATCGTAGCAGTCGCCGTTCTTGCCGACAGGAATGTCGAAATCCATTTCCTCGTAGCATTCGTAGGGCTGCGATTTGCGCAAGTCCCATGCGCCGCCCGAACCGCGCACCATCACGCCCGAAAAGCCCCAGGCGAAACATTCGTCGAGCGAGACGACTCCGATGTCGACGTTGCGCTGTTTGAAAATACGGTTGCCGGTCAGCAGCGTTTCGAGATCGTCGAGCACGGTGAGAAAGTGCGGGCAGAACGCATAGATATCGTCGATGAGCTTTGGCGGCAGATCCTGATGCACGCCGCCGGGGCGCACATAAGCCGCGTGCATGCGCGATCCGCTGGCGCGCTCGTAAAACACCATAAGCTTTTCGCGCTCTTCAAAGCCCCAGAGCGGCGGCGTCAGAGCCCCGACGTCCATAGCCTGCGTCGTCACATTCAGCAGATGCGACAGCAGGCGGCCGATCTCGCTGTAGAGCACTCGGATAAGCTGGCAGCGGCGAGGCACCGTGAGGCCGAGCAAACGCTCGACCGCCATCGCATAGGCGTGCTCCTGATTCATTGGCGCGACATAGTCGAGCCGGTCAAAATACGGCACGTTCTGCAGATACGTGCGCGCTTCCATCAGCTTCTCGGTGCCGCGATGCAGCAGGCCGATATGCGGATCGACGCGCTCGACGACTTCGCCATCCAGCTCTAGCACGAGGCGCAGCACGCCGTGCGCGGCGGGATGTTGCGGGCCGAAGTTGATCGAGAAATTGCGAAGGCTCGGTTCGTTCATGGCTTCGCCTTTTCATCGCCCGGCAGCGGCTTGGCGCCTTCCCACGGGCTCATGAAATCGAACTGACGAAATTCTTGCGGCAGGCGCACAGGTTCGTACAGCACGCGCTTTTCCTGATCGTCATACCGCACTTCGACAAAGCCGGTCATCGGGAAATCCTTGCGCAGCGGATGGCCTTCGAAACCGTAGTCGGTGAGAATGCGGCGAAGGTCGGGATGCCCGTCGAAGACAATGCCGAAGAAATCGTAGGCCTCGCGCTCGCACCAGTTGGCCGCCGGGAAAACCGGAATCGCTGAAGGCACAGGCGTCGCTTCGTCCGTCTGCACCTTGACGCGCACGCGCAGGTTCTTCTTAGGCGAAAGCAACTGGTAGACAACGTCGAAGCGCCTTTCGCGCTCGGGGTAGTCGGCGCCGCAAAGGTCCGTAAAGCATACAAACAGGGCGGACGGATCGTCGCGCAACCACGTGAGGACATCGACGATGCGCTCGGCTTTGGCGAGCACCGTGAGTTCACCAAACGACGCCTGCACGCCAGTGACGGCGTCCGGCAACGCAAGCGCGATTCTGTCGCCTATTCCCTTCAACGCGTCGTCCATTTCGACCCGATCCCTGACGATCCCGCCGCATACAAACCAATCGCGCGATCAGCGCTCGATCGTTCCCGTGCGCCGGATTTTCTTTTGCAGCATCAATACGCCGTAAAGCAGCGCTTCCGCCGTCGGCGGGCAGCCCGGCACGTAGATGTCGACGGGCACAATGCGGTCGCAGCCACGCACCACAGCATAGGAATAGTGATAATAGCCGCCGCCGTTAGCGCACGAACCCATCGAGATGACGTAACGCGGCTCCGGCATCTGGTCGTAGACCTTGCGCAGCGCGGGCGCCATCTTGTTGGTCAACGTGCCCGCGACGATCATCACGTCCGACTGGCGCGGACTGGCGCGCGGCGCAAAGCCGAATCGTTCGACGTCGTAACGCGGCATCGAAAGCTGCATCATTTCGATCGCGCAGCAGGCGAGCCCGAACGTCATCCACATCAGCGAGCCGGTGCGGGCCCACTGGATGAGATCGTCGGTCGAAGTAACGATAAAGCCTTTGTCAGCGAGTTGATTGTTCAGCGCGCCGAAAAACGGATCGTTAGCTCCGACCGGTTTGCCGGTTGCCGGGTCCAGCACGCCGCGCGGCGCGGGCGCAATCATCGTGTCGCCGGTCAATCCCATTCCAGCGCTCCCTTGTTCCATTCGTAAACGAACCCGATTGTCAGGACCCCGAGGAACGCCATCATCGACCAGAAGCCGAAGGCTCCGATATCGTGAAACGCCAGGGCCCATGGAAACAGGAAGGCGATTTCGAGATCGAAGATGATAAACAGCAGCGAAACAAGATAGAATCGCACGTCGAATTTCATGCGCGCGTCGTCGAACGGATTGAAGCCGCACTCGTAGGCGGACAGTTTCTCGGGATCGGGCTTTTTATACGCGACTATGAACGGCGCGATGAGCAAAACGCCCGCGATGACAGCGGCGATTGCGATAAAAATGACCAGCGGCAAATAGTCCGAAATCAGACTCGGCATGCGGCCCCGCGGAGTTCGAAAAGCTCGGGGCGGACGATTCAGCCCCGCTCTCCCCCGCTCGAAAATACGACATTTTCAGGCCGGGCAAGTTCAATGCAGGCCTACCGCAGCGCAGCGAACCATGCAAGGCGAAACCACCGCTGCAAATGCATTTGCGGCGTTGCGTCGCGAGCCTTTTCGGGGCACCGCCAGATCAAGTTCTGGTGAATGGTGTTCCCGACCGCTGGCAGAGTAAAAATGGGGAATGGCGAGAGTGACGGGACTCGAACCCGCGACCTCCGGCGTGACAGGCCGGCGCTCTAACCAACTGAGCTACACCCCCATGAGAGGAGGTCTGCCGGATAGGGCGCCGTCCGCCTCAAGTCAAGCGCGCCGTCGTTCCAAAACGCTAAAACTGCGCCGTGGCGAGACGCCAGCGCCGCATTTCCGAGGGCGAAAGAATGCGAATATCGTCGGGCGAAATTGTCTCGGCGGTGCGGATCAGCTTCGGGTTGACGCCCATATTCGCGGCGTAACGCGCCAGGGCGCTGACCATTTCGTCATCCGCGTAAGCCACAATGGGCGCGCTGGGTTGATGCGGCTGGGTTTGGCCATAGTCGACCGTCGACATCCGGTGAATGCCAACCTGGCTCTCCGGGGGAACAATTCTCTTGGCCCCGCCCATCAACGCGTAGACGCAGGCGGACATGCAGCGTCCCGCCGTCGGACCCGAAAGCTCCCCAAGCTTTTCATAACGCGCGACGGCGACCGCGACGCGCAATTTGCGAAATACCGCGCCAAGTTGCATTGACGCGACAACGCGCCCACCCGGCGAATTGAGCAGGATTATGCCGCGCAGGCGCGCCTCGACGCCCGCCGTCTTGGCGAAGGCGATAAACGCCTCGGGCGTCCCCTCTTCAATGATCCCTTCGGCGACAATCACTTGCGGACATGCAGCGCCACAACGACCGCCAGCCAGCGTCGCGAGCCGGAATGTCATTTCCGCATCAGCGGCGTACGAGCGGCCTGAAGACGCGCCCCAGGACAGCGCCGCGGCAATCAAAGCAATGATGGCGGAGCGCACCCAATCGCGGGCGATGGTGGGCGGTGACGGTCTCGAACCGCCGACCCTCTCGGTGTAAACGAGATGCTCTACCAACTGAGCTAACCGCCCTTAGTCGCTTCGCGCTGTTCCTGCGCCCAAGCGTATAAGACGTGGGCGCCGCGCAAGCAAGATAGGGGTGGATATAGAAAAAAGGGCGACCCTATGGAGGCCGCCCCTGTCATTCGCGGATCGAATCCCAAGCGGGAAAACGCCGAATTACTTTTTCGACGCTTTCTTGTTGAGGCTGGCCTTGAGAGCCGCGCCGGACTTGAAGCGAGCATTCTTCGATGCGGGAATTTTGATCTCTTTCCCAGTGGCGGGATTGCGGCCCTTGCCAGCGGCGCGCTCGCGCACCGAGAACGTGCCGAATCCCACGAGCCGAACTTCATCGCCCTTTTTCAACGCTTTGCCGATGCCCTCGAGGACGGCTTCCAGCGCCGCGGCTGCGCTCACTTTGGACAAGTCGGTTTCCTTGGCGACGTGTTCGACTAGCTCGAGTTTGTTCATCTGGCCTCTCCTCTCATTGCTCGGACTTTGCCGCTGACCTCAGCGCGTTCCCTCCGCTGTTCCTGCTGGGCCCGCTTGTCGAGCCACAAGCGAATCAGCGCCTGAACACACGGCATTGCTCTGCAAAATGTCGAGGAAATGCAAGGGATCGCGGGCAGAACGGCATGAAAAAGGCCGCAAACCCGGGGGATTTTCGGCCAATTTTCAGTTCCACCGCCTGAAACGCAGCGTTTTAGTGGGCCACGACGCCCGCCGCATCGTCGTCACTCGCCGGCGGCTTGACGACGGCTTTCAGGTCCTCTTCCCACTTGATCGGGCGCGGCTGGCGCACGAGGGCGTGCAGCAGCACTTCCTCCATGCGACCCACTGGCACGATCTCAAGACCGTTCTTCACGGAATTGGGAATATCGGCGAGGTCCTTGGCATTGTCCTCGGGGATCAGGACCTTCTTGATGCCGCCGCGCAACGCCGCCAGCAACTTCTCCTTCAAGCCGCCGATCGGCAGAACGCGACCCCGCAACGTGATTTCGCCGGTCATGGCGAGATCGCGCCGGACGGGAATGCCCGTGAGCATTGAGACGATCACTGTCGCCATGCCGACGCCGGCCGACGGCCCATCCTTCGGGGTCGCCGCTTCGGGAACGTGGACGTGGATGTCGCGCCGATCGAACAGCGGCGGCTCGATGCCGAAATCGATGCTGCGCGAGCGCACATAGGATGCAGCCGCCGAAATCGATTCCTTCATCACGTCTTTCAGATTGCCGGTCACCGTCATGCGGCCCTTGCCCGGCATCATGACGCCTTCGATGGTCAGCAATTCGCCGCCGACCTCGGTCCAGGCGAGGCCTGTAACCAGACCAACCTGATCGTCGGCCTCGATCTCGCCGTAGCGATATTTGGGCACGCCGAGGAAGTCTTTGACGTTGTCGCCGGTGACGACGATCTTCTTCTTCTTGGTCGTCAGAATTTCCTTCACCGCCTTGCGGGCGAGGTTGGAAATCTCACGCTCAAGATTACGAACGCCGGCCTCTCGCGTGTAGCGGCGCACGAGTTCCAGCAGCGCGCTGTCCTCGACCACCCATTCCTTTGCGTCGAGCCCATGCTTCGACGTCGCGGTCGGCAGCAAGTGCGCTTTGGCGATCTCGACCTTCTCATCTTCCGTGTAACCGGCGATGCGAATGATCTCCATACGATCCATCAACGGCGCAGGAATGTTGAGCGTGTTCGCCGTCGTCACGAACATCACGCTCGACAGGTCGTAGTCGACTTCGAGGTAATGGTCGTTGAACGTCGAGTTCTGCTCGGGGTCCAGCACTTCCAGCAAGGCCGAAGACGGATCACCGCGGAAATCCATGCCCATCTTGTCGATCTCATCGAGCAGGAACAGCGGATTGGATGACTTCGCCTTGCGCATCGACTGGATCACCTTGCCTGGCATCGAGCCGATATAGGTGCGCCGGTGACCGCGAATCTCGGCTTCGTCGCGCACGCCACCCAGCGACATGCGCACGAACTCGCGGCCCGTCGCCTTGGCGATCGATTTGCCTAGCGAAGTCTTGCCGACGCCGGGTGGCCCGACGAGGCAGAGAATCGGCCCTGTGAGCTTGTTGGCGCGCTGCTGCACGGCGAGATATTCGACGATGCGTTCCTTGACCTTGTCGAGGCCATAGTGATCCGCGTCGAGAATCTTCTGCGCCGCGGGCAGATCCTTCTTGACCTTCGTGCGCTTCTGCCACGGGATCGACAATAGCCAATCGAGGTAGTTGCGCACGACCGTCGCTTCCGCCGACATCGGCGACATCTGACGCAGCTTCTTCAGCTCGGCATTCGCCTTGTCGCGCGCTTCCTTCGAAAGCTTGGTCTTCTTGATGCGCTCCTCCAGCTCGGACATTTCGTCCTTGCCATCCTCGTCGCCGAGTTCCTTCTGGATCGCCTTCATCTGTTCGTTGAGATAATACTCGCGCTGCGTCTTCTCCATCTGGCGCTTGACGCGCGTGCGGATGCGCTTCTCGACCTGCAGAACGGAAATCTCGCTCTCCATCAACGCCAGGCATTTCTCGAAGCGCTTGGCGACGGAGTGGATTTCAAGAATCGCCTGCTTGTCGGCGAGCTTGACGGCGAGATGCGAGGCGATTGTGTCGGCCAGTTTGCCGTAATCGCTGATCTGGCCAACGGCCGCGACGATCTCGGGCGAAATCTTCTTGTTGAGCTTCACGTAGCTCTCGAACTCGGAGACGACCGAGCGCGACAAAGCCTCCGCTTCGACGGGATCGAGCGGTTCGTCGGCGATCGCCTCGGCCTCGGCTTCGTAGAAACTTTCGGTCGGCAGGTATTTGACAACCTTGGCGCGCGCCTGCCCTTCCACCAGCACCTTGACGGTGCCGTCGGGCAATTTGAGCAGTTGCAAAACGGTCGCGAGCGTGCCGGTGGTGAAGATCGTGTCGGTCGCCGGATCGTCATCGGCGGCGTTCATCTGCGTCGCCAGCAAGATCGGCTTGTCCGCCTTCATGACTTCCTCGAGGGCGCGAATGGATTTTTCGCGGCCAACGAACAGCGGCACGATCATGTGCGGGAAAACGACGATGTCGCGCAAGGGAAGGATGGGATAGGCCTCAACCTGTCCGGGCGCGATGGGTTTGCGGGTGCTGGTCATCGGATGTCCTATTTTGTCGACCCGAGCAAGAAGAGGCCTTCCCGGGCATGAAGCGTCAATGAACCAGCGTCACACAACCCCGAGTTGAGACGGGCCTCGCGCTTCGCCGTCGCTCGCTCTCGACGGATTAACATCCGCCTACGCGACTCAACGCTTAACCGAACTAACGCAGCTTGAGGCGCCAACTCTGTCGGAAATTAGATGGCGGCGGACCGCGCCTGTTTCAAGCGGCCGGCGCGTCATCCCCTATGTTATTTCTGGCGCTCAGCCAGCCTTTTCGGCTCGTTCCGAATAGATATAGAGCGGGCGCGCCTTGCCTTCGACGACTTCCGGCCCAATCACCACCTGTTCGACGCCATCGAGACCCGGCAGGTCGAACATCGTGTCGAGCAAGATGCCTTCCATGATCGAGCGCAGACCGCGCGCGCCGGTACGCCGCTCGATCGCCTTCTTGGCGACGACATTGAGCGCCTCGTCCTGGAACGTCAGGTCGGTGTTCTCCATTTCGAACAGCCGCTGATATTGCTTGACGAGCGCGTTCTTCGGCTCGGTCAGGATCCTCTTCAGCGCGTCCTCGTCGAGGTCCTCTAGCGTCGCGATGACCGGCAAGCGGCCGACGAACTCGGGGATAAGGCCGAATTTCAGCAGATCCTCAGGTTCGACCTGACGGAACACTTCGCCAGTGCGCTTGTCGTCGGGCGATTGCACTTTTGCGGCGAAGCCGATCGATGTGCCCCTGCCGCGTGCGGAAATGATTCGCTCGAGGCCAGAAAATGCGCCGCCACAAATGAACAATATGTTGGTCGTGTCCACCTGCAGGAATTCCTGCTGCGGATGCTTGCGCCCGCCCTGCGGGGGAACGCTGGCGACCGTGCCTTCCATGATTTTCAGCAGTGCCTGCTGGACGCCCTCGCCCGACACATCGCGGGTGATCGACGGGTTGTCCGACTTGCGGCTGATCTTGTCGATTTCGTCGATATAGACGATGCCGCGCTGCGCGCGCTCGACATTGTAGTCGGCCGACTGCAGCAGCTTGAGGATGATGTTCTCCACATCCTCGCCGACGTAGCCGGCTTCTGTCAGCGTGGTGGCGTCCGCCATCGTGAACGGCACATCGAGGATGCGCGCCAACGTCTGCGCCAGCAGCGTCTTGCCCGAGCCGGTTGGCCCGATCAGCAGGATGTTCGACTTCGCGAGTTCGACGTCGTTGTGCTTGGTCTGGTGATTGAGCCGCTTGTAGTGATTGTGGACGGCGACCGAGAGCACCTTCTTGGCGTGGCTCTGGCCGATCACGTAATCGTCCAGCACCTTGCAGATTTCTTTCGGCGTCGGAATGCCGTCGCGCGACTTCACCAGCGAGGACTTGTTCTCCTCACGGATGATGTCCATGCAGAGTTCAACGCATTCGTCGCAGATGAATACGGTGGGACCCGCGATCAGTTTGCGGACTTCGTGCTGGCTCTTGCCACAGAACGAGCAATACAGCGTGTTCTTGGAGTCGCTCGTGCCGACCTTACTCATTCTTATCTCCGTCCGCCGTTCGATCCCGTTGCTCGATCGACCCATTCCGGTACGCGACCGGACCTAATGGTAGATAGAGCAAATTCCGTACCAGAAAAGACCCTTGCGCATTAAACCCGTGAGAATCACGGCTTACTCGAATCTCCCGCGATCTTATCTGATCCCCTACAGCCAACCATGCTGACACCCGACTATCAAGAATTCGCTAACCGGGCGCGGATCGGACACCGTGACAATACCGGGATTTTCGGCTTGCGCACGGGTG
>JAYUFK010000243.1:0-1507 GCA_043739325.1 Methylocapsa sp. | reverse complement strand
TTGGAAAGTCGTGGCGTCCGCTTTTCGACAACAGTCGCCATATTTTTGCACCCCGCCCGCGCCTGCGCCAAAAGCACTCGCCAAAGCTATTTGGCCGCCTCGATCAGCTTGCGCGCCACGATCAACCGCATCACTTCGTTGGTGCCTTCGAGGATCTGATGTACGCGTAAATCGCGCACGATTTTTTCGATGCCGTATTCGGCGAGATAACCGTAGCCGCCATGCAATTGCAGCGCGTCATTGGCGACATTGAAACAGACGTCGGTGGTGAATTTTTTGGCCATCGCACAAAATTTCGTTGCTTCCGGATCCTTGGCGTCGAGCGCGCTGGCGGCCCGCCACAGGAAGCTGCGCGCGGCCTCGACATCAATGGCCATATCGGCCAGACGGAATTGCAGCGCCTGAAAGTCGGAAAGGCGGCGGCCGAAGGCCTGGCGCTCGGCCATGTAGGCGACAGATTTGTCCAGCGCCGCCTGCGCGCCGCCCAGCGAACAGGCGGCGATATTGAGGCGGCCGCCGTCGAGGCCGGCCATGGCGATCTTGAACCCGTCGCCCTCGGAGGCCAACAGATTGCCTGCGGGAATGCGGGCGTCTTCGAGAATGACTTGGCGCGTCGGTTGCGCGTTCCAACCCATTTTCTTTTCATTGGCGCCGAACGACAGGCCCGGCGTCCCTTTCTCGACCACGAAGGCCGAAATGCCCTTGGCGCCGGCGTCCGAGGTTCGCGCCATGACTACATAGATATCGGAGGTTCCGGCGCCGGAAATGAACTGTTTGACGCCGTTCAGAACATAGGCGTCGCCGTCCTTGACCGCGCGCATCCGCAAGGCCGCCGCATCCGACCCGGCGCCGGGTTCGGTCAGGCAATAGGACGCCAGGTTCTCCATGGCGCAGAGCTTAGGGATCCATTTCGCCCGCTGGGCCTCGTCGCCAAAGCGGTCGATCATCCACGTGCTCATGTTATGGATCGATATATAGGCGGCGATGGACGGGCAGCCGGTGGCCAAAGCCTCAAAGATCAGCGTCGCGTCGAGGCGCGACAGGCCGCTGCCGCCGAAATCGTCGCGCACATAAATGCCGCCCATGCCCAGCGCGGCGGCTTCGCGCAGCACATCGACCGGAAAGTGCTTTTCCTGATCCCATTCGATCGCCTTCGGCGCCAGCTTCTGCTGGGAGAACCCACGGGCCATCTCGGCGATGGCCTGCTGCTCAGCGTTCAGCGCAAACATGCGATTGGCGTCTAGCGAAATCGACTCGTTCATCTTTTCCCCCAGCCTATATCATTGGCTCGAAGCCCTTCACCACAGGGTCAACAAGCGCTTTTCCTCATCGGCTCCGCAACGAAGACCAAGGGACATCGCTTACCCCCCATCGTCAGACGTGGCTATCCCGCTTCATCGCCACCCATTCCGCCGCGAGGTCGCCGATCATTGCAACGACGAAAACGATGTCGGCCGCATAAAGCTGCTTTCGACATTGGCGACGATGAGCCCGTCGCGTTCTGATG
>JAYUFK010000242.1:0-12045 GCA_043739325.1 Methylocapsa sp. | reverse complement strand
GTTGAAGCGCGACACATGGCATGCGTCGATCCCTTGCGATCGGGAAACCAGCATCAGCAGTCCGGAACGACTCGCGCTCCAGTGAGAGTGGGTACTAGAGATCCTCGAGATCGAAATCGAGGATCGCCATCTGCAACGTGTAGGTCTTGGCCGCCGGATCGTCGGCCGAGACGATGCCGAGGAAATCCGGGCCGTTGTTGAGTTCGACCGAGTCCGTCTTCTTCAGGCGGCCGGAGATCGTCAATTTCTCATTGTCGAACATCTTGCGCAGATAGTCCTGCAACATTGCGCGCTCGACGGGGACCGGCATTTCAAACGAAAACGAGCGGTCGCCGTCTTCATCGTCGACCTCTATCGTTCCCATCTTGCGCTCGCCGAAGTGCACATCGGCGCTTTCCGCCGAACGCGAGCTCGGCACGACCTTGATTGCCGGCGCGCCAAAGCAGCGTCGCAGATGCGCCTGAAGCTTGAGAAGTTCGTTCTTGTCCATGCGCAGGGGCCCCGGTTCGCACGATTGCAGGGCCGTGCCTTTGCCACGAAAGCCCTGTCGCCCGCAAGGCGCGGCGTCAGCCTATTGATCGGCCAGCTTTTCCGCGATGATCTGGTTCATCGTGCGGCCCGGCTCGGCGCAGCCCGCTTCGCCGACAATGCGCGCCGGGACGCCGGCGACGGTCTTGTTGTTCGGCACGGGGGCGAGCACAACCGAACCGGCGGCGACGCGCGAGCAATGGCCGATTTCGATATTGCCGAGAATTTTCGCGCCTGCGCCGATCAACACGCCATGGCGAATCTTCGGATGCCGGTCACCAGTTTCCTTGCCGGTGCCGCCGAGGGTAACGCCCTGCAGGATCGAAACCTCGTCCTCGATCACGCAGGTCTCGCCGATGACGACGCCTGTGGCGTGGTCGATGAATATGCCCTTGCCGATGCGCGCGGCCGGATTGATGTCGACCTGGAACACCGACGACGCCCGGCTTTGCAGATACAGCGCAAAATCTCGGCGGCCCGCCTTCAGCAACGCATGCGCCAAGCGATAGGTTTGCAGCGCGTGAAAACCCTTGAAATACAGCAGTGGTTCGATCATCCGCGCGCAAGCGGGATCGCGATCGGCGACAGCCAGCAGATCGGCGCGAAACGCCTCGCCAATCGCGCCGTCGCGCGCCATATATTCGCTGTAGGTCTGCGCGATCATCGATCCCGAGACCACGCCTTGGTCGAGGCGCGAGGCGACGCGATGCACCACCGCCGCCTCAAACGTCTCATGGCCGAGAATATTGGTCATGAGAAACGCCGCCAATGCCGGTTCAAGTCGCGCCGCTTCGTCCGCCTCGGCGCGGATGCGCGCGAACAGCGGATCGGTCTGGCCGACGCCGACGACACGGGCGAGCGAAGTGGTAGCCATGGAGAAACCCCGGTGAACCTAGCGCCAGATTAGCACATGGCGTGGGCATCGACAAAGTCCAGAGGCGGTCAATAACGCGACGTCAAATCTGTCAGCCATTGCGGCGACGCGTTAACCAACGCGGTCTCGAGGCCTTTGTCCGCGCCAGCGATAATGATCGCGCCCGACAAGATCAGCAGCAGGCCCAAAGCCGCCTTGGCGGTCTTGCCAAATGCGAACAGCGATCCGCGCACGCGCATCAAAGCTTCTCGCGCCAAGACCCCGAGGGCCAGCAGCGGCGCGCTCGCGCCAAGCCCGAAAAGCACCATCGTCAGCGCGACTTCGCCGAGGTTCTTGCCTTGCGCCGCGAGCAGCGAAGCGGCGCCCAAAGTCGGACCGACACATGGGCTCCAAACGGCGCCAAGCAGCAGCCCAACGCCAAACTGGCCGGGCAGCCCCGCCGTCGAAAATCCGCCAAGGCGGCGCTCGGCCCAATCGGCCGCCGGACCGCCCGCCGTCGCAAGACGCGTCTGCAGATTGGGAACCACCAGCACCGCGCCGACGGCGACCATCAAAATCGCCGCCGTCACGCGAAACACGCCCCCGTCAAGGCCCAGCGAAAAGCCGATCGTCGCGACAAACATCCCGATGGCGACGAACGACAGCGCGAGCCCGCCGGCCAGCGCCAGCGGCCCATAACGATGCTCCGCCGCCGCGGCGCCGACGACGACCGGGATCAGCGGCAAAACGCAGGGCGACAGCGTCGTCAGGATGCTCGCGAGGAAAGCCAGGCCAAGGGCGCTCATGACTTTCAGACCGCCTTTGCAAGCAACGCGGCGATCGAATCCAGGTTCGTGTCGCCGACCGATCGGCCGACTTCATCGCGCCCCTTAAAGACTATGAGCGTTGACTGCATGCGCGCGCCAAACTGCCGCAGAAGATCCTTTTGCGAGTCGAAATCGACCTTGAAGGCAACAATATCCTTGAACTTCGGATCGGCGAAAAGCTTACCCAAGATCGGAGCCTGCGCCTTGCAGGTCGGGCACCAGGTCGCGTGAATTTCAATCAGAATTGGCTTGCCGGCTTTCTGGGCTTCATCAAACGCTGCCGCATTGAAGGGGGCGTCCCCGGCTAAAGCCGGAGCCAGCGCCAGAACTGCCGCGACGGCGCTCGAGGTAAGAAATAGACGGCGTGAGAACATTTATGGCTCCGATCGCAAGAATTGCTCGCCGCTCAGGCGCGATAGGTATTCGCAATGAAGCGCCGCCTTGTTACAGATCGCTCGTCAAATTTTCAACGCCGATCACGGCGCTCGCAGGAACAAACCGACCGTCAGCAACGCGCCAATTGTCACCACACCCAGCTTCAGCGCCCATTCCGGCACTTGTTTCAGCATCAGCGCCCCGCCCCGCCCGCCAATCGACGCGCCCACCGCCGTAACCAAGACTTGCAGCCAAAGCACGTCGGACGAAAACACGAACATCGCCACAGCTGCGGTGTTAATCACCCCCGCCAGCACGTTTTTTGTGGCGCCGGCCTCGCGCACGCCCTGCCCCGCCATCGCCAGCGCCGCCATCATCAACAATCCGATGCCGCCGCCAAAATATCCGCCATAAATGGCGATGAAGAACTGTGTGATCCCTGCGCCGACCGGCGGCAGAAAGACTTCGCCAGGTTGCGGCGGTTTGCGGAAGAAGCTGCCCCAGGCGAACAGGACCGTCGCAAACAATACGAGCCAGGGAACAAGCCGGGCGAAGAAAGTTGGCGGCGTCGCCAGCAGGATCAGGCCTCCAACCGCGCCGCCCGCCACGCTGATCGCGAACAGCGCCTTCAGCGAAAGCCCAGGCACGCCCGCGGCGCTCTCGCGGCCGGTGTAACCGGTGATGATCTGCGCCGGAAACAGCGCCACCGTCGAAGTGATATTGGCCGCCCGCGCGTCCATGCCGGTGAAGATGAGCGCAGGCAAAGTGATGAACGACCCGCCGCCGGCCAGCGCGTTCTGCGCGCCAGCCCAAAGAGCGGCGAGGAAAAGGAGGACGTATGTCAGCATCAATGGGAATTCTTTCACGCGCCGGTGCGGGCGTTCGAACAATCTATCGGCGTTTCGCTAACGTGGAATAAGCTTCAAACTTAGCGATCTGCTTTAACCCGCGTTCAACATGCTTCTTCATCGAACATTGCAACATATGTGTCAAAACTGCGTGAGATAGCCGATCTGTCGGCGCCGATGTCCTGGAAAGCGGCGTGGCGGGTCATCGAGTTCTCTCCATCGCGGCAAGAAATCTACGCCAGCACAAGCTTCGCCAAGAACAGCATCGGAGTTTCGGAGATGTCCCGGGTTTTGAAAACCGCCCACGCTCTCGCCGCAGTCGGAACGATTGCCATCGTCGCCGCAATTGCCTCCGCTGGCAGCGCTATCGCCGCGCCAGGCGGTGAGAGCGGTTATTGCCTGAAGCAGGCGTCGAGCGTTCATTACATCGTGAGTTCGGATGGACTCATCGCGGGGGTGTGCATGACTTATACCTGCCCCTCCGCTCTTGCGCCGCGAGCGCATGCTCCAGCCTCCGTTCGCAACAACTTCTCCGTTGCCGATGCGTCCTACAGCGTCTGCATGGATCCACTTCGATCAACGGCGCGCCCGAGCGCTCAGCAAATCGCCGCGCCGTAAAACGCCAGCGATCCGGGCCGCGGTGTTACGAATACAGCTTCCTCACGGTCGCGCTTTTTTCGACGTCCCTGGGCTCGCGGTACGTGCGATACAACACATCGAGAGTCGGATTGCTGACGCCGAACCAAAGCTTTTCGCTAATGAAGTGATGGCGCAGATGATAGTGCTTCATCCAGCGGCCAAAGCTCGTGCGCGGCTGATAGGGAATGTGCGCGACATAGTGCACCCATTCGTAATGAATGATCGACAGCAGCACGCCGAGCAGGATCAGCGCGACAAACCCGGCGCCAAGAATAAGCCAGACCAGCGCCGCCGTTCCGGCCAGATTCGGCAAAAGGAACCACCACGGCAAAAATAGCAGATCGAGCCGGCTCGGTTCGGCATGATGGTCGTAGTGCAGGCGATGTTGCAGTCGGCGCATCCATTCCCACGGCGCGGGGGGCGCATGAAACGCAAAGCGACGCCAGGAATATTCGCTGAGATAAAACAGCAGCGCGCCGACGACGATCCCCGCGATCGGCAGCGCCGGGCCGCCGAGAAATCGCCACAGAACCAGGCCAATGACGCTGGCGGCGAAAATCCCGTTGCCGCCATGCCTGAAAAACGCCAGCAGCATCGACAGCCTCCCATCACGCGATTATTTGTTGCGGCGATCCGCCCAGCGGTTCAATAGGGAAGCAGGCGCCCGCGATGTCAATCGCGCGCCATTGGCCAAACCTTCGGGAGGCGTCTGCTTGAGCCCTGTTTACGCAATCGACGTCGCCAGCATTGACGGCAAGCCGACAAATCTTGCGGCCTACGCCGGCAAGGTCATGCTGATCGTCAATGTCGCCAGCCAATGCGGCTTCACCCCGCAATATGCCGGCCTCGAAGAACTCTATCAGCGCTATCGCGAGCGCGGGCTTGTCGTGCTCGGCTTTCCCTGCGATCAATTCGGCCATCAGGAGCCCGGCGCCGAGGCGGAAATCCTGACGTTCTGCGAAACGCGCTTCGGCGTCACGTTTCCAATGTTCGCAAAAATCGAGGTCAACGGCGAAAACGCTCACCCGCTCTACAAATTCCTGAAGAGCGTTGCGCCAGGCCTGCTCGGCACGCAGGCGATCAAGTGGAATTTCACCAAGTTCCTCGTCGATCGCGAGGGAATGAACGTGCAGCGCTACGCCCCTACTGTCGCGCCCGCGGATATCGCCGGGGATATTGAGGCGATGTTGGCATAACGCCACGGCGCGACTCACGCAAAGGCGTTCGCGGCCGCCTTGTGCTGCGCCATCAGCGCCGCCAGATCGACGCCTTCGGGCGCGCCGTTGATGACGCGCCAGCGTCCGGCGATCATCACCCGGTCGGCCCGATGCGCGCCGCATAATACAAGCGCTGCGAGCGGATCGTGCGCGCCCGAAAAGCGCGGCTCATCGAGCGTGAACAGCGCAAGGTCCGCTTCAAGCCCCGGAGCGAGACGGCCGATATCGGTGCGCCCCAGACAGCGCGCCGAGCCCTCCGTCGCCCAGCGCAAGACATCGAGATGTGTCACGGCGGAAGCGCCGTAGCGCAGCCGCCCGATCATCAGCGCGTGGCGGACCGCCTCCATCATGTTGGAGCAATCGTTTGAGGCCGATCCGTCGACACCGATGCCGACTGGCGCCCCGGCGGCGTCGAGATCGTGTGTCGGGCAAATGCCTGACGCCAGCACCATGTTGGATGTCGCGCAATGGCAGACGCCGACGCCCGCCTTGCCAAGCCGCCCGACTTCCTCGGCGCTGAAATGAATGCCATGCGCCAGCCATGTGCGCGGGCTCATCCAGCCCGTTTCTTCCAGCAGATCGACAGGCCGCACGCCATAAGCGTCGAGGCAGAAGCGCTCCTCGTCTTTTGTCTCGCACAGATGCGTGTGCAACTGACAATCGTATTGATCGGCGAGCCGCGCGGTTTCGCTCATCAGGTTTTTCGTCACCGAGAACGGCGAGCATGGCGCCAGCGCGATGCGAATGTCGGCGCCGGGCCTCGGATCATGGAAGAGTTTCAGCACGCGCTCGCTGTCGCGCAGAATTGTTTCTTCGTCCTGCACGACTTCATCCGGCGGCAACCCGCCGTCCTTCTTCGAAAGGTTCATCGAGCCGCGCGTCACCGTCATGCGCATGCCGAGCGCGCGCGCTTCCTCGACCTCGATGTCGACGGCGTTTTCCAGTCCGTTGGGATAGAGGTAATGATGATCGGCTGCCGTCGTGCAACCCGACAGCAAGAGCTCAATCAGGGCGAGCCGCACCGCGACGCGCAATTGCTGCGGCTGCAAGCGCGCCCAGATCGGATACAGCGCGACGAGCCACGGAAACAAATCCTTGTTGATCGCCTGCGGATGGGCGCGCGTCAGCGTCTGGTAAAAATGATGATGCGTGTTGACGAGGCCCGGCAATACGACATGGCGCGAAGCGTCGAACGTGAGATCACATTTTTTCGCCGGCCCCTGCCCGCGCCCGATCAGTTCGACGATCTTGGTCCCCTCGACAACGAGGCCGCGCGCGGCATGCGGCGCGAGAATGGCGAGCGGGTCCTTGATCCAGAGGCGCATGCTATTCCCTTCCATCTTGCGCGGAGGGAGAGCCAAGGCGGGGAGTCACGCCGCCGTCCAGCGCCTCGAATTCTCTCCCCCCTTGTGGGGGAGGGTTAGGGAGGGGGGTCGCACTGACCTCTCCCCGCTTGGCGCGCGGGCGCTTCGGCTTTTGCGCGGCAAGCGCGGTTAGCGGCGCGACGAGCTTTTCATAGAGGCCGAAGAGATGCTCGACGCGCTCGCGGTCGCTCTCGAACGGCTCGGCGCGATAGAGCCTGTCGACCGCCAGATCGAGCGCGCGATGCGCCTTGCGCAGATCGGCGGGCATCACGTCAGGGTCGTAGAGGTCGGCGAGGGTCGCGCCCGGATGCGCGGCGCGCGCGTCGAGAACAGCTTGGTCGAGGGCGCGGACTTTTGAGCGCGCGCCAGCGGAGACGTCGGGCCAAGGGAATGGATTGTAGACGATGCCAGCCGAATAACTGTAGCGGCTTTCTAGGCGACCTCCGATGTGGCGAAGCCACGCCATGTGCATTCTCGAGGTGAGAAATCCAAAGAGGTCCACCGTCGCCCGTTCAACTACTAGCAACTTGTTGCTCGGAATCGTCGGCGGTTTCAGCCATCCGATCGGAACATAACTCCTACGCTCCGAACTCACTTCTGGCAGGCAGAGAAATGGCTCTTTCGGAATAACCGTCACATGAAAATGCGTGGGAGTCAGCGCCATTTCCCGCGCCAGCTTTCCACTTGCCGTCTCACGAAACGACCGCACCTTCCCAATGCGACCCATCACCGCCGGGAGTTTGCGTAATTCCTGGGTCGACAATCCCTCTGGGTACAAAATCCAGCGTTTTTCACTATTGATGTATTCTCGCCCGCCGAGAAAGGGGCGCATTATCGATTGGGCACCTGGCTCAATGTGCAGAAAAGCGGTCTTTTCATCCTCGCTGAAAATATATTTCCCGTCATCGACCGGCTTCGAGCCGACACACATAGATGGTCGGCTACCCAAAGAGTTTCGCGTCCGCTCGACAACGAGATGCCTGTTCGACAGTGATCCCGCGTCGAACAAATAGGGCGACAATGCAGTGTGCGCGCTCTCAACTGCATCGCCGTCCACATCATCATAAGAAAAGAGTCGCTTCTCCTTCGGGGCCTCGTCTCGCCGGGTGAGTCCGATTATGACGACATGAACATGCGCTTTGCCGCGCGCATCGGAGCCCCAAGCAAACGTGCGATGGGCGAACGCGATTTCAATTTTGTATCGCTCGAATAGGGTCGGCCAGAGCTGCGGAACTTGTTCTCCCTGCGTGATCGAGTTCGTCGCCACGAATCCAATGCGTGCGTGTCCCCGCTGAATGAAGGCGGCCGCTTTCAGGAACCATGCAGCTACATAGTCAAGACGGCTGCCGGAGGCACCCAGCTTTTCCATCAACGCGCCCGACTGTACTTGCCGACCTTCATCACGCATCACGAAACCGATGAAGGGAGGATTGCCAAAAACGAATGAACATTCCTCCGGCGCCAACACGTCCGCCCACTCAATCTCCAACGCGTCCGCATGATGAATATGCGGCGAGACCTTGAGTGGGATGCGCAAGAAAACCTCGCCGAATTCGAGGCTCAACCGATTGTTCATGATGTGGTCCATCATCCACAGAGCGGTCTCCGCTATCCGCGCGGGAAATTCGCCGATTTCAATTCCATAGAATTGATTGACGTCGATCTTTGATAGCGTGCCGGCGTCAAACAATTGCCCGCCGCCAGCGGTCCCGCTCCGTATTTCTTTCAGCAACTCGATTTCAAGCGCGCGCAATTCGCGATAGGCGATGATGAGGAAATTGCCGCAGCCGCAGGCCGGATCGAAGTACTTCAGCCCGGCGAGCCGGTCATGAAACGCCTTGAGCGCGTTGACGCGCCCAGTGTCGCGCCGCGCTTTCAGCTTAGCGAATTCGGCGCGCAGATCATCGAGAAACAGCCGCTCGATGACTTTCAGAATGTTCTTTTCCGTCGTGTAATGCGCGCCCGACGCGCGTCGCTCCCTAGCGTTCATCACCGACTGAAACAGCGACCCGAAAATCGCCGGCGAGATCGCGTCCCACTTGAAGCCGCACGCCTCAAGCAGCAGTGCGCGCATCGCGCCATCGAACGCCGCTGTCGGCAGGCGCTCGGCAAACAGATCGCCATTGATGAAGGGGAACGCCGCGAGGTCGTCGTCGAGGCGTTTCTGTCGGCGCTCGGGTGCCAGGTTGAGCACGTCGAATAATTCGTTCAACAAACGGCCGGTATCGCTGCCGTCAATCTGGCTGCGTTCGGCGATCAGATCATTGAAAATGTCGCGTTCAAAAATGCCGGTATCGTCGGCGAACAAACAAAACACCAGCCGCACGAGAAATTGCTCAAGATCATGCCCCTCAAAGCCCGATGCCTTCAAGGCGTCATGCAAGCGCCCCATCAATCGCGACGCTTCGATATTGAGCGGATCCTGATCGCGAAACGTGCGCTTCTGCACGCCAAGAATGAAGCCGAAATGCTCGACCTTTCCGGGCAGTTCGAACAGCGCGAAGGCATCGCGCGTATCCTCTTCGAGATCATAAAGTTCGAACGTCTGGAAATCCGACACAAGAATGTAGCGCGGCAGTTCCGCGTCCTTGAGGCCAGGAAAGTATTCCAACGCCTGCGCCTTGGCCTTCTTCAAATCGCGCCCGGCGCTTTTCTGCTCGATCAGCAGCACGCCTTTCCAGAACAGATCGATGAAGCCGCGCTTCGCGCCAAGCAGCCTGACCGGCTCTTCAAAGCTCGCGACTTTGCGCCGCTTAACCCCGAAGACTTCAAAGAAGTCGTTATAAAAGCTATGCGTTTCGCCCTTTTCATAGGCGGCGCTCGCCCAGTCCTCGGCAAAGCGCGCCGCGCGGACGCGAATTTCGTTCCATGAGAGGCGCATTGAGGAGCTTTTCGATTCGCTTGCGGTAGCAGTGGCGCTCGACCTTAGCGTCACTCGTCGGCTTGGCAATGCACCCGCCCGATGATCAGCGACCGCCGCCCGGCCGAACTCGTTTTCGCGCCGTCGAAAGCGCCGCGCCGGTCACGCCAAAAAAGCGCGGGATAAGC
This sequence comes from Methylocapsa sp., assembly GCA_043739325.1. Taxonomy (GTDB): domain Bacteria; phylum Pseudomonadota; class Alphaproteobacteria; order Rhizobiales; family Beijerinckiaceae; genus Roseiarcus. Next base: position 2,346 of record JAYUFK010000242.1, on the reverse strand, counting down.
CATCGTCGCCCGCTCGCGCGGGGCGCTGGGAATGGGCATAATGCGGCGCTTTTATTGTATGGAGCGGCCATGACTGCGGGCGATCAACTCGACCTTTTTCCCGAATCGCCGAAGGCCGCCGGCTGGGACCCGACGCCGTATCTTCCCGATCCCGCAAATATCCGGGCCAAATTGCTTGCCCTGCTTACGCTGGCGCGTGAAGCGACGGAAATGCCGTGGGACGACCGGGAGTTGCTGTACCATCGTACGGTTTTTCCGCAAATGGCGAATTGGCTGCCCGCCGAGGAAGCCGCGCAATTGCGCCGCGAATTCGCCCCCGAACTGGCGCGGCTCGAAGCTGTCTGAGGCAACTTCTCGCTGCGGCGTCATGTCCACCGCTTACGATTTTTCCGAACAATTTGTTGACTAGGGCGCGAGCACGTGAGACGATCGGACTTCGACAAGCTTTGGGGCCGAGAGCGCCGATCCGGTCATTGCAATGAGGACAGCGCCCCTGCAGTAAAAAATGTGCGCGGAAACGACTTATGTTTTTGAGATTGCTCAATACCCGACCAAAGTGCCGCCGACATCATCTTTCGTACAGCCCCTTCCTCTCATCGCGCAGCGCCGCCTTCTGCACCTTGCCCATCGCATTGCGCGGCAGGGCGTCGACGATGAAAATGCGCTTGGGCAACTTGTAGCGGGCAAGACGTTTTGTCAGCGCGGCGAGCATTTCGGCTTCGTTCAGATGCGCCCCCTTCTTCGGCACGACGAGCGCGGTGACGCCTTCGCCGAAATCGGGATGCGGCAGGCCGATGACGGCGCTCTCGTAAACGCCTTCGAGCGCGTCGATCTCGTCCTCGACCTCTTTGGGATAGACGTTGAAGCCGCCCGAGATAATCAGGTCCTTGGCGCGTCCAACAATTTCGAGATAGCCGTCGGCATCGATCTTGCCGAGATCGCCGGTGATGAAAAAACCATCGGACCGGAAATCCGCCGCGGTCTTTTCCGGCATCTGCCAATAGCCCTTGCAGACGTTCGGCCCTTTGACTTCGATGATTCCGATTTCGCCAGCGGGGAGCTGCGCGCCCGTCTCCGCAGCGGCGATGCGAATGCTGACGCCCGGCAAGGGAAAGCCGACGGCGCCGGGTTTTCGTGAGCCATCGTAGGGGTTGGAGGCGATCATGTTGGTCTCGGTCATGCCGTAGCGCTCGAGGATCGCGTGGCCGGTCTTGTCGCGCCATTGCTGATGCGTTTCGGCGAGCAGCGGCGCCGAGCCGGAGACGAACAGCCGCATATGCGCGGTCGATTCTCTGTTGATCCCCGGATGCGTCACGAGGCGGGTGTAAAACGTCGGCACGCCCATCAGCGTCGTCGCGCGCGGCAACGCGGCGACGATCGCGTCGGCGTCGAATGCCCGCAGAAAGATCATGCTGGCGCCGGAGAGCAAAGCGACGTTGGTCGCAACGAACAGCCCGTGCGTATGAAAAACCGGCAGGGCGTGGATGAGAACATCGTCGCTGGCGAAGCGCCAGATATCGATCAGCGCCAGCGCGTTAGACGCGAGATTTTCGTGTGTCAGCATCGCGCCCTTGGAGCGCCCGGTGGTTCCGGACGTGTAGAGAATTGCCGCGAGATCGTCCTTGTCTCGCGCAATTGTCTGAAATGCCGACGGCGCCGCGGCGACGGCCTGTGCCAGCGTGCCGTCACGCGCCGCGCCAAGGCTTTCGACGGCGCGCAGGCCGAGCTTGCGTGCAAGATCGCGCGTCGCTTCAAGCGCCGAGGGGCGGCAGACGACGAGCGCGGGCCGGGCGTCGCCAAGAAAATACTCGAGTTCGGCGAGCGTGTAGGCGGTGTTCAGCGGCAACAGCGCCACGCCGACGCTGAGGCAACCGAGAATGAGCGCGATGAAGTCCGGCGATTTATCGATCTGCACCGCGACCCGATCGCCCGGCGCGACGCCAAGCGCGACAATCGCGTTGGCGAATTGTCCCGAGCGCTGGAAAAGGTCGCCGTACGAGAGCGACAAGCCGCCGGGGACTTCCAGCGCGGTTTTCTCAAGGGGTGACGCGGCGGAGCGGATGAGGTCGTAGAGGTTGGCGGACATTGCGGCGAAGCGCTCCATAAGGATGTCTGGAAGGATCGAGGCGGGCGTCTATTCGCGCGCTGGCTTGACGCGCGCGAGGCGCCGCACGGCCGACGAAGCGACGACTTCATTGCGGTTAGCGGAAGCTTCGTGATTGGCCTCGATATCGGCGAGGTCATAGAGCTAGTGTTCCGTCTCTTAATTAACGACTATGATCTTTGTCACAACTGATTTGCGACGAGGATCACAGAGATGGCGCGACCGATCAAGCGATTGTTGGC
>JAYUFK010000241.1:0-12061 GCA_043739325.1 Methylocapsa sp. | reverse complement strand
GCCATCGCGTCGATCTCGCGCATGGCGGCAGCGTCTCGGGCCGAGAGGTCCTGATAGACGGGATCGCTGCCCACATCCATCGTGTAACGCCAGGAGCGCGCGCATTTTCTATATTTCGGGTTATCCTTCAGGAACTCCAGTTCGACGAGGACGTGCTCACCTTTGTGGAGACTGGCTGCCGATACAGTTTCTGTCGTTTGATCTTTCAGCTCTGCGCCACTCGTGATGAAGATTTCGGCAGCGTCAACGTTGTCAAACGCCCTTAAGATTTCTGGATCTTGCGTCCATACACGAACGGACATCTCAAGCGATGAGCCAAGTTTTTTGGCTGCGCGTTCAAGCTCAAGCTTTCCGGTTACATCTGAGCGAACGCGGCGCACTTTTTCCCATTTTGCCGCCAGCGCCTCGTTTTTCCAATCAACAGGAATCTCCGGGAACGTTTCGAGATGCACCGACGTGTTTTCGCCGGGATAGCGCGCCAGCCAGCATTCCTCCGTCGTGAAGACCAGGATCGGCGCCAGCCACACCGTCACGCAACGGAAGATGTGTTCGACGCACTGCAGCGCCGCCTGCCGCTTCTGGCTCGACGGCGCTTCGCAATAGAGCGCGTCCTTCCTGATGTCGAAATAAAACGCCGACAGCTCCGTGTTCATAAACTGCGAGAGCTGCGCCACCACGCGCTTGTAATCGAACTCGGCGTAGGCCTTGCGCACGGTGCCGTCGAGTTCGGCGAGGCGATGCAGCATCAGCCGCTCGATCTCCTCCATCGCGCCGAAGCCGACGTTTTCCTCAGGGCGATGATGCGCCAGCGTGCCGATCATCCAGCGCAAGCTGTTGCGCAGTTTGCGATAGACGTCGCTGACGCTTTTCAGCACTTCCGGCCCTATGCGCTGATCGTCGGAATAGTCGACGCTGGCGACCCACAGGCGCAAAATGTCAGCGCCCGATTGCTTGATGACGTCCTGCGGAAAAGTCTGGTTGCCGAGAGACTTCGACATCTTGCGGCCCTTCTCGTCGAGCGTGAAGCCATGCGTCAGCACGACATCGAACGGCGCGCGCCCGCGGGTTCCGCAGCTCTCTAGCAAGGACGACTGAAACCAGCCGCGATGCTGATCCGAGCCTTCGAGGTACATCACTTCGTCGACGCCGCCATCTATCCTGCGATGAATGCCGGCGAGGCTGGGGAAGTTTTTCGGGTCTTCCAGCACATAGGCATGCGTCGAACCTGAATCGAACCAGACGTCGAGCACATCGTCGATTTTTTCGTAGTCGTCAGAATTGAAGTCGTTGGCGAGAAAGCGCTTGGCCGCGCCCTCGGCGTACCAGGCATCCGCGCCTTCGCTTTCGAAAGCGGCGGCGATGCGCGCGTTGACGCGATCATCGACCAGCAGTTCATGGCCGCCCTTCTTGACAAACACCGCGATCGGCACGCCCCAGGCGCGCTGCCGGCTCATCACCCAGTCCGGCTTGTTGTTGACCATGCCGTTGATGCGATTCTCGCCCGACGCTGGCACCCAGCGGGTGGCCTTGATGGCGTCGTGCGCGGTTTCGCGCAGCGACGATCCGCCTGATATCGGCTTGTCCATCGCGATGAACCATTGCGGCGTGTTGCGGAAAATGACCGGCTTTTTCGAGCGCCACGAATGGGGGTATTGATGTTTTAAGCGCCCGCGCGCCAGCAACGCACCGGCTTCGATCAGCGACTTGATGACCGCCTCGTTGGCGTCGCCCTTCTCGCCCTTGTCATTGATGACGCGCTTGCCTTCGAAGCCGGGAGCGTCCGAAGTGAAGGCGCCGTTTTCATCGACGGTGTAGGGGATGCGCGTGTCGATGCCGCGCTTGGTCAGCGCTTGCCCGCTCGCCATCCAGAGGTCGAAGTCTTCCCGACCGTGGCCGGGAGCGGTGTGAACGAAGCCGGTGCCTGTGTCGTCGGTGACGTGATCGCCGGCGAGCAGGGGAATTTCGAAATCGTATCCCGAAGTTTTTTTGGCTAGCGGATGGCGGCACGCGAACGCTTCTGCGGCGCGGCCTAAGAAGTCAGCAGAGAATGAAAACAAGCATTTATATCCCGATACTTTTGCGGCTCGGAACACTTCGTCGGCGAGCTTCTTGGCAAGGATGTATCGCGAACCAACTGGTGTCCAGTTTCCTTCTGGCGCTTCAGTTACCTCAAATATTGCGTACTCAACGCGAGGCGAAAAGCTGACCGCTCGATTTCCCGGAATCGTCCATGGCGTGGTTGTCCAAATGACGACGGATGACGAGCGAATTAGATCGCGCAAGCGATCATTGCCTTCCAACGCTTGTGCGATTTCCGGCCCGCCAAATCCCTGCGCGATCTCGGGCGCTCCGATGGTAATTACACCCGTCTTGCTCACCGGAAACGCCACATACACCGCATCGCTCGTATAATCCTCGTACTCGACCTCCGCTTCCGCCAGCGCGGTCTTTTCCACGACGCTCCACATCACCGGCTTCGAGCCGCGATACAGCAAGCCGTTCGCCGCGAACTTCATGATCTCGCGGGCGATCTGCGCTTCGGCGGCAAAGCTCATCGTCGAATACGGATGCGCCCAGTCGCCGATCACGCCGAGGCGCTTGAATTCCTCGCGCTGCACGCTCAGCCAATGCTCGGCGTAGGCGCGGCATTCCTGGCGGAAGGCGATCATCGCGGCGGGGTCTTTGAAGTCGGGCTTCACTTTGCCCTTCTTGCGATAATTCTCTTCCTCGATGCGCCATTCGATCGGCAGGCCGTGGCAATCCCAGCCCGGAACGTAATTAGAATCCTTGCCCGCCATCTGCTGCGAGCGCACGACCATGTCTTTCAGGATCTTGTTGAGCGAATGCCCGATATGAATGTTGCCGTTGGCGTAGGGCGGGCCATCGTGCAGCACGAATTTCGGCCGGCCTTTAGCGTCTGCCCGCAGCGCCGCATACAGGTCGTCGCGCTCCCAGCGCGCCAGAATCTCCGGCTCCTTCTGCGGCAGCCCGGCCCGCATCGGGAAATCGGTCTTGGGCAGGTACAGCGTGGTGGAATAATCCGGGCCTTTGGCGGGCTGTTCGTTCATTGCGTTTTCAAACCAGTTGCTTGTCATTCCCGCGAAGGCGGGAATCCAGGCTAAGCCGATGTTCTCTTTGCCAAGTCTGGATTCCCGCGTTCGCGGGAATGACAGTTTTGGTCGCTTAAGCCGGAAACAGCATGCTCTAGATGATTTGGCCGTATGCGCCAACTATTCCAAAACAACCCGCGCCGCCAGCACGCGCCGCGCCGCCGCCTTGTCGTGTTCCATCGCCGCGATGAGTTCGGGCAGGCCGGCGAATTTCTCTTCCCCGCGCAGCCGCTCGATAAACGCCACCTTGATCGTCCGGCCGTAAAGATCGGCTTCAAAATCAAACAGATAGACCTCCAGCAGCGGCGAGCCCTGATCCGCCACGGTCGGGCGCGCGCCAAAGCTCGCGACGCCGTCGTAGGTGACGCCATCGACGCTGACCCGCACGGCGTAAATGCCGAACGCCAGGCGGTTGGTCGCTTCGAGCGAGATATTGGCTGTGGGCGTGCCCAGCGTGCGGCCAAGCTTCTGGCCGGGGATGACTTGCCCAATCACAGCGTAATCGCGTCCTAACAGCCGCGCCGCCGCCGCGACATCGCCGGCCTCCAGCGCGCGGCGCACCGCCGTCGAGGAGATCGCTTCGTCGCTCGCCACAACCTTGTCGATGACATCGACGGCAAAGCCGTAGCGAGGCCCCGCCTCCTGCAGGAACGCCGGCGAACCGCCGCGCCCCTTGCCGAAATGAAAATCCCAGCCGACGACGACAGCGCGCACGTTGAGGCGTTCGACCAGCACGAGGCGAACGAAGTCCTCGGCGGTCAATGCGGCAAGCGGCGCGTTAAAAGTCAGGAAAACCGCGCCGTCGAGGCCGAGTTCGCGCAGGGCCTCGATCTTCTCAGCCTTTGGGGTCAGCCGAAACACCACGGACTTTCCGGAGAAAAAGTCGGCCGGGTGCGGCTCGAACGTCAAAACGGCGCCCGGAGCGTCCAATTCGCGCGCCAGTTTTTGCGTGCGCTCGATCACGGCGCTATGACCGCGATGCACGCCGTCGAAATTGCCGATCGCGAAGACGCCGCCGGCCAGCCCCTCGGGAGGCTGATTCGGGTCGTTCGCGACGATAAAAGGCTGGGACTTCCCGGCTCGCGGCACAAAACTTCCGTTGGTTATCATTCAGGCGCCGCGGAAACTGCCTGTCCGCGCCGCGCCGGTCAAGGCGCGGCGAGCGCGGACCTGAGCGCTGGGGGGACGCTTAGAATTCCTTCACCATCCAGCACAATTTTGTCCTCGACCTTGCATTCGCATTTCAGGCGGACGCGCCGGCCCTTCTCGGTCAATTCCACCACCTCCACCGAGATTTCGTCGATATCGCCGATCTTCACCGGCCCGCGAAAATTCAGGCTCTGCGAGATATACACCGCGCCCGGCCCGGGCAGCCGGGTCCCGATGATCGCCGATATGAGGCTGGCGGTGTAAAGTCCATGCACAATCCGGCCGCCAAACCGGGTTTTGCGGGCGAAATGCTCGGAAAGATGGATCGGATTGCGATCTCCCGACAATTCGGCGAAGCCCACGACATCCGAGTTCTGGACGGTCTTGAGGAAAGTTTCGCGCATGCCAAGGGTGAGATCGTCAAAATAGAGAGTTCTGAATTCGAGCATCTGATCCGCCGTTTCCCGCAATTTCGGCCCGCTCCGTCGCAAGTCAAATTCACTATCGCGCGGAACGGGCGGGCGCGAAATGGCTGACGGCAGGGACTTTAGTCGGATCAATATTCGTCGATGTTAAGTAGAATCTTTAGCCGAAACGTAACAGAAACGCGTTAAATTCTGAGCTTCGGGGAAGCCGCAATCCGGGACCCGCAACATTTGATGCCGTCTTATTCCTTTTGACCTGGACAGACCGATGCCCACCGACAGCGCCATGCCGATCCTCGTCGTCGACGATTACCAGACCATGGTGCGCATCACGCGCGGCATGCTGAAGCAGATCGGCTTCGAGAACGTCGACCATGCGCCCGACGGCGCCACGGCGCTCGAAATGATCCGCGCCAAGGATTACCGTCTGGTCATTTCCGACTGGAACATGGAGCCGCTGAGCGGCATCGATCTCTTGATGCAGCTCAAGAGCCAGGTTTCGACGGAGAACCTGCGCTTCATCATGGTCACCGCCGAATCGAAGACCGATCGCGTTATCGAAGCGCGCCGCGCCGGCGTCGACTCCTATATCGTCAAGCCGTTCAACGCGGCGACGCTGAAAAGCAAGATCGACCAGGTTTTCGAATCCTGAGACCAGGATTCAAGGCTCCAGCGCCGGCGCGAACGCCCTGGGGCGCAAGCCGTGACGGGCTGAAAACATCTCAATCGCATCGCCAAGCGCTTCGCCCGGACGGTGCAGATCGTCGCGGTGAATGCCCGACGTGATGAACAGCGCATCGAGCCCCTGCGCCGCGGCGCCGGCGATATCCGTGTGCATCGCGTCGCCGATCGCCAGCACCCGGCTCTTCGCCACCGGCGCGCCGCGCAGACTTGCGGCGTGGGCCAACGCTGCGTCGTAAATTGGCGCGTGCGGCTTGCCGGCATAGACGACCGAGCCGCCGATCGCCTCGTAACGCTGCGCCAGCGCGCCGGCGCAGTAGATGAGGTCGGCGCCGCGATGCACGACGAGGTCGGGATTGGCGCAGATCATCGGCAGATTGCGCGCCGCCATCGCCTGCAGGGAGTCTTCGTAATCGGCCGGCGTCTCCACCGCATCGTGGAACAGGCCCGTGCACACAACGTATTCCGCCTGTTCGAGCGGCGTCAGGACAGGCTCCGTCTCGCCTTGCGCCGCCAGTTCGAACAGGCCGAGATCGCGCGCCGGCCCAAGGTGATAAACCAGCGCCGCGCCATGCGCGCGGATCAGGGCGATGGTGATATCGCCCGACGTGACGATGGAATCGTAGGCTTCGTCCGGAATGCGAAAATGCGAGAGTTGGCTGCGGATGTCGGCGGAAGGTCGCGGCGCATTGGTGATGAGGATAACAGTTCCGCCGCCCTGGCGGAATCGCGCCAGCGCCCGCGCGGCGGGATCAAAAGCCTTGCGGCCATCGTGCAGGACGCCCCAGATATCGCATAGCGCGACGTCGTAATCGCCCGATATTTCGCTTAACGACGCGATGATTTGATGCGGGCGCTGGGATGTTTCGATCATGCCGGCGGTGCTAGGCGGCGCGGCGGGGGCATGTCAAGCGAAGCGCGGCGTGGACAATATCTCAGTTTGAACGCGCCCAAAACTCTCCGGGCGCAACTGCGGAATTAAGACAATAATCACTGATCCGAGTAACAGGATTATTTGAGAAGAACACTACCTGCCCTTGAACGTTTCTTCCCACTTCGTCAGTGCCATACGCAAGTTTTTATCAAGATTCACAATGGTATCCATTCCATTGTCTTCGCCAAGTCTGCGGTATGAGTACCTAACAATATACCGCTCTTCACTAGAAAATTTGATTTCCCACGCAACAAAGTGTTCGAATTGATCCGAAATTATCTCCTGCAATGATTTTTTATCGACGTCAGCGACCAACTTGACTAAGATTTTTTTCATAAATTCGAGATGAGTTCTATTGTTTATTGCTTCATCAAAAACATCTTCGCACTCAACTGGATAAATCTGGCACTCGCTGATAACAACGTACGGATATTTTGGACTGTGATCGACAAATGTCCATCTAATTATCCACGGATCGTCCTCGGCACCTTTCCGCTCCAATCTATTGTGTAATCAACCAAAAATTCGGGAGTTTCCACACGGCTTGTCGTGGCATTTGAAATCTTAGAAAGCGCCCGATCTACTTGGCTGAATGCTTCATCCGGATTCTTTCTAAAATCCGCAAAAAATTTATCACGGAGAAAAAGAGGAAGTACACATTTATCTATAACAATTGGCAGTACTATCGTTTTTTTCTCCTCAAGCTCTCGTACAAGGCCGGCTGTCAATTCCCGTTTGCACCACGCAGAATCGATCGAATTCTTCGAAATGACAACAATTATCGCACTCGATACGGTGAGGCTTTCTTCAATCTTTTGCGTAATAGAATCGCCAATGTTGAGTTCCCAACGGTCGATCCAGACATTGTGTTGTGCCTTTATCAAATTCACGGCAAGTACGTCCACAAACGCGGTGTCTTTTTGACTATAACTAATGAAAATTGGCACGCGTAGCCCTCATTCAGTACAAAGGACAGTGACGCTGTTGCCAAACGCCCCGGGGTGTCGGCTGTTCGTGCAGCTGCAACGCATCCATAAAGCGTCGCAACAGGGACGCCAAGGCGACGGGTATGCTTTCATGATTCTCAACTATTTTCGCACCTCCGACATTTTCGAAAAAATGTCGGCATCGGAAACCTAGAATAATCGACCCAGAGTAGTGCGATTCCGTTGTTCTTAAAATCTCAGAACGAACCGACTTCCGGCAGCATCATCAAAATTGGTCTTGCCGAGAACCGAAATTCAATCATGGATGCTGGCGAAGTGCAGCTTGACGTGTGCCCCGCACAGCGACGAAGTTGCGACGTACAAACGAAAACAACGAGGAGTCAAAAGATGCCCCCAAAGGCGCACACTCCGGCAATTGATTATGACGATTTTCTGAAAGTCGACATCCGCGTCGGCACGATTCGTTCCGCCGAGAATTTCCCGCAAGCGCGCAAGACGGCCTATCGCCTGACGATCGACTTTGGACCCGCCATCGGGGTCAAGAAATCCTCGGCGCAGATCACCGCGCATTACCGCCCGGAGCAACTCGTCGGCCGCCAGGTCGCCGCCGTCGTGAATTTTCCGCCGCGCCAGATCGGCCCGTTCATGTCGGAAGTGCTGACGCTGGGATTTCCCGACGAAAAGGGGGAAGTCGTGCTGATAGGTCCGAGCCTGCCCACGCCGAATGGGGGGAGGCTGTTTTAGCCGGCGATCGCCTTGCCAACACCCAAGCCGTCATTCCCGCGAAAGCGGGAACCCAGGCTAAGCCGTGTTCCGCTAGCCTCGTCTGGATTCCCGCTTTCGCGGGAATGACACTAGAGGTCGAGCGTTCTATAAAAAGAAATATTTGAAGCAATATCTTTCTAATAATCAAAATATGTGTTAGTCTCGATAAATCCGCCGAAGTTGCCGCCTGGCGGAGCGGCGAGTATAATCAGCTCAGTATGGAAAAGGAGAATTTCTAAGTGGCGCATTGTCCGACTGGGGCCAAGCTGAATGACCTGTGGTCTTCGCGCTCCCGGCCAGGACAAAAATATATACTCAAGCGCTTGAATTTACATGAGAGCCGTACGCGCGTGACAGGCCGGTCGATAGCGCCGGAACCCGTTAGCCTTTGCCCGGCGCCTTGACGACTCGCCTGCTTCTTCCTACCTCATGTGCTGACTGCGGGTCGCCCGCTTTTTTGAGGTAACCATGTCCGCCACCGCCAAAGTCACCGACGCAAGTTTCGATGCCGACGTCCTCAAGTCCAGTGAACCGGTTGTTGTCGATTTCTGGGCCGAATGGTGCGGTCCGTGCCGCATGATCGGCCCGTCGCTGGAGGAGATTGCGACTGAGATGCAGGGCAAGGTGAAGATCGCCAAGTTCAACATCGACGAAAACCCGGCAATGACCGGCAAGCTCGGCATTCGCTCGATCCCCACCTTGATGATGTTTAAGGACGGCAAGCACGTGGCCACCAAGACCGGCGCGGGCCCGAAGAGCGAACTGGTGAAGTGGATCAACGCCTCGGCGTGAGCCGACGGTTCCAAAACTTCTAGACAGGAATACGCACGCTGGCGCGCAGACCCCCCATGGGGCTCGCGCCCAGTGTGATGTCGCCGCCATGCGAGCGGGCGATATCGCGGGCGATTGCAAGCCCCAGCCCGGCGCCGCTCTCGTCCTGATTGCGCGCTTCGTCGAGCCGGTGAAACGGCCGGAACACATCCTCGCGATGTTCGGGCGCGATGCCGGGCCCGTCGTCATCGACATTGATCGTGACGAAGCGCTGCTCGCGCGTCGCCTTCATAGCGAGGTTTTGCGCATGCCGCTGCGCGTTGGCGACGAGATTGGCGACGCAGCGCTTGAACGCCAGCGGCCGCAGCTTGACGTTGAGATTGCCTGAAGTCTCCAGCGTCATCGGCGAGCCGTGACGCGCCGCATCGATCTTGATGTCTTCGAGCATGCCGCGCAGATCCGTCACCTGCGTCGGCTCGCCCGCATCGCCGCGAGCGAAGGCGAGATAGGCCTCGAGCATGCGCTGCATCTCGGCGACGTCTTTTTGCAGAAGCTCGATCTGCGGCTCGTCGTCGAGCATCGCCAGCGACAGTTTGAAGCGCGTCAAAATAGTGCGCAGATCGTGACTGACGCCATTGAGCATCGCGGTGCGTTGTTCGGTGGCGCGCTCGACCCGCTTCTTCATTTCAACGAAGGCAAACCCGGCTTGACGCACTTCGCGCGCGCCATGCGGGCGGAAATCGAAATCGCGCCCCTTGCCGAAATCCTCCGCCGCTCCCGCCAGACGCAGGATCGGGCGAATTTGATTGCGCAGGAACAGGATGGCGACAGCCAGAAGTACGATCGACGCGCCAAGCATCCACAGAATGAAGATATGGACGTTGGGCTCATAGGCGAGCGAGCGCCGCGTCAGCATGCGCAATACGCCGTTGCCCATCTCGACGCGAATTTCCATCAGCCCTGAACGTCCCACGGTATCGACCCAGAACGGCCGATGTACCTGCTTGGACAGTTCGTCCGGCAGCGCGCGGGTGAGCGGATCGAGCTCGGCGAAAAACGTCTTGGGCATCGGCGGCGGCAATGGCCCCGGGGGCAACAGCGTGATGTCCATGCGAAAGCGCTCGGCGCTGATCGATTGCAGCCGCGTGTCGCCATTGACAGGCGGATAGGCAGCGTAAAGATCGATCACCGCGCCGGCATCGCGCGCGACCGCCGCCGAGAGCCGATGCGTCACCAAGTCCCAATGCCGCTGCATGAAGACATAGGCGACCGCCGTCTGCAGCAGCACCATCGGCAGGATGACGATCAGCAGCGAGCGCGCATAAAGCCCCTTGGGCAGCAGATTGGCGAGCCCACGCGCGCCCTCGCGCCAGATTTCGCGCAGCCTGGAGAAATCGATGGGCGCAGCAAACGCGCTCAAACGCATCACCCGTCCGTTATGAGGCGATAACCAGCGCCGCGCGCGGTTTGCAGATAAAGCGGATTGGCCGGGTCCGGTTCGATCTTGCGGCGAAGCCTGTTGATCTGGACATCGACCGTGCGCTCGTTGGCGGCGCCTCCAGAACCCGAAAGCGCTTCGCGCGGCACGCTGTCGCCAGCGCTAGCGCACAGCAGCCGCAGCATGTCGCGCTCGCGTTCGGTCAGTCGCACGACATTGTCGCCTTCGCGCAATTCGCCGCGCTCCAGCGAAAAACTGAAGCCGCCGAACCGGACGATCGGAGCGCCAGGCTTGGGCGGCGGCGGCATCGTGCGGCGCAGGATCGAGCCGATGCGCAACAGAAGTTCGCGCGGCTCGAATGGCTTGGTGAGATAATCATCGACGCCGATTTCGAGCCCATGCACACGATCGGCGGCTTCGGCCTTTGCGGTCAGCATGAGGATTGGCGTCCGCGACGTCTGACGCAGGCTCCGCGCGAAATCAAAACCGCTCTCGCCGGGCATCATCACGTCAAGCAATATGATTTCAAACGACAGGCTTTCGAGAAACGCCCGCGCTTCCTTTGCCGACGCCGCGACGGTTACGCGATGGCCGTTCTTGCGCAGATAGGCGGAAACGAGCTCACGCAGGCGCCGGTCGTCATCGACGACAAGAACATGCGGCGCATCGTCGTCGGGCGGATTGGGCGCGCTCGTCACGCTGGCGTCCCAATCGGGCGACGAGCGCGCATCGGCGACTTCTGCCGGACGATTCCGATCCGCTCCGAAATACGATCGCGCTCGTCGGCATCAACCATCGCCAGCAGGAACGCCGTCGCCTGCTCGCGCCCATCTGGACCGACCAGATCGAGCGCCGCTGAAAACCGCCGCGTCTGCAATTGCGCGAGATCGTGCGCCAACCGCTCGCCTTTCGCCGTCGCGTAAAGCTGGCGGTGGCGGCGATCCTTTGCGCCGGCGCGTGAATCGATGAACCCTTCGGCGATCAATTCCTTCAGCACGCGGTTAAGGCTCTGCTTGGTGATTTTGAGAATTTCGAGCAATTCGGCGATCGTCAAGCCGGGCCCGCGGCTGACAAAATGCAGGACCCGATGATGCGCCCGGCCAAACTGAAAGTTCTCGAGCAGCCGATCCGCGTCGCCGACGAAATCGCGATAGGCGAAAAAAAACAGCTCGATGAGATCGTACATCGGCGCGCCGACCTCGGTTGCCGGGCCTGGTTTGTCCGGTTGCCGTTCGCTTGCCGCATTCGTCATTGTGGCTGTGCTCATGCCGTCTTTCAATTTAAGTCAGCATTGTTGACATATTTCGCCGCCTTTGATAATTTGCGGGCAAGACGGCTATTTAAGCCGGAGCGAGCCAAAGTCCAAACAAAGCGAGGGAGAGAGCCATGGCCGGCCCGACATTCGACGATCGCGACGGTTTGATCTGGATGGACGGTCGGATGGTCGATTGGCGCAACGCCAAGGTCCACGTGCTGACCCACGCCATGCATTATGCCAGCGCCGTTTTCGAGGGCGAGCGCGCCTATGGCGGCGAAATCTTCAAGTCGACCAAGCATTCGCAGCGTCTAAAAGACTCGGGTCGCATCCTCGATTTTGAGATTCCCTTCTCGATTGCCGAGATCGACGCCGCCAAGGCGATGGTTGTTGCGAAGAATAATTTTCGCGACGCCTATGTCCGGCCTTTGGCGTGGCGCGGCTCGGAAATGATGGGCGTTTCGGCCCAGCACAACAAGATTCATCTGGCCATCGCCGCCTGGGAATGGCCGAGCTATTTCGATCCGGCGCAGCGCCTGAAGGGCATACGCCTCGATGTCGCGGAATATCGCCGCCCGGATCCGGC
>JAYUFK010000240.1:0-4375 GCA_043739325.1 Methylocapsa sp. | reverse complement strand
CATGCCGGGGGCGCGCATGTTGAAAATCGTCGTGATGAAATTGATCGCGCCGAGGATCGACGAGGCGCCGGCCAGATGCAGCGACAGGATGACAAAATCCATCGCCGGTCCGGGCGTGCCCGCTGACGAGGAAAACGGCGGATAAAGCACCCAGCCGCCGCCAAACCCATGCATGCCGGGCGAGCCTTCGACGAACAGCGAGAGCAGCAGCAGCGTGAACGAGGCCGGCAGGAGCCAGAACGAAATGTTGTTCATGCGCGGGAAGGCCATGTCCGGCGCGCCGATCATCAGCGGCACGAACCAGTTGCCAAAGCCGCCGATCAGCGCGGGCATGACAAGGAAGAAGATCATGATGACGCCATGCGCGGTGGCGAACACGTTGTACATGTTCTTGGCGGCGTCGATCGACCCGTCGCCGGCGAGGATCGCCGAAATCGTCGGGAATATCTGGATGCCCGGGCTCATCAATTCGAGCCGCATGGCGCCCGACAGCGCACTGCCGATGAGGCCGGCGATCACCGCGAAGACGAGATAGAGCGTGCCGATGTCCTTGTGGTTGGTCGAATACATGAAGCGGCGCCATCCGGTGGGAACCGCGTGATCGTGATCGTGGCCGTGATCGTGGTCGTCATGTACGGCAGCTTGGGTGGCCATGCTCAAATCCCTGACAAATGCTTTTCGTTTTATGGCGGTCCGGCGCGAAGACCGATCTATTGGGCCGCCGGCGCGGGTCCGGCGGCGGCGAACGAGGTCGACCCCGGCGCGGCGGCGAACTTCTTCTTCGAATCGGCCAGCCAGGCCTGATATTTTTCATCGCTGACGACGCGGAACACAATCGGCATGAAAGCATGATCCTTGCCGCAGATTTTCGAGCACTGGCCGTAATAGACGCCCTCGCGCTCCGCCTTGAACCAGGTCTCGTTGAGGCGTCCCGGCACGGCGTCGACGCGCACGCCGAACGACTGGATGATGAAGGAATGGATCACGTCGGCGGCGGTGATCTGCAGGCGCACGATTTTGTTGACTGGCACAAAAGCTTCGTTGTCGACCGACAGCAGGCGGATGTCGCCCGCTTCCGGTTTGAGATCCTTCTCGTCCTTGATGTAGGAATCGAAGGAGAAATCGCCCTGATCCTTGGGATAGGCATAGGCCCAGTGCCATTGCGAACCGGTCACCTTGACGGTGACATCCGCGTTGGGAATGACCAGCTCCTTGGTCAAGAGCGGGAAGGAATAGGCGGCGATGATGACGAGAATCATCACCGGAATCACCGTCCACGCCACTTCGAGCAGGGTATTGTGCGTCGTCCTGGTCGGGACCGGGTTGGCCTTGTCGTTGAATTTCCACACGACATAGGCCAGCAGCGCCAGCACGAACAGGCTGATCAGCGTGATGATCGGCATCAGAATCGCGTTGTGGAACCACTCGATGTCGCGCGCCACTTCGGTGACCGGTTGCTGGAAGCCGATCTGCCCCGGCTCGGCATAGCCAATGCCGTTGGCGAAGGCCGCTCCGGTCCTTGCCGCGACGGCTGTGAGCAGGAGGACCGCGACCGCGCCGCGCCGATTGATGATTCCCGCCACCCTCATTCTCTCTCGTGCTCCTCAATGCGCCGCAGCATCATAAACTTTATTCCGCTGTTGGAAACCACAAAGCGGCGCTGGATGCAATCGGCAAGAAGGCGCGGCTCGCGAAGGTGCGCAATGTCGCGAACGCGGTGGCCTTCCCCGGCTGCGTGCCGGGGAAGGTGGCCGAAGGCCGGATGGGGTGTGGAAAGGCGATGCGCGGTGGGCGTTGCGCGAACCGTGTTTCTAACCAGTCGGAGGACGAACCTGCTTCCCGCACCCCATCCGTCGCGCTTCGCGCGCCCCCTTCCCCGCTGCGCGGAGAAGGGGAGCGCCCATGCTTGACAGTGCGCGGCCGTTTGATACGGCAGACGGGCGCACAGCCGACGGAACAAATTCTTGGCGAACCTGATCAATTTCAACCTCCATTCATTCGTCGAACGGCTGCTTGGCGCTTCCGCCCTGGCTTTGGCGGCGCTGCTTGCCGCGAGCCTCGCGCCTTCATCGGCCCTGGCGCAGCGCAGCGCCAAGGCGCGCTATGGCGAATGGGAAATGCGCTGCGAGACGCCGCCCGGCGCGGCAAGGGAGCAATGCTACCTCTCGCAGACCATCAGCCCGGAAGAGCGGCCCAACATCACGCTGGTGGTGATCGTGCTGAAGACGGCGGACGGGAAAAGCCGCCTGCTGCGGGTCATCGCGCCGCTCGGCGTGCAATTGTCCAAGGGGCTCGGCCTGAAGATCGACGACGGCGAGATCGGCCATGCGCCCTTCGCCCGCTGCCTGCCCAACGGATGCTTCGCCGAAGTCGATATGGACGATAAATTGATCGACCAACTCGGCGCCGGAAAAACCGCGACGCTGGTTATTTTCCAGATACCCGAAGAAGGCATCGGCATTCCGCTGCCGCTTGCCGGGTTCAAGGAAGGCTTCGACAAGCTGCCGTGAGCGGGTCTGGCCGGCTTCGATAAACTTGCTATAAGCGGCGCATTATTGATGCGGAGCGTCTTGGTATGGTGTCAAAATTTGCCGCAAAATGTCTGCGCTTTGGCGTTGTCGCCGCTTTCGCCGGACTGGTGGGCGGCTGCAGCACGCTCGAATCGATGATTCCGCGGCACGGCGAGGAGAATCCTGGCGCGCCGACCCGCGTTTCGAACGACCAGGGCGGCAACCTCATCGTCCTGCCGCGCGACGCGCTCGACATCGATTGCCCGGTCATCGAAGTGCAGGACGGGACCTCGGCGGTGCGGGTGGGCGGCCAATCCAACGAATCGGTCCGCTATCAGTTCAACATCGCTGAAACCGCCCGGGAATGTCAGCCGCGGGGCGATCAATTCACCATCAAGGTCGGCGTCGCCGGCCATCTGCTGATCGGGCCGGCGGGCTCGCCGGGCGCCTATTCCGCCACGTTGCGCGTGGTGATCCGCCGTTCGAGCGACGAAAAGCCGGTGATTTCGAAAACCTACCGGGTTGAAGCGAATACGGGCGCAGGGGGCGAAGGATCGTACCAGTTGGTGACCGAGCCTTTCGCGCTGCCTTTCACCCATCGCGAGATGGATCAGGATTACACAATCCTCGTCGGCTTCGACAATGGCCGCGGCGGCATCGCGATCAAGCCGGCGGCCAGGCCAAGGCGCCGATAGAGTTTTGCCCGGTAGCGTCCCGGTCTGAACATGCCGTACCGACCCAAAGCGGTCGCTCGGCAGCGTGCGCCGTCATCGGCGTCAAGCTTGTGGCAATGCATCGCTCTGCGTAAACCGTGGGCCTGTGGAAACTCCTTTTACCCTTGACGACATAGAGCGGGCGCATGAGGGGGCGACCCGGGACTCCGTTCGTAAATACCTCAAGGACTTGCACGATCTTGGGGTTGTCTCATACACCACGCACGTTTCGGACGGACACTCTGACTACTTCGATATCAAAGGCGACAAACTCTCGTCAGCGGCCGTTCACGAACCCTATGAAATTTCGGATGAGGCAAATCGAGATGCCGCCCGGCAGGCGCTCGAAGCACACAGCCTGAGAGAGACAGATTACTTTACATTCAGCAGACAATTAGCGGCGGCTGGCGTTTGTACGTGGGTCATGGACCCGGTTCAAATGACCTGTACATTCTGTTCCAGGCTTGGCGAGCGGCTACTGGTCGATCCCGTTTGAACTGAACTCCCGACGCGATTTGACAAAGCCGCGCGCATCGGGCTTTGCTTGACAGGTCAGACCAAGACACCCAGCGGAAGAGACCGGCGCGGTTTGCGCCGGCGCCGAAGGCGCAACCGCCCCGGAAACGCTCAGGCCCATGGACCGCCGGGTGGTGACGCTCTGGAAAGCGGCGCGCATTGTTGCGATGTGCGCCCACCGACGGGGGTAACCGCTTTATCGAGCGGGAAATCTCTCAGGTCACCCGACAGAGGGGGCGCCGCTCGGCCATCGACCCGCTTGCGGGGCGCGGGGCGCAGCGTCGGCGCCGATTGACCCTGGGTGGCTTGATGAGTTCCGAACAGATCCTGCGCACGCCGCTCTACGCCCTGCATGTTTCGCTGGGCGCGCGCATGGTTCCCTTCGCCGGCTATGAAATGCCGGTGCAATATCCCAGCGGGATCGTCGCCGAACATCTCCACACGCGCGCCGCCGCCGGCCTGTTCGATGTCTCGCACATGGGTCAGGCGGTCATCGCCGGGCCCAGCTACGCCGATTGCGCCGGCGCTCTGGAAAAACTCTGCCCCGCCGATTTTCTCAATCTCGCGCCGGGGCGCCAGCGCTACAGCCAGTTGCTCAACGACGAAGGCGGCATCATTGATGATTTCATGGCGGCG
>JAYUFK010000239.1:0-1525 GCA_043739325.1 Methylocapsa sp. | reverse complement strand
TGCACGACGTGCGGTCGGCCGCCAGGTGGGTCTTCCAGGATTTGATGTGGTTCTCGGCCTGACCGCGCCGGCAGTACACGTCCTCGTACAGCTGGCGGGCGTTGCGTTGTTGCAGATTGGTGACGACGAAACGCGTGTCCGACCCCTGCGCGCCGACCTCGACGCGGGCGATGACGCGCTCGACGCGGCTCCAACTTGCGGCCCCGTCGTAAAACTCCTTGAACCGGCGCGCCTTGCCGTCCTTCGGCGCGGCCTCGTAGAGCGTCTTCGTCGCCGCTTCGAGGCCCTCGATATGCCGGCGTAGGGTCGGGGTCGGCGCGACGCCGAGGATGTAATCGAGCCGGTTGGCGCGACAGAAGTCGAGAACCTCGGGAGCGCAATAGTGGCTGTCGCCGCGCACCAGAATTTCGGTCCGGGGCCAATTGGCGCGGATCGCGCGCAGCAGGCGGCGCAGAAAGGCCTTGATCTCCTTGCCACCGGGCCGTTTGGCCGGGCGCAGCACGGCGGTGATGAAACGGCCCTCGCCATCGAACACGACAATCGGCTGAAAGCCATATTCGTCATAGTGCGCATTGAACAAGCGCAATTGCTGGCCGCCGTGAACCGCATCGAACGTGTCGTCGATATCCAGCACGATCCGCTTGGGAACCTTGGAATAGGACTCGCAATAGAGGTCGACCATGGCGCGCCCCATGCGCAGCAGCGCGCGAGCGTCAGGCAGGTTCTCCAGCCGCGAGATCGTCGGTTGAGAACACAGTTCGCGATCCGAGGGCGTAAGGTCGAGCGCCATCTTGAACATCGGATCGGAGCGCAGCGAATCGGCGTCGTTGCCGTCCTCATAGCCCGCCGCGATCATCAACAAGCGAAACCGAATGATGTCGGCCATCGAATGCGTGACGTGGTTGGAAGCGCGCGGGTCCTCGATGCAGCCGCCATGCGCTCGGCGACGCGAAGGCGGCCCTCGATCTCGCGCAAAGTCAAAATCCCGCCGTCGGAGGAAAGCCGCCCGCCGTCGAATTTGACCACGACATTCTTGCCCGCGACAGGTGACAGGCCCGGCAGTGGCAGCATAGGATCGTTCATGGCGGGTGTCGCTATCCTGAAAGTCGCGTTGTTTTGATTCGACACCAAAATAATACGCGGAATCAGATATTTAAGCTACATCCGCCAGCTCCAGCCGAATTATGCGGGTTAAGAGCGTTGAACAGCCCTGAGAGATATCCGAGGACGATCTCTGAATCGAGGCAAATGATCCAAACGAGACAAGCCGAAAACCCTTACCTGGGTTTTCTGTTCCGCTGCTACTCAGACCCCAACCATCTGTAGGACGTCTCGATTATGCGGCTATTCGGCGTGGGAGTGGGCCAGCGCTGTCGTCGCCGCGACGACGGCGCCCGTCACGCTTGGGGTTTGGATTCATGCCGACGATGAGTCGCGCGCCGCGCTCGAAAGTGACGTAGGACCAGAGCCATTGCATTGCTACGATCAGCCGATTGCGGAGGCTAATCAGGAAGTAAATGTGGGC
>JAYUFK010000238.1:0-4415 GCA_043739325.1 Methylocapsa sp. | reverse complement strand
TGGCCGGCTTTTCAACGCGGCGAAGCGGCCTTTGCCACATGCCGGACAAACAAAACCATCGGGCCAGCGGCGCTTGAACATGAAGGCGGCGCAACTCGCCTCGTCAGAGAAGGCCTTCTGGAATTGCGCAAGCGAACGGGCCGCTGCCATCGAAAAAGTTCCGGGTGGCCGCGAGATTGCCGCCACTCAAAACACTACATGTAGCAACCTGAGTCAACGGAATAAGCCTCCGCCGATACGACCTTGGACCAATCATCCCGCGCCTCGCCATTGTCGTGCTGCGGACCGCTCCAATGCCTTACCACCTCCTGAAACTGGCCGACGCAACCGCGCAATCAGGACTCTGATTGGGATGAACCTGATGGCGCCGCGCCAGATGGCTAAACGTCGCCTGCTCGCGCACGCCTCCAGCGCAATCTCAGCTTTCAACGCCTCGTCTATCTTACGACTCATCTTCGTGATTTCCGCTCCTGCTATATCGGAGCAGATTGTTTCCAACTTAACCAACGGTCCCATTTTTCGGGCCGCTTCAGGCGCTCAATTCCCGACCACCCGCACCTTTCGCTTGATTCCGTCCAGACCCAACTCGTCGAATGTCTTTCCTTGATCTTCACCTACCGTCCCGGACTTCGACGCGTCCGCGCCGCCCGCGATTCCCGAACCTTCGCGACTGAGTGTGGCTGCCGCGTCCCGTAGCGCCATATCGACGCCGTTCGCGTCGGTCTTGCCAACGTCGGCCGTCGCTGCCGGTGAGGCTGTCGGCGTAGGCGGCGGCGCGACAATTGCCGTTTTGGCGGCTTTTGCCGACTTGGATTTCGGATCCAAATTGCCCTCCGACTTCGGCCGCGAAAGTTCAGCGGCCTTTTCCGGCGTGACAATGATATCTGACTTGTCCTCTTTGCCTAACAGGGATTCAGCCGGGGCCAAAACGCTGGCCCAGGTTTGACCGCGACGACGACAGGAACAAGACGGATCAAACGTTTTTCGGTATCGCAGCGCCGTTGGACTATCCATATATCGCACGCCGTTGATAGAAACCGCCTGTTCAATTTCGCCGCTCACCGGATAGGTGTAAAGCGTGACCTCCGCGTTTGGACAAAGCGCACGGCACATTTCGGCCAATGAATCCAATCGGCCGCTGCTGGCGGAATAAGAAAGGGGGAAAAATGCGCCGTCGCAGGACCGCACGCAAACCGCCTTTCCTCCCGCGCGCGCCTCGCCTGTCGGCGCAACAGATTTTTCAACTGGCCTATTCGGATCGCTCCCGTCGGGCAAAAGGGGTTGCTGCTCCAGATCACCGGGTTTCGGTTGTCCAAAAAGCGCGTCAATCAGGCCTGGGGATCGCGGAGGCTGGCCCGAACATTGCGCGTTGTAGCGCGCGATCATTTCGCCGCGGCCGGATTGACCGCCTCCTGATCTGGATTGCAGATCCTCCAGGTTTGCCCGCATCCTCCCAATCTGCGCGCGGATCTGACCACACTGCGGCGGTGGGTCAGATCCAAAAAACAGGAACTTTTTGTTGTTGCAGCCGATTTGTTCGGCGTAGGCTTCCGTTCGACCGATCTCGCCTCGCTGCCTCTCTGCGGCCGCCTGGTACTGCACATTTTGGCCTGAACGCGAGGCATCGGCGATCGCTCTGCGCAATCTCTCACAATCGGCATTGACCGCATCCGCCAGCGAGGCGAATGACAGGAATAGCGGCATAGCCACTGCTAACAGCGTCCCAACCGCGCCAAATTTGGCCGGCATACGAGTACTCTCTTTCACTAGACCTCCGGGTCCGCGAAGATATCCTTCACCCCTGATTCGCCGTAACTGACGAACCAAGGCGGCGTTAAAAAGGCGTCGCGATCGAGCCCTTCTGATATCCAATCAACATAGGGCGCAAGCCACTTATGACGCAAATCGATCTGACGACCTCCAATATATCGCAGATGTCTGTGTCGGAACTCTCGACCGCATTGAAGCGAACACTAGAGGACTGTTTCACGTATGTTCGCGTTCGCGGCGAGATTTCAGGTTATCGTGGGCCACATTCATCCGGACATGCCTATTTCGCGCTGAAAGACGACGCAGCGCGCCTTGACGCGGTCGTATGGCGAACCACACTATCGCGAATGAAAATAAAACCCGTGGAAGGGATGGAAGTTATTGCATCAGGTAAAATAACAACATTTGCCGGAAAGTCATCCTATCAAATAATAATTGAAATGCTGGAGCCCGCTGGAGTCGGAGCTCTCATGATTTTACTGGAAAATAGACGAAAACAACTGTCGGCGGAGGGTTTGTTCGACGCAGAGCGTAAGCGTAAGACGCCGTTCTTGCCTCGCGTCATCGGCGTCATCACATCCCCAAACGGAGCGGTGATTCGCGATATCCTGCACCGACTCTCCGACCGTTTCCCGGTTCATGTCGTCATTTGGCCAGTGCGAGTCCAGGGCGAGGGCGCCGCAGAAGAGCTGACCGCCGCGGTCACGGGTTTTAACGCGCTTTCGGAGGCCTCTCCCGTGGCCCGCCCCGATCTCATCATCGTCGCGCGGGGCGGTGGGGCGCTGGAAGATCTCTGGAGCTTCAATAACGAGGGGTTGGTGCGCGCCGTCGCCAGCTCCGCCATCCCAATCATTTCAGCCGTGGGCCACGAAACCGATTGGACCTTGATCGACCATGCCGCAGATTTGCGCGCACCTACACCAACGGCGGCGGCGGAGATGGCTGTTCCCGTTCGCGCCGACCTGGTCGCTCGGGTTGTGCAACTGGATGCGCGGGCGATCGCTTCCAACACACGCAACCAGCGCCAGCTTTCGGCGAATTTGCGCGCGACCTCGCGCGCGCTTCCGAATCTGGGCGATGTGATCGCTCTGAACTCTCAAAGACTTGATGCGTTGACCGATCGCTCCCGCTCTCTTTTGGAGACCAAAGCGAACAATAATTTGCTCAAGTTGGTGCGTTTGGACGCTCGTCTCAGAAGAATGTCGCCTGACATCAAAATTGCCGCGAGACGCGAGGCGACAAAGGTTTTAGCCTCGAGGTTGAAATCCGGTGGGCTGAGACTCCGTGAGGATATGGCTATTCTGGTAGCCCGAACGGGCAAGGCTTTGTCCACCTCTTCGATTCGGTATTGTGAGCGCAATGCGGATCGATCGCGATCCGTCCTTAGGCATTGGGAGATGAAACGCACCGAGGGTTCGCGCCTTTCCTCCATTTTGCTGCGCAAGATTGAACAATTCGGACAGTCTCTCGCGCGCGCATCAAGGGTGGGATGGGAGCGGCGTCAATTCGCTTCGATAAAGGCGGCCCGACTGTTGGGGGCCGTGAATTATCAATCGGTTCTCTCTCGCGGATATGCGTTGGTGCTGACGGACCAAAATCGAGTGCTGAGAACCGCGCAAGACGTTAGGTCGGCCCAAACGTTTACAATCAGATTGGGAGATGGCGATGTCGCCGCCCAGTCGTTGCGACTCACAAGAAAGCGAGCAGGGTCCAAACCTGATGCTAAGCAAAGTATGTTGTTCTGATCTCATGCATTGTGTCGCATGAGGAATTGTTGAGCGGCCGCGGAAAACCGGACCGCCGGCGCAATTTGCAATCGTAGCCGCTCACGCCGCTTGAGCGGGGCTCAAACTGCGACGGGTAGCGGTCGGCGATCGAGGGTCAGTCGGACGGCGTCGATGGATCTTCGGCGATCGGTCTCGACGACTGACCTTGCCCCCGAAAAGTGTCTCCCAAGGTTGTTGAATTATGCAGCTTCGGCGAGCTTTCGGGCAAGCCATTTCTTTTCGTAGGCCATGGGGCTGAGGTAGCCCAGGGTCGAGTGCAGGCGGGTGTGATTGTATCTTGTGATCCACGCCATGATTTCGTCGCGCGCCGCGCGGCGCGTTCCGAAATCATGGCGATGAATGCTTTCGGTCTTGAGCGAGCCGAACAGGCTCTCGGCGACCGCGTTGTCCCAGCAATCGCCCTTCCGGCTCATAGAGGCGCGCATCGCGAAGGCCCTGAGCTGGTTGGCGAAGGCCTTGCTGGCATACTGGCTTCCCCGGTCGGAGTGGAAGATCAGTCCCGGCGCCGGCCTGCGACGGAACCAAGCCATTCGCAACGCATCCACGACCAGTTGCGCGCCCATGCGGTCACCCATGGCGAAACCGACCACCTGCCGGCTGAACAGATTGATGACGGCGGCCAGATACAGCGCTGGCCCCGGTTGTCTGAACAGTTTCCCGCGAATGATAAGTGGCGTTCCGCCGGGGTTGGTCGTTAGCCGGATCTTCTTTCTTCCGTATGCATTAAGATATTGATATTTATCTGGTTTATGTTTTAATTAGCGCGATTTGTAGCCATGTAAATCAGATGTTTTTGTTGAATTCATGCGGTCTTGTGCTATCATCCGCCCATGTACATCGAATCCTCCCCAATCGCGC
>JAYUFK010000237.1:0-31317 GCA_043739325.1 Methylocapsa sp. | reverse complement strand
ATCGCCTGCGCCAAAACGCTCCGCCCCCGCCCTTCGACTCTCGACAACTCCAACTAAACTTGGCAATGACATGAACCGGACAGTCGTGGGACAAGCCCAGCCATGACGGCAAGCAGCCAGACCCGTCGCTTAGATAAACAAGTACTGCTCCGAAATCGTCGTCGATAGCCGTGCATTATCTTCGACAAAAGCGGTGATGAACTCGTGCAAGCCACCCTGAAATATTTCATCCATCGTCGAGCGCTCCAGTCGCGTCAGCATGACGCGCGCCTGACGCTGCGCGGCGCCGCTGCGGCCATCTTCGCGCGCGATGGAGTCAAGCGCACGATCGATGCTTTCATAACATGAGATGAGCGAGCGCGGCATCGCGGATTTGAGAATCAGCAGATCGGCGATCAGCCAGGGTTTAATGCGGTCGCGGTAGACCCAGTGATAGGCGGTGGCCGCCGACACCGAGCGCAGGATCGCAACCCACTGGAAATAGTCCAGCGAGCCGCCAACCGACTCCGTCTCGGGCAGCAGCAAATGATATTTCACGTCAAGCAATCGCGCCGTATTGTCAGCGCGCTCGATGAAAAGCCCGAGCCGGTTGAACCAGTAGGAATCGTTGCGCAGCATCGTGCGATAGCAAGAGCCGTCAAAATCCAGCGAAGCCTTCTTGACGTAATCCAGGAAACGGGCGAGCGCCTCGCGATCGAATCCCTTCGCCCCGCGCCGGCGCGTCTCGAAGCGCTTCAGCTCGAGCCAGGCTTCGTTGATCGCCGTCCAGGTTTCCGTCGTCAATGCGGTGCGCACCGCGCGGCCGGTGGCGCGGGCGTTTTCCAGGCAATTGCAGATCGACGACGGATTGTCGCGGTCGAACGTGAGGAACTCGATCGCCGCGGGCTCATCGAGCTTTTCATGGCCTTCGTGAAACGCTTCGAGCGCGTCGAGCGACGACAAGGCGCCCTCCCACTCCGCCATGTCCTCAGGCTCGCTCTTTGGCAATATTTCGAGGCGCAGCGTCGACTCGATCGTGCGCGCGGTAAAATCAGCGCGCTCCATCGAGCGAGCCAGCCAGAACAGATTGTCCGCGGTGCGGGCCAGCATGTTCAGCGCTCCCCTGTCAAGACATCGTCGTCGACGATCCAGGTGTCCTTGGTGCCGCCGCCCTGGCTCGAATTGACGACGAGCGAGCCGGCCGTCAGCGCCACGCGCGTCAGCCCGCCCGGCACGATCCTGACGCCGTTCGAGCCCGATAGCGCGAATGGCCTGAGGTCGACGTGGCGGGGCGAAACGCCGCTGTCGAACGAAGCCGGGCAGGTCGACAGCGCCAGCGTTGGCTGGGCGATGAAATTGCCCGGATCGGCCTTGAGCTTGCCAGCGAAAATCTCGCGCTGCGCGGCGCTGGCGTGCGGCCCGACGAGCATGCCGTAACCGCCCGATCCATTGACCTCCTTGACCACCAGCTTGTCGAGATTGTCGAGCACATGGGAAAGCTGCGATGGCTCGCGGCAGCGAAAGGTCGGCACGTTCTTCAGCAGAGGCTCCTGTTTGAGATAGAAGCGGATGATGTCGGGAACATAGCTATAAATCGCCTTATCGTCGGCGATGCCGGTGCCGACTGCATTGGCAAGCGTCACATTGCCCGCCAAATAGGCGCCCATCAGCCCGGGCACGCCCAACAGCGAGGCGGGATTGAACACCAGCGGATCGAGGAAGTCGTCATCCACTCGGCGGTAGACCACGTCGACACGCTGCGGCCCGCGCGTCGTGCGCATGTAAACGATGTCCTCGGCGACGAACAGATCGCGCCCTTCGACCAGTTCGACGCCGAGCTTGTCGGCGAGGAACGAATGCTCGTAATATGCCGAATTGAAAGGTCCCGGCGTCAGCAGCGCGATGGTCGCATCCTCGCCGCCAATGCGCGGCGCGACCGAGCGCAGGCACGATAGCAGTTCGTCCGGATAGGCCTCAACCGGCGCGACGCGATGCTGGGCGAACAGGTCCGGCAACAGCCGCATCGTTACTTCGCGATTTTCCAGCATGTAGGAAACGCCCGACGGCGTGCGGGCATTGTCCTCCAGCACATAAAAATCGTCGGCGTCGATGCGCACGATGTCGATGCCGGCGATATGCACCCAGATGTCGTGAGGCGGCCGGCGCCCGATCATTTCCGGCCGATAATACGGATTGCGCAGGACCAGGTCGGGCGGAATCAGGCCTTCTTTAAGGATCGCGCGGGGACCATAAACGTCGCGCAGGAACAGGTTGAGCGCGTTGACGCGCTGGGTGATCCCAGCTTCGAGCTTGTTCCACTCGGCGCGCGAGAGCAGGCGCGGAATGATGTCGAAGGGGATGAGCCGCTCGGCGGCGTCCTTGTCGCCGTAGACGCCGAAAGTGATGCCGATGCGGCGAAACATGAATTCGGCCTGGGCGCGCCGCGCGGCGAGCAGGTCGGGTGGCGTTTGCTTGAGCCAGCGCTCGATATGGCGGTAGAGCGGGCGCGCACCCGCCTCGCCACTGTCCATTTCATCGAAAAACCCGACTTCCGCCATCAATGTTCCCCGCCCCGCCGGCGTATCAGCTGGATGCTCGCAAGACCCATACCGCAAGAGAAAACTGCTCTTCGAACCTCCCCTATTTTCGCTTTCACATGGCTCCACCCAGCGCGCCGGCGAGCGCCTCGGCGCCGGTCATCGGCCGATCGACCGGCCAAGCGTCAAAGTCGCCTTCTTCTTCAAGCGCTGTCTTGAGGGAGCGCAAATAATCCTCGCGCGCGATTTCGACGGCGCCGAGGCTTTGCAGATGCGGCGTGACGAATTGCGTGTCGAGCAGCGCGAATCCGCCGAGCCGCAGCCGCGCGATTAGATGCACGAGCGCGACCTTGGAGGCGTCGCGGGCGATATGAAACATGCTTTCGCCGAAGAACGCCGCGCCGAGGCTGACGCCGTAAAGTCCGCCGACTAATTCGCCATCCTCGAATACTTCGACGGAATGGGCGTGGCCGGCGCGGAACAATTCGCCATAGAGGCGGCGGATTTCCGCATTGATCCAGGTTTTTTCGCGATTGGCGCAGGCCGCGACGATTGCGTCAAAGCAGCCGTCCGCCCGCACTTCAAAACGATCGCTGCGCACGGTCCTGGCGAGGCTTTTCGACACGCTCAGGCCATCGAGCGGAAAAACCCCGCGCTGCGTCGGATCGACCCAGAACAACGCCGCCGCGTCGCTGCTCTCGGCCATCGGAAACATGCCAATCGAATACGCCCGCAAGAGAATATCCGCGGTGAGCTTGAACGATTTGGCCGGACCGGACATCGGCCAATGGTGCGGCGGCGCTGGGGCCGCGTCAAGCGGCGCAAGGCCCGTCGCCCCGCACACCGCGGGGCGAAGGGTTACGACACCCGCTTGTCGACATCCCCGCATCGCCATGATCTTATCCCCCGCCATCCCTGACACCCCAATCTCGCGGAGTTCCCATGCGCAACATCACGCTTCTCGGCCTTGGCGCGATGGGCTCGGGCATGGCGGCGAACTGGTTCGCCAAAGGCTTCAATCTGACGATCTGGAACCGCACGCGCGCCAAAGCCGAGGGGCTTGCGGCGCAGGGCGCGACACTGGCCGCGACGCCGCGGGAAGCAGCGGCGAACGCTGATTTCGTCGTGGCGATGGTCGCCGACGATGCGGCGTCGCGCGAAGTCTGGCTTGGCGAAAACGGCGCGCTGGCGGGGATGAAGCGCGGCGCGATCGCGATCGAATCGAGCACCCTGACGCCCGACTGGGTGCGCGAACTCGCCGGCAAGGCGCAGGCGCATGGCTGCGGCTTTCTTGACGCGCCGGTCGGCGGCAGCCGGCAAGCGGCGGCCGGAGGGCAGTTGACATTCTTCGTCGGCGGCGACGCGGCGACGCTGGAAGACGCGCGCCCGGCGCTCTCCGCCATCGGCGGCAAGATCAATCATCTGGGCGGCGTCGGCGCTGGCGCGACATGGAAGCTCATCAACAACTTGCTGATCGCCGCGCAGTCGGCGGCTCTCGCCGAAGCGTTGAAGCTCGCCGAGAAAGCCGGCTTCGATCCGCCGCAGACCGCCGCGCTGATCCTCGCTGGCGCCGCCGCAAGTCCGATCGTGCAGATGAAACTGCCGCGCATGATCGCTGGAAGCTACGACGAGACCGATTTCGCGCTCTATCTCATGCACAAGGACGCCCGCTACGGCATCGCGCGCGCCGAAGCGCTCGGCGCGCCCAAGGATATGATCGTCGGGGCAGCGGCGGCGTTTGCGCGCGCCGAGGCGAAGGGACTGGGCGCGAAGGATTTTGCGGCGGTGGCGGGGTGAGGAGCAATTTCAAGCCGACCAAAGACTTTGAAATATTTGCGAAAATATCTTACTCTTACGTGTAGGAGTAAGACATATTATGCGCATAACATCGAAGGGCCAGGTAACGATTCCTGCGGAAATTCGCGCCAAGGCGGGGCTTTTTCCAAACACCGAAGTAGATTTTGCCTTCGATGGAAAGAGCGTTCGCATTGTTAGCGCACCCACGAAAAAGAATGGCCAGGGAGCACGGCTGGTCGCCCATATGCGCGGTCGCGGCGATATCGCTTTGAGCACCGAGGAGATCATGGCGATGACGCGTGGCGACTGAATGAGCGCTGTTCTGATCGACAGCAACATTCTGCTCGATCTAATGAGCGACGACGCCCGCTGGTTCGACTGGTCGTCGAAAGCTCTCGAGCGCGCGGCCGACCGCAGCAGGCTGGTGATCAATGCTGAAATTTCTATCCGCTTCTCGCGAATCGAAGATCTTGAAGCCGCTCTTCCAAAGGATCTGCTGGCGCGCGAAGCGCTGCCCTTCGAGGCCGCGTTTCTGGCGGGCAAATGCTTCCTCGCCTATCGACGCCGGCGCGGAGACAAACGCTCGCCGCTGCCAGATTTCTTCATCGGCGCCCATGCCGCTGTTGCAGGCTATCAACTGTTGACCCGGGACACCGCGCGGTATCGCACGTACTTTCCTAAGCTTCCGCTGATCACGCCGGCGCCGGTTTTGAGATAGTCAGCGCTGCCAATGCCCCCCGCCCCCTTCCTCGCCCGCGCTCAATCTGCAATGATAATCCCATCAACATCCTGAGGGAGAGTTTTATGTCCAGTTCCGCGCCGGGTTTTTCGACTTTGTCCATTCATGCCGGCGCGAAGCCCGACCCGACGACGGGCGCGCGGATCACGCCGATCTACCAGACCACCGCGTTTGTTTTCGACGATGTCGATCACGCCGCCTCGCTGTTCGGCTTGCAGGCGTTTGGCAACATCTACACCCGCATCACTAACCCGACGACCGCCGTGCTGGAAGAGCGCGTCGCGGCGCTCGAGGGCGGGTCGGCGGGTCTTGGCGTCGCCTCGGGGCACGCGGCGCAGCAATTGATTTTCCATTCGCTGCTCGTGCCCGGCGATGAATTCATCGCCTCGAACAAACTCTATGGCGGCTCGATCAACCAGTTCAACCACGCCTTCAAGAATTTTGGCTGGCAGGTGAAATGGGCCAACCCCGACGAGCCCGAAAGCTTCGCCGCCGCGATCACTGACAAGACCAAGGCGATCTTTATCGAATCCATCGCCAATCCCGGCGGCGTCATCACCGATATCGCGGCAATCGCCGCTATCGCCAAGAAGGCCAATGTGCCGCTGATCGTCGACAACACATTGGCGACGCCCTATCTCATCCGCCCGTTCGAGCACGGCGCCGACATCGTCGTGCACTCAGCGACGAAATACCTCGGCGGCCACGGCAATTCGATGGGCGGCGTCATTGTCGACGGCGGCAAGTTCAACTTCGCCGGCGACAAGCGCTATCCCATGCTGTCGGCGCCGCGGCCGGAATATAACGGCATTGTGCTGGCGGAAACGTTTGGCAATTTCGCCTTCGCCATCGCCTGCCGCGTGCTCGGCCTGCGCGATCTCGGCCCGGCGATTTCGCCGTTCAACTCGTTCCTCATTCTCACCGGAACCGAGACGCTATCTCTGCGCATGCAGCGCCATTGCGACAATGCGCTGGCGGTGGCGCAGCATCTTGCCAAGCACGAAAAGGTCAGCTGGGTTTCTTATCCCGGCCTTGAAGGAAACCGCTACAATGCGCTGGCAAAAAAGTACTGCCCGAAAGGCGCGGGCGGCGTCTTCACCTTTGGCGTCAGGGGCGGCTATGAAGCGGGCATCAAGCTGGTGAAGAACCTCAAGCTGTTCTCGCATCTGGCCAATATCGGCGACACGCGCTCGCTGGTGATCCACCCCGCTTCGACGACACACCGCCAGCTTAGCGACGCGCAAAAGACCGCGGCCGGAGCCGGTCCGGATGTCGTGCGCCTCTCCGTCGGCATTGAAGATGTCGCCGATCTGATCGCCGATCTCGACGGCGCGTTGGCGTAACGAAGATCAAGCCGGGCGAGCGTCGAGAGCGCTCGCCCGCGCATGAGCGACCGCCATGCCGAGCAGCAGCATGGCGAAGGCCTGATGCAGCAACCCCGCCCAGATCGGCACGACAAGCAGCAGCGCCATAATGCCCAGCGCCGTCTGCGCCAGCGCGAGACCCGCGACGACGCGCGCACGACGCGTCAGCGACGTTCCGGGCGCCGCTCGCGACGCATCGACCGCGTGCAATATCGCCAGCGCGACGATGATATAGGCGAGCAATCGGTGATCGAACTGCACGGTCGTGATGTCCTCATAGAGGCTGCTCCACCAAGGCGAAGCGCCGAACAGCCCCTTGGGCGCGAAGCTGCCATCCATCAGCGGCCAGGTATTGTAAATGAGCCCGGCGCGCAGCCCCGCCACAAGCGCGCCAAGACCGAGCTGGCAGAACACCGCGAAGGCGATCAGCCGCGCGGCGCGAACTAATCGAGAAGGCGCGGCTTCGGCGCGCGGCGCGCGAAGGCCCGTCGCCGCATACACCAATGCCGAAAATGTCGCGGCGCCGATCAGCAGATGGATCGCCAGCCGCACCTGCGAAACTTCGGTGCGGTCGACAAGCCCCGAGGCGACCATCCACCAGCCGACGATCGGCTCCAGCGCCAGCAGGCCGGTCGCGACAAGCACCTGACGCCCGAGCGCGCCTTTCAGCGCGCCGGTTCCCCAGAACCATAGCGCGGGCAGAATGAAGGCAACGCCAATGAGGCGCGCCAGAAGGCGATGGCTCCATTCCCACAGGAAGATGGTCTTGAAGCCCTCAAGATTCATGTCCGGGAAGAGTTTCGAATATTGCGGGATCAGCTTGTAGCGGTCGAACTCCGCTTGCCAGTCGGCGGCGCTGAGCGGCGGGATCACGCCGGTGATCGGCTTCCATTGCGTGATCGACAGACCCGATTCCGTCAGGCGCGTCGCGCCGCCCACCAGCACCATCGCGAAGATCAGCGCCGCGACGGCCCACAACCACAAGCGCACGGCGCTGGCGGACGCGGCGGGGCGCCTTTCGATGCCGACGGCGGCGACATTGTTGGCGGCGGACATCCAGATTCCCTAGAGCGCTTGCACGGCGCGGCGGATGCAGACATAAACGCGCCCGCCGCCCATCGCAAACGCCATGGCGTCGCAGCCCCGGAGAAAACCCATGACCCGTCGCGCGCGAAAATTCACTGGCGGCGCCATCATGTTGGCGTTCGTGATGATCTACGCGCTCGTCGCGATGGCGCTGGCCGACTCGCGCCCGTTGCAAGAAGCCCCCGGCTGGGTGCAATCGATCGGCTATATCGTGCTGGGTTTCGCCTGGGTGCTGCCAATGATGCCGCTGATCAAGTGGATGGAGCGGGTGGACGGCGGCCCGTAGCGCGCCTCAATCCACATTTACCCGCCTGCCCCGATTCCACAGCGCGAACGGCGCCCCCGACAACAGCATTTCGGTATAACGCGCATCTTGCCAATTGCCGTTGATCGACAAGCGGGGCAACGCAAGCGCATGATTGCGATGCTCGGAGAATAACATCCCCGGCCGCGTCGTCACCGCGCTGGAAAAACCGATCTCGCGCGCCATCGCGAATTCCCGTGCGCCCGCGCTGGTTGGATCGCCCACGGGATAAGCGAAGTGGCGCACCGGCCTGCCGATCCGCGCCTCGATCGTACGCTTCGATCCCTGCATCTCCTCGCGCGCGATTTCGGCTGGCCATTTCGCCAGCATCTTGTGGGTGTTGGAATGCGCGCCGATTGTCGCTAGCGGATGCTGGCTGAGCGCCTTAATCTCAGCCCAGTCCATGCAGAGGTCTTCGGCAAAGCCCCGCCCATTAACGCCCCAGCGCGCCGCCAGCCCGCCGATCGCGTCAAGTAGCTTCAGTTCGGGACCAGCGCGAAGATCGCGGTAAATCGTCGCGAAGGCGTTGGTCTTTTCCCGCGGCGTGCGCGCCGTCAGGGTTTGCGCGCGGCCCTTTATCTTGCATTCGATCGCATCGGCGCAGCGCACCGCTTCCTCAAGCTCAAGCCACCACATCCGCGCGCTGCGATCCGTAATTCCTGTGGCGACATGCACGGTGAAAGGCGCGCCGTGGCGCTCCAGCACCGGCAATGCGTGTTCGACGTTATCGCGGTAGCCGTCGTCAAACGTCAGCGCGGCAAACGGCCTACTGGATGACGCCGCGAGCCGGTCGAGCGCTTCGTCCATCGAAACCAGATCGAAGCCGCTGCGCTTCACGAGGGTGAGGACAATGTCCAGAAATTCCGGCGTGATTTCCATCAATCGATTGGGAGCATAACCCGGCGTTATCGGTCGCCACGGCCGCACCTGATGAAGCATCAGAATCGCGCCGCGCCCACTGGTGAACCCGCTAGCGAGCCGGTGCAGGCCCGTTGCCCCCAGTGCGGCAAACCCCGCGCCGATAATCCGGTCCCTGATCGCCATTCGTGTACATGCGCCTTTCCAGACGAAAACCTAGCACCGGGGGATTGCCAAGTGCTTACGGCCTCGTAAACGTCAATAATACGTTGAGGCTTTGCCGCTAGGCTGCGCCGTCGCCTCGCAGGAAAACCGGTTGAAACAGTCGCGCGCCATCGATTCCGACAGATCGCGGGGGGACGCGCGGCCGCGCCCCGCTCCGGCCCCCGCGCGCCCGCTGGAGTTCTGCGAAGTCTACACCAATCTTGAAGCCGCCCGCGCTGCGTGGGCTGAGTTGGAAGACTGCGCGATCGCAACGCCGTATCAAGGGTTCGCGTTCGTTCGCGCATGGCTTGAGACGATCGGCCACGCCTCGCGCGTCACGCCATTCATTGTCGTTGCGCGCGATGGGACAGGCCGGGTCAATGTGCTGCTGCCCTTCGTGTTGATACGCATCGGCCCGCTTCTATTTGGCGAGTTTGCCGGCGGCAAGGATTCCAATTTCAACATGGGATTGTTTCGTCCCGGCGTCGCTATCGACCGCGCCGCGCTTGTCGATTTGCTGGGTCGCGCGGCGGCGATGGCTTCGCCGCGCGTCGCAGGTTTTCTCTGCCTCAATCAGCCCCAGGACTGGCAGGGAGCAAGCAATCCGATGCTCGCGCCCGGCGCTCAGGCGAGCCCGAGCAATGGTTACAAATCCGCGCTCGGCGCCGATTATTCCGCGTGGCTCAACGCCCATTATTCGCGCGCCGCGCACAAGAAGCTGCGCAAGAAATCGCAGCGACTCGACGCGATGGGCCCGGTGATCCATCGAATAGCGCGCGATGCCGCGAGCGCGCAAACGATGCTGAATGCCTATGTGACGCAAAAGGAAGCGCGCGTGCGCGAACACGGCCTGAGCGGGTCGTGGGATCGCGCGCAAACGCTGGCGTACCTGACGCAAGCGTCTCTGGCGGCGTCGAACCCCGCGCCGCTCGAACTGCATGCGCTCGTCTGCGGCGACCGCCTCGTCGCAGTGTTCGGCGGCTTGCCTTGCCAAGATCGCTTTTGCGGCGTGTTCATCTCCTACCATGCCGAGCCTGAGATCGCGCGATGCAGCCCGGGCGAGATCCTACTCAAGCACATCATCCGCAATCTGATCGAGCGGCGTTTCGCCACGTTCGATCTCGGTGTCGGCGAGGCGCGTTACAAGGCGCGTTGCTGCGAGACCGAGGAACAATTGTTCGATAGTTTCATCCCGATTGGCGTCGCGGGGCGATTGCTGGGCGTCGCGCTCCTTGGCAAGCAACGAGCCAAGCGCTTCGTCAAGCGATCGCCATCTATCTGGACGCTTGTGCGCCAGCTGCGTCGCCGCGGCGGCTAAGGTCTTCAGGCGGCCCGATCGAGCGCGTCGCCGCTGGCGAGCGCAAGGCCATGCAGCTTGACCGGAACTTCGCCGAGTATCTCCGCGGCTTGGGCGAGGAGGCGCTTGAGCAGCGCCGGACGCGCCACAAGAACCAACTCCGAAGCATGTTCGAGCGCGGCCAAGGCCGGCTCGGAGCGCCAATCCGAGGAATGCAGAATGACGAACTCGTAGGTCGCCGCCAACGCGTGGATGACCTCGTCGAGCCCCTGTGTGGTCACATCGTCCGACCCTGCCGGCATCACGTCGAGCGTCGAGGAGAGATCGCGATGCAACACGTCGCCAAATGGCGCTTCGCCCGCCAGCAATTGCGCCAGCCCGGCAACCGGGAGTGAAGCATCGCCATCCCTGTGCAGCGCGTCGGCGAGCCAGTTCTGCGATTGCCCGAGATCCACCAACGCGGCCCGACCGCGCAAGGCGAGCTTGCGCGCGACTTCAAGCGAAGCGGCGAGCGCTTTTCCCGAACCTTCCGCGCCGACAAGCGCGATCACCGGCGCGGCGCCGCTCGCAAGATGTTCTGTCAGCGCGTCCGCCGTCCTGAACGTGCCGAAAGACGCCGCCTCGTCTTCGGACATCGCGGGTTCTACGACGCGAATTGTTTCGGGACGCCGAGCGGGGCCGGCCGATTCCGCCGCGGCCGCGCTGCTCCCGCCGCCGCTCATCAGCGCGTGAGCGACGACCACGCCGGTCGAAAGCAACAGCCCGGCCAGTGCGCCGAGCGTCAGGGTCTCGGTTCGTTTGGGAAAAGTTGGCGTGCGCGGCTGCGTGGCGCTGGCGATAATGCGGGCATCGGCGGGCGAGGCATTGCCGGCATCGCGCGCGATGGCCTCGCGATATTTCTGCAGATACGATTCGAGCTGATCGCGTGTCGCCTTGGCTTCAAGCTCAAGCGCGCGCAACTCTACATCGTCGACGTTGCCTGTCGCCACGGTCGTCGACTGCTTGGCCAACGCGGCGTTCAGGCCGTCGACCTGCGCGGCCGCCAGCCTCGCATCGTTTTCCAGTCCGCGAACCGCCTTGTCGGCGGCGATGCGCATTTCGTGATCGAGGCCGGCGAGTTGCGCGCCGAGTTCCTTCATGCGCGGGTGGCCTGGCAGGAGCGTCTGCGACTCAAGTGCGATCTGCGCCTTCAGGGCGACGCGCTGCTCGGCGTAGCGCCGCAGCGATTCGTCCTTGGCGACATCGGGTATTTCTGCAAGCCGCCCATCGTGCAACATGGCGCGGAGCAGCCTGGCCTTGCTCGATGCGGCGGATTGCGCGGACTTCGCCGCGGCCAGTTGGGTATTGATGTCTGAAAGTTGTTGGCCCGGCAGCGTCATATTGTTTGCGCCCGCGAGCAAG
The DNA here is from genome assembly GCA_043739325.1 of Methylocapsa sp. Taxonomy (GTDB): domain Bacteria; phylum Pseudomonadota; class Alphaproteobacteria; order Rhizobiales; family Beijerinckiaceae; genus Roseiarcus. Next base: position 19,751 of record JAYUFK010000237.1, on the reverse strand, counting down.
CCGGATTGGGCGCGGAAATTTTCGACCTTTGCGTCTGCTTCAGCGACTTTGCCGCGCAGTTCGTCGATCTTGCCGGACAGCCAGCCGCTGGCGCTTTTCGCCGCGGCTTTCTTCGCGTCCTCCTGCAATTCAAGGAACAATTGCGCGGTGGCATTGGCGCCGCGCGCCGCGAGTTCCGGGTCCTGGCTGACGAACTCGATTTGCAGAACCCGTGACTTTGGCAACGGAAACACTGTCAGGCGCGAGAGAAACACTTCTGCGGTGCGCTCGCCGACGGTGCGGGCGGAGTCGTTGCGGCCAAGCCCAAACAATGACATCGCCATCGAAAGCGGGCTGGAAGACGTCGCCGGATTGAATTCGGCGCTTGACGTCAGATCGAGTTTCGCCACCGCCTTGTTGGCGAGTTCGGTCGATTGGATGGTTTCGGCCTGGCTCTGGACGGCCTCGGGATCGAGCGATTGGGTTTGATCGGCGCCCGCTTTGTCGGGGCGCGTGTAATAGCTTTCCTGATTTTCCAGCAAGACTTTAGCGACGCCGGTGTAGCGCGGGTGGACCAGCGTGACGACCGCGAGCGCGGCGAGAAACGCCGCCAATGTCGGCAGGACTATCCAGCGCTTCGCGCGCGCGATGGCGCGGAAGAGCTGCGGCAAATCGATGGCGCCGTCGCGCCAAAGGTCGGCGCCGCTCGTCTCCGTCGGCTCGCTATTCATCAATCACCTTCACGAATCCACACAACGCGGGAGCGATTTATGCGGCATCAAGGTTGCTGAGGGGTTAAGGCTTCGGCCACTTTGGCTATCGGCAATGCGGCATTGGTCTTTCGTTAACCATGCGCCGTTAGTGATAAGGCTCGTTCCTGATCCCAAGCGGTCGCTCGCATGCGTCGAAGTTTCACCATCATCTGCTTGCTCGCTACAGCGCTGGTTGCCGGCTGCGCGTCGACGCGATACCGGCCGGACCTTTTCCGCGCCCAACTCAATGCGCCCTACCTGCTTGCCAGCGGCGACCGCGTCCGCGTCATCGTGTTCGGGCAGGAAGCGCTGTCGAATTCGTTCGCTGTCGATGGCGCCGGCAACATCTCTATGCCCTTGATAGGTTTAGTGAAAGCCTACGAGTTAACGACGGCGGACCTCAGCCGGGAGATTGAGGCGCGCCTGCGCGCCGGCTATCTGCGCGATCCGCGCGTTTCAGCCGAAGTGGAGGCCTTCCGGCCGTTCTTCGCGCTCGGCGAAGTAACGACTTCGGGCCAGTACCCCTTCATCAACGGCATGACTGTACAGAACGCCATCGCGGTCGCAGGGGGCTTCACGCCGCGCGGCGCGCAGGACAGCGTGGACGTCACGCGCATCGTCGACGGGACTCCAGTGACGGCCTCGGTGCCTCTGACTTACCCGTTACGCCCCGGCGATACCATCACGGTCAGGGAACGCTTCTTTTAGGATATCGCGCTAAAGACAAGTTATTTAATTGACGTATCGGAGTTCGGGCTGATGGAAGGCGAGCGCGACGTTCTGTCCCGGCGACTGCGGATTGTTCATGTCTTCCGCGCGCCACTGGGCGGTTTGTTTCGCCATGTCGTCGATCTCGCGAACGCCCAGGTTGAGCGCGGGCACGAAGTCGGGCTGTTTTTTGACAGTCAGGCGCGCGGCGACAATGTGGCGCGGGCGTTGGCCAGCATCTCGGGCGGCCTGGCGCTCGGCGTCTGGGGCGCTCCGATCAAACGCAATCCGCACATAACCGATCTCGTCGCGATGGCGAACTTTCGCAGCCTCGTTGCCCGCGTCAAGCCGGACGTCTTGCACGGACATGGCTCGAAAGGCGGTCTTTACGCCCGCCTGCCCGGACTGACTCGCCGCGGCCAAGGTCCGGTGCGCGCCTATACACCGCACGGCGGCAGCTTTAATTATTGGCCAGGCGCGCTTGTGCACCGCGCTTACATGGCGGCCGAGAAGGTGCTCGCCCTGAGCACCGACGTCTTCCTGTTTGAAAGCGCCTTTATCGCGGGCCGCTTCGATGCGTGTGTCGGCACAAGGGGCGGCGTTCGCCGCATCGTCGCCAACGGCATCAGCGCCGCTGAATTCGATCTCGCGCAGGCCGATCCCGACGCCGCCGATTTTCTCTATGTTGGCGAACTGCGCGCCGCCAAAGGCATCGATACGCTACTCGACGCGATCGCCATCGCCCGCTCAAAACTTGGACGCACGCCGCGCACAGTGCTTGTGGGATCCGGTCCCGACAAGCAGATGTTGCTCGCCCAGGCGCGTAAACTCGGCATTGCCGATCACCTGACGTTCGCCGGGCCGATGCCCATTCGTCAGGCGTTCAAGCTCGGGCGCATCATGGTTGTGCCGTCGCGCGCTGAATCCTTGCCTTATGTCGTGCTGGAAGCGGCCGGCGCGCGCGTCCCGCTGATCGCCACCAACGCTGGAGGCATTCCCGAAATATTCGGCCCCTACAGGAACTGGCTCGGGCCAAGCGGCGACCCCAAGGATCTCTGCGAGCGAATGCTGGCAAAGCTTCTCCAGCCGCAAGCAGCGCGCGAGGAGCAGGCCGCCGATCTCGCATTTTTCGTCGCGGAGAACTTTTCAATTCAGTCCATGGTCAATTCAGTCATGTCCGGATATGGCGACGCGTTTTCGAGCCGTACGCGGAATTTTTCTGACGTCCGCGCCGTCGGCGTCCAATCCGAAATTTGAAAAGTCCCATGTCCGCATTGCTTTTACGCGAAATCGAGGGCGCCGATCAGGGGCCGGCACAAGACGATAAGCGATCGCCGCGGATGCGCGAGCGGCTGCTCGATGACCTCGCCGCCGATCATTCGCGTCCGGCCTATTCGCTCGTGGTCTTCACAGGCATTGTCCAGACAATTGAATTGGCGCTCATCGCGTCTGCAGGCATCTTGCCCTATCTCCTGTATGTTGCGCCAGCGCATGGATATGAGCCGATCTTTTTCTCGGTCACCCCCGCGGTGGCGCTGTTCTCGATCGTGGTCTTCCAGACGCTTCATACATACACGCTGACGGCGCTTCGCCAGCCAGTGCGCCAGTTCTTCCGCGTCGCGATGGGTTGGTCGTTCGTGTTTCTCATCGTCTTCGCGGCGTCGTTCCTTCTCAAGATCGATGGCCTGATCTCGCGCGTCTGGATCGTCAGCTGGTATGCGCTGGGCCTTCTCGTTCTTGGAGCCGAACGCGCGCTCCTGGCGCGGATCTGCGCTGGCATGGCGAAGAGCGGCCGGCTTGAGCGGCGCGCGGTCGTTGTTGGCGGCGGCGAATTTGGCCACGAATTGTTGCGCGACCTCGCCAGGACCGGCAGCGACGAAGTCCGCACCCTCGGCGTCTTCGACGATCGCTCGAACGATCGCGCGCCAGAAACAATCGAAGGATTTCCGAAGCTTGGCAATGTCGATGATCTCGTCGAATTCGCCCGGCGAACGCGCATCGACCTGGTGATCTTCGCGCTGCCGATCACCGCCGAACAACGCATCCTGCAGATGTTGAAAAAGCTTTGGGTGCTGCCGATCGACATCCGGCTTGCCGCTCACGCCAACCGACTGCGCTTTCGCCCGCGTTCCTATTCCTATGTCGGCAAGGCGCCAATGCTTGATATCCTCGACAAGCCGATCGCTGATTGGGACGTCGTCATCAAGATTGCGTCCGACAAGATCATCGGCGGGCTGGCGCTGCTGGCGTTCTCGCCGCTCCTGCTCGCCACGGCGATCGCGATAAAACTCGACTCGCGCGGGCCGGTGTTTTTTCGGCAGAAGCGCTACGGCTTCAACAACGAACAGATCGACGTGTTCAAGTTCCGCTCTCTCTATGCCGACCATACGGATGCAACCGCCGCAAGGCTGGTCACCCGTAATGACCCGCGGGTGACGCGCGTCGGGCGCTTCATCCGCCGCACTTCAATCGACGAACTGCCGCAGCTCATCAACGTCGTCTTCAAAGGCAATCTGTCGCTGGTCGGGCCGCGTCCGCACGCGCTGCACGCGAAGGCCGCCGATCGCCAGTATGACGAGGTCGTCGACGGCTATTTTGCACGCCACCGCGTGCGCCCGGGCATCACCGGCTGGGCGCAGATCAACGGATGGCGCGGCGAAACCGACACGCAAGACAAGATTCAGCAGCGCGTCGAACACGATCTCCATTACATCGAGAACTGGTCGATCATGTTCGATCTCTACATCCTCGCGATGACGCCAACCTCGTTGCTCAAATCCCAGAACGCCTATTGACGTTATGAGCGCTGCCGCCCTCCCCGCTCGAACCGGCAAGACGCGACAGCCCTGGACGATTGACGTCGCATCGCTGCAACGCGGCATACTCTGGACGTTCGTCACCTGCGGCGCTTCGGCGGCGATCGAACCTTCGCCCTATGAGTTCATGTTCGTCGTCGCCGCCCTGACGCTCAGCGGCAACGCGCTGCTGTTTCACCGCACGATGATCCCGATGATTGTGCTCCTCGCGGCGTTTAACGCCGGCGGATTGCTGGCCCTTGTGCCGTTTGTCGACGAACGCGCCAGCCTGACATTCGTGGCGATCTCGATTTACATCGCTATCACCACGATATTCTTTGCCGCGCTCGTCGCAAAGGATCCGGTTGGACGCATGCGGACCATACGCTCCGGCTACATCGCGACGGGTTTCATCGCCGCAGTTCTCGGTATCCTGGGCTATTTCGATGTCGCCGGGCTTGGGCACTACTTCACACTCTACGACAACGCCCGCGCCACGGGACCATTCAAGGACCCGAACGTCTTCGGCCCATTTCTCGTGCCGCCGATCGTGTGGATCGTTCAGGACATCTTGCTCAAGCGAGGGGTCGGATTTTGGCGCGGCGTCGTTCCCCTCGCCGTCATGATCCTTGGTGTCCTGCTGAGCTTCTCGCGCGGCGCATGGGGCGTACTGATCCTCTCAGCCTCGTTGATGGTCGGCCTCACTTTCCTTACCGCGAGCGCGCCAGCCCTGCGGCAACGGATCGTCTTGCTAACAATTCTCGGCGCGGCCTTCGTCGCGGTCGGCATCGTCGTCGCTTTGTCGATCCCGGCTATTAGCAGCGTTTTTGTCGAGCGCGCTTCACTGAGCCAAGAATATGATCTGGGTGAACTTGGGCGCTTTGGCGCACAATTGCGGTCGATCCCGTTGTTGCTCGAAAGTCCGTTCGGCTTCGGTCCGTTGCACTATGCGAAGATTTTCCCGACCGATCCGCACCAGGTCTACATCAATGCTTTTGCGTCGTATGGCTGGCTCGGTGGCTTGAGCTTCATTACGTTCACATGCGTCACGCTCTACGTAGGCTTTCGCCTCGTTCTGCAGCGCTCGCCCTACCAGATCGATTCTATCGCTGTTTGGTCATGCCTCTTGCCCCAAATGGCGCAGGGTTTTCAGATCGACACCGACCACTGGCGCCATCTCTATCTCATGTTTGGCTGCCTCTACGGCCTTGTCGCCGCTGCGAGCATCGCCGCGCACCGCGCAAACAAGCCTTTACCGCCTGACAATCGTGTAGGCGTAACTGCAAAACGCCCGCCAATCGCGTGATTCCGCCAATCGGCTGAATCCGCCATCGACATCGCGCAATCCCGGAATATGCCGGAAATACCGATGCCCCCAGAACGGCGCGACGAGCGTTTCGCTGAAACCGCAGCGTTTGAGAGTAGGCGCGATTGCGCCGGGATCCGCGAGGCACATTTCGTAACGCGCGGGAAATTTTGGATAATCGCCGTCGTGGCGCGTCGGAAAAAAGTAGCGCAGCACACGCGAAGTCAGCGTCTCCGGCATCAGGTAGTTGATGACGAACGGCGGCGCATAGAGCGTCGGGTGGAACGCCAGCGCCACGCCGCCCGGCGCGAGCAGCGCCCTGACATTGGCCCAGGCGCGCGGCGCGTCCTTGACGTGTTCGAACACCATGCGGGATATGATAAGATCGAAACGGCCTTCCCACTTCTTGTCAATGTCGCCTGCAATATTGAACTGCGCCTTGTCGAAAGCGGCGGGCGCAAGTGAAAGCTCGTGGGCGTCGATATCGTTGACGGTCAACGCGATGCCCGCCGCGGCAGCTTCCTCCGGCGTCAAAAGAGGCCCGCGCCCGCCACCGATTTCGAGCAGACGAACCAGTCCATTGCCAATACGGCCGGCCTGACGGCAATGCTGGGCATAGCCGAGCACCGCGGCATGGTAATTGTCCCAGGCCCAAATCTCATCGCTGTCGTAGCCGAAACGGCGCAGCGGTTCGGCGAGGAAGGGCGAGGAGTTCAACCGCCTGGCGACCCGGGCCACCAGCCCAGCATTAGCGGTCGCTTCAGGGCGATCAAAAGATGTGGCGAGCGCCATGCGAAAGCTCCGTTGCAAGGCGCCAGCATTGATCGTTCGACTGGGTCGGGCAATCGTAATTGATTCTTAACGTTACCGGGTCGGACGAAGCCTCAGTCTGTTTCGAGGACCAGCGCCACACCCATGGCGTGGTCAGCATCGATCACAAGCAAATTGCCGAGCCGCCTGTGGACGACGGCATTGGCGTACAGATGACGCGAAGCGGCAGCAATATCGGCGACGCCAATGCGCGCGACGGCTAGCGTCGAGCCATTTGGCGCGACGACGCCGGCGCCGAAGCGAGCCATGAACGCTTTTCGTGTGAGGCATTCGATCTGGGCGCCCTCGATACCGAGCATAAAGCCGCCGTCCATGGACTGCGGCGCGGTGGCGTTGGCGAAGCGCTGCAAAAACCCCGCCGCTTCCGCTGGACTCTCGTGCACGAGGGTCAAGCCCTTGATGCCGGTCGCGCCGTTGGGATGAATCTGCGCGGCGCGGCTCCAGAAGTTTTCGGGGAACTTGTGTTCACAGACAAAAAAACCGGCTTCCGGCATCGCTGCGCTGGCGGCGAAGGCGAGGGAGAATGCGACATCGGCTTCGGCGCCATCGGGTCGACGCGACTTGCGGGCGAAATCGAACCGCTCGAAATCACCCAGGCCTTCGGCGGCGAACCATTCGCGATCCGCCTCGGCATCGGCGGAGCGCATGGCCAGCATCGCCAGCCCCTCGCGCTTCGCCAGAAAGCTCTCCACGAAAGCCGCGAATGAAAAGACGCCGGTTTGGGACTTCGGCGCCGCAAATCCCTGCCCCAGTCCGATCAGTTCGAGAAACGAACCGTCGAACTGGACAATGTGATTTTCCGTTCCCCAAGGATGGCGATTGCGCGCCCCGACCTGAAAGCCCAGCCGGCGATACAACGCGGCTTGGGCTTCGAGATCATGCGAAGCGATGACGAGATGATCGATCGCGCGGGGCAATGCCCCTCACGCCGGCTGCTTCAACTGCACGACATTGTGCAGCGTCGCGTCGGCGCCCTCGAAGAAGCGCCGGATCCCCCGCGCGGCCTGGCGAATGCGCTGCTCGTTCTCCACCAGCGCGAGGCGCACGTGATCGTCGCCATGCTCGCCAAAGCCGATGCCCGGCGCCACCGCGACGTCGGCCTTCTCGATCAGCAGTTTTGAAAATTCGAGGCTGCCGAGGTGGCGGAATTTTTCCGGCACCGGCGTCCATGCGAACATCGAGGCGCGCGGACTGTCGATGTTCCAGCCCGCCTGCGCAAAGCTCTCCACCATCACATCGCGGCGGCGCTTGTAGGTGGCGCGCATTTCCTTGATGCAATCCTCGGGGCCGTTGAGCGCCGCCGCCGCCGCGACCTGGATCGGCGTATAGGCGCCATAGTCGAGGTAGGATTTGACGCGCGCCAGCGCCGCCAGCAGCCGCTCGTTGCCGACGGCAAAACCGATGCGCCAGCCCGCCATCGAAAACGTCTTTGACATCGAAGTGAATTCCACCGCGACATCGAACGCGCCGGGCGCCTGCAACACGGAGGGCGGCGGATCGTCGTCGAAATAGACTTCGGAATAGGCGAGATCCGAGAGCACGAAAATCTCGTGCTTCTTCGCGAACAGAACCAGGTCCTTGTAGAAATCCATCGACGCGACCATCGCCGTCGGATTTGAGGGATAACAAACCACCACGGCGATCGGCTTGGGGATCGAGTGGATCAGCGCGCGCTCCATCGCGACGAAGAACTCCGGCGTCGGCTCCGCCGGGACCGAACGGATGACGCCGCCCGCCATGAGGAAACCGAAGGCGTGGATGGGATAGGACGGGTTAGGCACCAGCACGACATCGCCCGGCGCGGTGATCGCCTGCGCCATATTGGCGAAGCCTTCCTTGGAGCCCAGCGTCGCGACGACCTGCGTCTCCGGGTTCAGCTTTACGCCAAAGCGGCGCGCGTAATAATTCGCCTGGGCGCGGCGCAGGCCGGGAATGCCCTTGGAGGCGGAGTAGCGGTCGGTGCGCGGCTTGCCCACGGTCTCGATCAATTTGTCGAGCACATGCTTGGGCGCGGCGAGGTCGGGATTGCCCATGCCAAGATCGACAATGTCGGCGCCAGCCGCGCGAGCCTTGGCCTTGAGCTTGTTGACCTGCTCGAAGACATAGGGCGGCAGACGCCGCACGCGGTGGAAGTCGTTCATTGCGAAAAAGTCCCTCTGATCTCGCGCCGTTGTGAAAAAATTCTGACGGTCGGGCTTGTTAGCATCGCCGGGGCGCGGCCGGCAATCGACAAGCGCGCTCGCCTATTGGGCCGCGGGGGTGTCTGGCGGCGGCTTTTTCTTCTTTTTGGCCTTGGCGGCTTCCGCCGCCTTTTGCTCGGCGACTGCCTTGGCGGCAGGCGGAAAAGCCGAACGCATCGAGTCATGGCGCGCCTGAACCGCGCCGAAATCCGCCTCAAGCGCCTTCAACTCCGCCGGAGTCTTAGCCTTGTTCTGGTGGACGAAGGCGGGCCGGAAGATCGGGACGTAGTCCTCGGTTCCCTGCGGACGGGACTTCGCCACGAAATCCGCAGGCGGACCGACGTCCGTGGCGAAGCCGCCGACTTTTGCCGCCTTCTTAAGCACGCTGTCGTCGCCCGGATTATCGCCGTCGGCGCTGGCGCAGCCCGCGCAAAAACCCGCCGCCAGCATCGCACTAAGCGCCGCAAAAAGAATTTTCTTACCTTTGTCACGCTTTCGCGGCATGGGCATTGCTAAGCCAAACACTCTTGTTCAAGCGCAAGGGCGCTAATTTTCAGTTCTATAGCTCATTCGCCGATATCGTCCTATTATGACGGAAACCTGACCGCGCCGCCACAACGGCCGGCGACAACGCCCGAGGAAACATATGCCCGGCGAGAAGCAAGATATTTCGGCCAAGCGCAAGGCTCGCGCCGCTCCGCCTGCCCCGCTCTCCCCTGCGGAAGTAGCGCTGGCGCAGCAGACTTCGATCATCGACGCCATTCCAGCGCCCAAAAGGCCGCGCGCCAAGCGGGTTGCGGCCGCCAAACCGAAGGCACAGCGCGCCAACGGCGTCCTTCCCGAAGCGGCGCCGGTTCTGACAAGGCGGGTCGCCGAATCCCCCGCTATAAGTCTAGCGCCCGAGGCGAAAGCCAAGGCGGCTGAGCACGCGCCGGCCGCCCCGCCGCAGCCAAAGCCCGCCGCTGCGGCAGCAGCGCCGCCGGCTGCTCACCCGCTGCCCAATTTTGAAGCGCTTTCGCGCAATCTCGCCCGCGCCGTCGAGGAAGGCGGCAAGGTCGCGGCGGCTTGGTTCAAGCCGCGCGAATCGGGCGAGATAAAAGCCGCCCTTTCCGAAGACGTTGCCGATGCCGTCGCGACCCTTGGTAAGGTCGCTGAGCATTACTACCTCGACCCGCAGCGCGCGCTGGAAGCGCAATCAAAACTGTCGGCGCAGTTTCTGGCGCTGTGGGGCGCCACTTTCAACCGCCTGCGCGGCGAACCCGCCGAGACTGTGGCGGCGCCTGATCCAGGCGACAAGCGCTTCGCCGATCCCGAATGGCGCGCCAATCCGTATTTTGATTTTCTGCGCCAGGCCTATGTCGTCACGACGCGTTGGGCGCAGGATCTCGTGACGCAGGCTGGCGATCTCGATCCGCACACGCGCGACAAGGCGCAATTTTATCTGCGGCAACTAAGCGGCGCTTTGTCGCCGTCGAACTTCATCGCGACCAATCCGGAATTGTTGCGCACGACGCTGGCCGAGGATGGCGAGAACCTCGTGCGCGGCCTGCAGATGATGGCCGAGGACGTCGCGGCGGGCAAAGGCAATCTGCGCATTCGCCAGACCGACGCCAGCAAATTCAAGCTCGGCGTCAACATGGCGACGACGCCGGGCAAGGTGGTGTTTCGCAACGACCTGATGGAGCTGATCCAGTACGCGCCGTCGACGCCGGATGTCTTCAAACGCCCGCTGCTGATCGTGCCGCCGTGGATCAACAAATTCTACGTGCTCGACCTCAATCCCGATAAGTCGTTCATCCGCTGGGCGGTGGCGCAGGGGCTCACCGTCTTTGTGATTTCGTGGGTCAATCCGGACGCGCGTCAGGCTGAAAAGAGTTTCGACGCCTACATGCGCGAAGGGATTTTTGCGGCGATCGACGCGATCGAGCAGGCGACCGGCGAGCGCGATGTCACGGCGATCGGCTATTGCGTCGGCGGCACGTTGCTCGCAATCGCGCTCGCGTTTATGGCGCAAGTTGGCGACAAGCGCATTTCCAGCGCGACATTCTTCACGACGCAAGTCGATTTCCGCGACGCCGGTGATCTAAAAATATTTGTCGACGCCGCGCAGCTCAAGCAGATCGAGGAGAAGATGGCCGCCACCGGCTATCTCGAGGGCGCGCATATGGCCAACGCCTTCAACATGCTGCGTCCGAACGATCTGATCTGGTCGTATTTCGTCAACAATTATCTCAAGGGCAAGGAGCCGATGCCGTTCGACCTCCTCGTGTGGAACTCGGATTCGACGCGCATGCCCGCCGCCAATCATTCGTTCTATCTGCGCAATTGCTATCTCGAGAACAATCTCACGCAGGGGCGCATGGAGATCGGCGGCAAGACGCTCGACCTGAAAAAAGTGACCATCCCGATCTACGATCTCGCCGCGCGCGAGGACCATATCGCGCCAGCCAAATCGGTATTCACCGGCGCGCAATATTTTGGCGGGCCGGTGCGCTACGTGATGGCCGGCTCAGGCCACATCGCCGGCGTCGTCAACCCCGCGGACAAGCCAAAATATCAATACTGGACCGGCGGCCCGCCCGATGGCGATTTCGCCGAATGGGTGGCGAAAGCCAAGGAAACGCCGGGAAGCTGGTGGCGCGACTGGGCGGAATGGGTCGCGGCGCAGGCGCCCGAGAAGGTCGCGCCGAGGGAGCCGGGCGCGGGCAAGCTGAAGGCGATCGTTGATGCGCCGGGGGATTATGTCAGGGTGAAGGCGTAGGGGCGCCGTCGTTTCGTCGAAATGCGCGTCTCCCTTCTCCCGTTCGGGAGAAGGGTCGGAAATGAGGGTTCTTGCAGATGCAGGAGCTCCAACCGGCGGCGCCCTCACCCTGCCCTCTCCCGGAGGGAGAGGGTTTGCAGCGGCTTTGCTCGCAATCGTGATCAGCGCTAAAAGCGGGCAACCGCCCCGCACCCCGAGTCCCTCATGACCGCCCCACTTCGCCCTGCTCACCCCCCGCTCGACCTACCCCACCGCCCGCGCCGCAATCGCAAGGCGGAATGGGCGCGCCGGCTTGTCGCGGAGAACGTGCTGACGACGGGCGATCTGATCTGGCCGATTTTCCTTGTGGAAGGCGCGACGGCGCGTACGCCCGTCGCGGCGATGCCCGGCGTCGATCGGCTGAGCATTGACGAGGCCTTGCGCGAAGCCGGGCGCGCGGTGGCGCTCGATATTCCCGCCATCGCGTTTTTCCCCTCCACCGATCCTTCGCTGAAGGACGAGCATGGCAGCGAGGCGTTCAACGCCGACAATCTTGTCTGCAAAGCCTGCCGCGCGATCAAGCGCGAATTCCCGCAGCTCGGTCTCATCACCGACGTGGCGCTCGATCCCTACACCAGCCACGGCCATGACGGATTGCTGGCGCGCGGGCGCATTCTCAACGACGCCAGCGTCGCGGCGCTGGTGCGTCAGGCGCTCAATCAGGCGCGCGCCGGATCCGATGTGATCGCGCCTTCCGACATGATGGACGGGCGCGTCGGCGCCATTCGCGCCGCGCTTGACGCCGAAGGTTTTGTCGACGTGCAAATCATGGCCTATGCCGCCAAATATGCCTCGGCGTTTTACGGGCCGTTCCGCGACGCGGTGGGTTCGTCCGGCGTGTTGCAGGGCGACAAGCGCACCTATCAGATGGACCCCGCCAATGCAGACGAAGCGATCCGCGAGGTCGGGCTCGATCTCGACGAAGGCGCGGACATGGTGATGGTCAAGCCGGGCATGCCCTATCTCGATATCATCCATCGCGTCAAAGAGACGTTCCGCGCGCCGACGTTCGCCTATCAGGTGTCAGGCGAATATTCGATGATCATGGCGGCGGCGCAAAATGGCTGGATAGACCTGGACAAGGCGATGATGGAAAGCCTGATCGCGTTCAAGCGCGCCGGCGCGGACGGCGTGCTGACGTACTTTGCGCCGAAGGCGGCCGAGAAGCTGCGCAAGGCTCGCTGAGCCGAATTGCGCGAGAGCCGGCGGCGCCGCTACAATCGTTGCAAAGATATCGAAAGCAACGGTTTGTTAGGCATCGGCGTGCAAATTCGCTTTGATGGCCTGGCGTCGCACAAGCAGCGGCGCGCAGGGGCATGACGCCATCCATCAAGCCGGCGCGCTCCGGCATGTCCTCAAAAACTTGACGTTTGTCCGGCGCATGGCGCTTTGAGATTCCGCCATGGCGGCCGCGCCATGCGGCCGGCATCGCAATGCGCGGGCGAAGCCAAGAAACTTGTCGCGAGGCGCCGGCGCATATGCCGATCGCATCGCGCGACGAACGACCGCCTCTTGTCTCGATCGAGTCTGACCCAATACCATGACCGTAATTGCTGTTTCAAAAGTCGCGGATCAATCGCAACCCGCCGCGCCCGCGGAAGTAGAGCGTGCGGCGGGCGACGATACGCCGTTCGCGCGCGACGCGCGGACCCTTCAGGTCGCGCTCGAAAGAAATCTGCGAAGCGTTCACGATCTCGTCGAGGATTTGCGAAATTCTGAGGCGCCGACTTCGGATCCATTGAAGCTGCCCGAGGCCGTCGAAGCGAAGGCCGCCGCCAAGCCCGCCGCGACGAAAACTTCGACGTCGAGCCGCTGGCTGAAGATCGCGCTTGGCGTGGCGCTCGTCGTCGGCCTCGGCTGGTCGCCGTTGAAATCGATGCTTGCGGCGACGAGCGCTGAAGCCGTGATTAACGCGCGCGTCATCACCATCCGCTCGCCTATCGAAGGGACCGTTGACACCGCGCCCGACGTCAGAAACAGTTGGAGCGCGCAGACCGGCGCGCCGCTGTTGCACATTGTCGATGAACAAGCCAATCCGGCGCACCTCGACGATCTCAGACGGCAGTTCGGCGCGCTGGAGGATCAGGCTCGCTCGCTTGCCAGCCAATCGGCGCTCGATGCCAACGCGCTTCTGGCTCTCGCGGTCCAGGTCGAACGATTTCGTCACGGCCGGCTCGATCAACTCAACGCACGCGTCAAGGCGTCCGAGGCCGATCTCGCCGCGGCCTCCGCCCGGGCCACGCAATCCGCCAGCGCCAGAAAGCGCAGTGACGAGTTGCGCAAGAGCGGCGTGACCAGCGCCGCCGAGAGCGACAAGGTTCAATCCGACTGGATCGCCGCGACCAATGCCGAGGCCGGCGCGGCGCGCCGGCTGGAGGAAGTGTCGATCGAGCGCGATGCCGCGGCCAATGGCGTGTTTATCGGCGACAGTTACAACGACACGCCGAATTCCTCGCAGCGGGCCGACGAGCTGCGCCTGCGCATCGGCGAACTCGACGCGCAGATCGTGGCGACTCGGTCGCAGATGAAGCGGCTGTCGTCAGAAATCCTGACGGAGGAAATGCGATTTCACGACCGCTCGGACGTTCTCGCCGCCTTCCCCGCCAGCGGACGCGTCTGGGAGATGCTGACGGCGCGCGGCGAACATGTCGCCAGGGGCCAGGACCTGATGCGCGTGCTCGATTGCGCCAATCCGATCGTCAGCGCCAACGTCGACGAGAATGTCTACGATCGGCTCGAACTTGGCGGCGCGGCAACGTTCCAGCTCGCGCAAAGCGGCGGCAAGACTTACCGGGGCGTCGTCGTCAATCTGACTGGCCCCGCCGGCGCGCCGGCAAACTTTGCAATCCCGCCGGCGGCGATGCGCACCAGCGGTTTCTTCGCGACCGTCGCGATCGACGGCATTGGCGACAGCGGATGCGAAGTTGGCCGGACTGGTACGGTGACGTTCGCTCCAAGAGGGAAGGAAATCGGCCCTGCGCCGCCCTCTGGCGCTGCGGAATTGCGCCCTTGACTCCGCCCAGCGACCGCCAGAAGCAACGCCGGGGAAACTGACGTGTTCAACGGCATCGACGATCTATGGATGACGGCGCTTGCGCCATCGATCATCGTGATCGGGCTCTCCCTGATCGCCACTTCTATCGCGCCGTGACCGACGCCGAGGAGCCGTGCGCTGATGTTGTTTGTCAGCGCGGCGTTCATGGCGAAATACGCGTGGTGGCGCACGACGCAGACGCTTCCCGCTGCGAGCTTCAGCGCCGAATATGCGATCGCCATCATCTTCCTCGGCGTCGAATGCGCCGGCACGCTCGCCGCTGCGCTTTCGGCGTTTTTTCTCACGCGATCACGCAGCCGATCCGTCGATGCGGACAACAACGCGGACTGGCTGAGGAACGAAGCCAAACACCCGCTCATTGACGTCCTCATCTGCTCCTACAATGAAGAGCAAGCGATCGTCGAGCGCACGATCGTCGGCGCCATGGCGATGGATTATCCGAATTTTCGCGTCTGGATGCTCGACGACGGGCGGCGCGGCTGGCTCAACGACCTCTGCAAGAAACTCGACTGCGGCTACATCGCCCGGCCAAGCAACGAACATGCGAAGGCCGGAAATATCAACTACGCGTTGAAAGCTTTGGCGGCACTCGCGGAGCCGCCGCGATTCGTCTCGATTCTCGACGCCGACTTCGTCCCGTCGCCGCGCTTTCTGACCCGCGCTGTCTCGCTGTTTCGTGATGAGGCGATCGGCATCGTGCAAACGCCGCAGCACTTCATCAACGCCGACCCAATCCAGGTCAATCTCGACGCGGCGAAATACTGGCCTGACGAACAGCGTTTCTTTTTCGACATTGTCATGCCGGCCAAGGACGCGTGGGCGGCGGCGTTCTGCTGCGGCACTTCATCGGTCATTCGCTTCAAGCCGCTGATGGCGATCGGCGGTTTTCCGACGGATTCGGTCACTGAGGATTATCTGCTGACATTGCGGATGAAAGAGAGCGGCTTCGCCACGGCGTATCTCAACGAGCCGCTGACGTGCGGTCTGGCTCCCGAAGGACTGAAAGAATACATCACGCAGCGCAGCCGCTGGTGCCTCGGCTTCATGCAGATAGCGCGCGGACGCAGCGGGCCTTTTTCCACCACGAGTCCGCTGGCGTTCATCGATCGCCTCTCGCTGTTCGAGACGCTTCTCAACTGGACCATGGTCTACGCGACGCGCGGCGTCGGCCTGGTGATCCCGATCATTTCGCTGCTCTTCGACATCCATCCGTTTAATGCTTCGCTGCATTCTGTCGCGATCAATTTTCTGCCATACTTTCTGTGGCACGGGCTGGCGATGCACTGGCTTTCGGGCGGACGCCTCATGCCAGTCCTTTCCGACGTCAGTCAGCTCATCATCATTCCGCAGGTTCTGAAAGCAGTCGTCATCGGGCTTGGCAGACCGCAAGGTCACAAATTCCAGGTGACGGCGAAAGGCGGCGATCGCCGGCGCCGCTTCGTCGAATGGTCGCTGATGCGCCCGTTCGCGATATTGATTGGCTTATCGATCTTCGCCATCGTCTATGCGTTCTACATCAACGAACGCGCCGAACTGACCGCTTATGCGGCGCCGGCGCTCGCCTGGATCTGGTACAACATGCTCATTCTGACAGTGCTGTGCTTTGTCTGCGTCGAGCAGCCGCGCCGGCGCGGCGCCGAGCGCTTTCATTCAGGCGAGATCGCCAGCATCAAGGCGATGAATGTCGGCACGACCGTACAGCTTGCCGACTTTTCCATCAGCGGCGCGCGCATATTCGGCAAGCCGCCCGATGCGCTGGGGCGGTATCTCACGCTGGATTTTGCCGATTGCGGCGTCGAGGCGAAGATCGTTCGCGTCACCAGCGATTCCTTCGCCGTCGAATTCGATTCCTCATTTCGAACCCGTATCGCGATGATCCGGCATTTCTACGCGGGAAACTACGTCAAGCCGCTCAACCGCATCGACGTGATGAAGGTGGGGACGGCGGTCATGCGCCGGGTGCTGAACTAACGCGTCGAGCGGGACGCAGTGTGAAAAACCTGTCTCGCGGCGTCAGCCCTATTGGCTTTCTATGTCCTTTCGGCACGCGCCCGCGTGTCAAGGCATTCCCCGCGGGGTGGTTTGGATTCGGGACGCTCGTCGGCGGCATGATGTTCGTCGTAAGTTCGGTCGCGATCCTGCAAGCGTTCCCCAAAGCGCCAGTCGAGACGTGGCTTGGCGTCCTCGGGCCACTGGCTATACTTGGATTTGGTTTTTGCCTATTGCGCTTTGGCCAGTATCGCGCACGCGGTTAAAAGCAGTATCTCACCGACTTCGTCACGAGAACGCTCGGAGCGACAGAGGTCAAAGATAGTCCGGCTTCGTGACGAAGCGAAAAGGCCGCCAGTTCGCGTAATTTGCCGACACCCATTGTGATCGGCGGCTGGCTGTTGTTCGATACGACCTGGAACAAGAGCCGGCGCTGGTGTGAAATGGAAGTGTGCGGCAATCGGGCGAAACAGAAGCGGCATAGCGCGCCGCCATCCTTTCGCCAGCACCCCTTTTCCGCGAAGCGGGTGCGGACGACTGCACTTGCCCGATTGTCCACTGGACTGTTCCTTCTACTTGCTCTCGCAGCCTGCTCCACCCTGCTGGAGACCGATCAGGCGCGGCTGTGCCGCATAGCCCTGCCCGCGATTGAGGAGCCGGACGCCCGTATCGAAATCGACCGGCAAAGTGAATTTGCCGACGGTCGCGGCGTGCATGTCGACTATCGCTCAGGGATTTCAGGCGGGGCGCTCATACCGCACTATGCCGAGTGCCGCTTTGTCGCGCCTGGCAGGCCAAGGAAATCGCAGGACCTGATCGCGCTGACGACCGATCGCGGTCCTCTCGGCGATCTGCAATTGCATCTGTTAATCCGCTTCTGGCTGGCGACGCCCGAGGCGCGCGCCGCCGATCCCGCGCCGCTTGGCGACGTCGATGCGCTGATCTCTGTGCCGGCTTCTGTTGCCTATCCCTTGCAACAAGCCATCAACGCGGCGCCGCTGGCGGCGATCTATGCGCTGCTCGCCGCTGCCTATTCCCTCGTTTACGGCCTCGTCGGGCGGATCAATCTGGCGTTTGGCGAACTCGCCGCCGCCGGCGGTTATGCCGCGAGTTTTGGCGTCCTGCTGGCCACCGGCTGGGCGCCTGTCGCGGTCATCGCGCTGGCGCTACTCTTTGCCGTCCTGACCGCCTCGGCCTATGGTCTCGCCTCGGCCCGCCTGGTGTTCGCGCCGCTGCACCGGGCGAGCGGGCAGCAGGCGCTTGTGGCGACCGTCGGCCTCGCGCTGTTCCTGCAGGAGTTCCTGCGCCTGACGCAGGGGTCGCGCCTCGTATGGATCAGTCCGATCCTTAACGAACCCTTTCCGATTGTGCGGGCTGGCGGGTTCTTCGTCACGGCGACGCCGATCGCGCTGCTGGTCGGCGGATTCGCACTGGTCATGGCGTCGGCGCTGATGATCCTCATGCAGCTCAGCGGCTTTGGCCGCCAATGGCGCGCCTATGCCGACGATCCGATCGCGGCGGAGCTATTCGGCGTCGATCCGCGCGCGATATTCGCCAAAACCTTCGTTCTCGCCAGCGCCATGGCCGGCCTTTCCGGCTTCGCGATGACGATATTCTACGGCGCGGTGGGCTATGGCGCATCGACGACGCTCGGCCTCAAGGCGCTCATCGCCGCGATTCTGGGCGGCGTCGGCTCGATCCCCGGCGCGTTCCTCGGCGGCCTCGTCATCGGCGCCTTCGAAGCGGCGTGGTCGACTTATTTTTCAATCGATTATCGCGACGTCGCGGTGTTCAGCCTGCTGGCGATTGTCCTCGTCCTGCGGCCGGGCGGCATCCTGAATGCGTCGTCGGTCGAAATCCGCCGCTCTTGACTTGCCGCGAATGCCTCCCACATTTTGGGCGGCGGCAATGCGGCTCGCCGGAGTTGGACCCATGGCAAATTCTCTTGGCGCTGGCGCCCCGCTGGCTGCCCCCGCCCTGCGCCCGGATGCCCTTTCGGGTGTGCGGACACGGCGAACTCTGGCGCTTGGCGTCGATCTGATCTTCGTTGCAGGCATCGCCCTGGTCCTTTGGCTGGCGTTGTTGATCCTGACGCTCGGCCTGTCGCTGTTCTTCCTGCCGCCGATTTTTCCGCTCGTGGCGTTCTTTTATAACGGCATGACGGTTTCCGGGCCGAAAATGGCGACACCGGGGATGCGGATGATGGATCTGGAAATGCGCATGCACGACACGGGCGCGCGCGTTCCGTTCATCAACGCCGCGGCGCATGCGCTGTTTTTCTATCTGAGCTGGTTTTTCCCGCCGGTGTTGCTGGTAACGCTGGTCGATGGCGAGAAACGTTGCCTGCATGATTTGCTGGCCGGGATCGTCATCGTCCGCCGCCTCTGAACCGAGCCAGGAATAAATGTGCGTCAGGTCATTCCCGTCGGGCGCAATCCGTTCTAGCTTGACGTTTCGCCTGCTGGTCATGGAGTGCGAAGGCGTGACGAAAGAGCTGCGCGACGCCCCACAGTTTTATCTGACGGCGCCGTCGCCCTGCCCGTATCTGCCCGGCAGGGAGGAACGCAAGGTTTTCACCCATCTTGTGGGACGGCGGGCCCGCGCGCTCAACGATACGCTGACGCAAACCGGCTTTCGCCGCTCGCAGACCATCGCCTACCGCCCCGCCTGCGAGCAATGCCGCGCCTGCGTCTCGGTGCGTGTGATTGTCGATGAGTTCCGGCCCAGCGCCAATCTGCGCCGAATCGCCCGCCTCAATAATGATCTGATCGGCGCGATGGGGCCGGCTAAGCCGACAGGCGAACAATATGCGCTATTTCGCGCCTATCTCGAGGCGCGTCACCCCGACGGGGGAATGGCGGACATGTCGATGCTGGATTTCTCGATGATGATCGAGGACAGCCACATCGAGACGCGGATGATCGAATACCGGCGCAAGGGGCCGGATCATTTCATCACCCGGCGCGGCGAGGGCAAGCTTTACGGCGCCTGCCTGACCGACCAGCTCGCCGATGGGCTGTCGATGGTCTATTCGTTCTTCGACCCCGACTACGACAACCGCTCGCTCGGCGCGTTCATGATCCTCGATCACATCGAAAAAGCCCGCCGTCTCAACCTGCCGCATCTTTATCTGGGCTACTGGGTCGAGGGCTCTAGGAAGATGGCCTACAAGGGGCGCTACCTGCCCCAAGAGCGGTTGGGAATGGAAGGCTGGACGCGGGTGGAGCGGGACGCCTAACTCCTTCTCCAGCAAAGCTGGGTGCGGACGAATGCTACGCATTCGCCTCACATGGGGAGTTTCAGGTCAAGGGCATAATTCAGAGTTGCATATTTTTCTCCGTTTGCTCTTTCGGCTT
>JAYUFK010000236.1:0-4443 GCA_043739325.1 Methylocapsa sp. | reverse complement strand
CCCGGAATATCGGCGCAAAATCGATGCTGCCTGTGTCGACATAGCCGCGGTGGTTCTCGTTGACGTGGAAATACTTCAAACGGGAGCCACACGTCCGTGTGGCCGCGGCAGATTGCGGGTTCGGATGCCAATGCTCCATCCTCCGCCCCATCATGAAAGCCGTTGGCGGTGGAATGGGCGCCGCGAGGAGTGCGCGTCAACGCCGTGGCGCCGACATATATCAACACGCCGCTGACCGCCTTCGCCAAGACGAACCCGAAGATGTTCGACACGTGGATGGAGAGCACACCGATGGCGCGCATGGGAGAACCAGACGAAATCGCCTCCGTCGTGCTGTTTCTTGCTTCCGCCGCATCCAGCCTGTTGACCGGCTCGATCGTCGTGGCGGACGGCGGCTATACCTGCTGGTAAGAGAATGCTTTTCGACTGCTTGCGGCGACTAGGACGCGCCAATTGATCCCATATTTGTAGCCTCGGAATGATCCTGCGCGCTCGCGTCAACAGTGATGAACAAGGGAGTTGGGAAGAACCGTTCATGTATCTTGAAACATTGAATCTCAATAGTCGACCAGCGGTCGTCACGGGAGGGACCAGCAACATCGGGGTTGTCCGCACTGACGCTCTTGAGGCAGGGGCTTTGTCAAGGCAAACAAGTACAGGCCAATCTCGCGTCGAATCCTGCCCAGCGCGTCAGCGATTCATGAGCAAAAACAGTGGGGCTCCACCGGCCTCGGAGCGCAAGCAGGCAGTATAGAATTTACTTTGCAATGCCGTCAGGCCGCCCGAGTGGAGATTGCCAACGCTTGGGGCTTCCGGTTCCGCAGCAGCAACCCGTCCAGCTGATGTGCGGGATGATCGGCGTTGCGAAATAGCGCAGTTTCCGATTTCAACCTTCGCAAAGACCGAACAATCGGAAGTGTTCCGATTTGGACTCGCCAATGAAGTCGGGGCCGCAAGGCGGGGAAATCGCCGCTTTTCATCTCCGCAAGATACGCGCGTTTGAAACGATCCAGCAGAAGGGAACAGGCGGTTCGCGCGATGATGCAGGCGTGAAATTAAATCGCGCGGATCGAGCAATTACTCAGTCGGTGGGCGAATGTTTGTGTTTCCCGTCGGCCTCGTGCTAGCCTTGCTCGACAACAGCGGCGGCGGGGGTCTGAGGATCCGTGCGTGCCGCATAAGGCGATAGCAGGGGTGGAGGGCGTCGTGGCGTGGCCAGAAGTCGTCATATTCGATTGCGACGGCGTGCTGGTCGACAGCGAGGTGATCGCGCTTGAGCAGACGCGCCGCGCCCTGGGCGCGGCTGGCCTCCATCTGAGCGACGCGCAGACCTTCGGGCGCTTTTTGGGTCGGCGGCGCGACACGATCGTTCAGCTGGCGCAGGAGGAACTGGGCGGACAATTGCCCCAGGATTTTTCCGACGATCTGACGCGCGATATTCTCGCGAGATTCGCGACCGACTTGAAAGGCGTCGCGGGCGTTCGTCAAGCGCTGGCCGGTTTGCGGGCGCGCGTTTGCGTCGCCTCGTCGAGCGCGCCCGAGCGGATACGCCAATCGCTTGTGCTGGCGGGCTATGAGGCGCTGTTTGCGCCCAACATATTTTCCGCGACGATGGTCGCCGAGGGCAAGCCGCGGCCCGATCTGTTTCTCCATGCGGCGGGCCAGATGGGCGTTGTGGCGTCGCAATGTCTGGTGATCGAGGACAGCGTCGCCGGCGTGCTGGCGGCGGCCAGCGCGGGAATGGAGGCGTTCGCGTTTGTCGGCGGGAGTCATTTCCGGCCGCCGCTGGACCTCGAGCCGCTGATCGCGGCCGGGGCCGTGCTGGCCTTCGACGACATGGCGCAACTGCCGGCGCTGATCGCACAGCGCCAGCGCCAGCGGCTTGAGCGCGAGGTTCGCCTCGCATGAACGATTCGCGTGAACGACGCGCGCTTCGGGCGAATGAGGATTGATCGGGCGCCGCCATGGCCAGGAAAACCGAAGCCAACGATCTGCGTCTCGACGAGGCGGCCCGCGCCGGCTGGCTGTACTATGTCGCCGGCAACACGCAAGACGAAATCGCCCGCAAGCTTGGCATCTCGCGCCAGGCGGCGCAGCGCCTGGTTTCGCTCTCGATCAGCGAGCGGCTGATCAAGGTGCGGCTCGATCACCCAATCGCGCGTTGCATGGAACTCGCGGCGGGGCTGAAGATTCGATACGACCTGCGCTATTGCGAGGTCTCGCCGACCGACCCGTCGTCTGCTTCGTCAACGCTTGGCATCGCGCAGATCGCTGCGGCCGAACTGGAGCGCTGGCTCCGAAATCCCGACCCCGTCATCATCGGCATCGGCACTGGGCGAACGATGCGCGCCGTCGCCGATCAATTGCCGGCGATGGAATGTCGGCAACACAAACTTGCGGCGCTTGTCGGCACCACCAAGATCGACGGTTCCGCCTCGTTTTACGACGTCATCATTCGCGTTTCCGATACGGTTCGGGCGCCGCATTATCCGATGCCGCTGCCGGTTATCGCGCGCTCGATTGAGGAGCGCCAATTGCTGACCAGCCTCGAAACGGTGCGCAACGTATTGGCGTTGATCGAGCGCGCCGATGTCTGTTTCGTCGGGGTTGGCGGCGTCAGCGATTCCTCGGCTTTGGTGCTCGACGGGATCATCGCGCGCCATGAGGCCGAGGAATTGCGCGAAGGCGGCGCGGTCGGCGAAATCACCGGTTGGGCCTTCGATTCGCAGGGGCGCATCCTTTTCGGATCGACTAACGACCGCGTCGCCAGCGCGCCCTTGCGGCGCAACGCCAAGCGGTTGATGATTGGCGTGGCGATGGGCGTTTCGCGCAGGGCGGCGCTGCGCGGGGCGTTGGCCGGGAAGTTGATTTCGGGGCTCGTCACTGACGAATCCACAGCTGAGCATTTGCTCGCATTTATGCGATGATTTCGTATAAATATCATCAGGCTAACGTCTTGTTGCGCCGCACATTGTGCAATGCAGCGACGAATTAGTATTGACTCTTCCTTGCGAAGCAGGCGAATAATCGCCCGTAGAGTAAGCAATTGCTCAGACATTGCCACGGAGGAAACAAATGAAAACTCTTGCAAAGAGTCTGCTCGGCGCATGCGCCCTGTCAGTGCTCTCGATCTCGGCCTATGCCGAGACGACTTTGACGATCGCCACGGTCAACAACGGCGACATGATCCGCATGCAGAAGCTGACGGACGATTTCACCAAGGCCAACCCCGACATCAAGCTGAACTGGGTGACGCTCGAAGAAAACGTGCTGCGCCAGAAGGTGACCACGGACATCGCCACCAAAGGCGGCCAGTTCGACGTTCTCACCATCGGCACCTATGAAGTTCCGATCTGGGGCAAGAAGGGCTGGCTCGTGCCGCTCGACAAGCTCGGCGCCGACTATAACGTCGACGACCTGCTGCCGGCGATCCGCGCGGGTCTTTCGGTCGACGGCAAGCTTTATGCCGCGCCGTTCTACGGCGAAAGCTCCTTCACCATCTATCGCAAGGACCTGTTGGACAAGGCCGGCCTGACCATGCCGGAGGCGCCGACCTGGGACTTCATCAAGCAGGCCGCCGACAAGATGACCGACAAGTCCACCGGCACTTACGGCATTTGCCTGCGCGGCAAGGCGGGCTGGGGCGAGAACATGGCCTTCCTGACGGCCGCGGCCAACTCGTTCGGCGCGCGCTGGTTCGACGAGAAATGGCAACCGGAGTTCAATGGGCCGGAATGGAAGAAAACGCTCACGTACTACGTCGATCTGATGAAGGCTGACGGTCCTCCCGGCGCCTCGGCGAACGGCTTTAACGAGAATCTCGCGCTGTTCAACGCCGGCAAGTGCGGGGTATGGATCGATGCGACCTCAGCCGGCCAGTTTGTGGTCGGCAAGGATTCGAAGGTCGCCGACAAAGTCGCCTTCGCGATGGCGCCCAACGCCGGCCTTGGCAAGAGCGCCAACTGGCTGTGGTCGTGGGCGCTGGCGATCCCGGCCGGCTCGCAGAAAGTCGAAGCGGCCGAGAAGTTCGTCGGCTGGGCGACGAGCAAGGGCTATGGCGATCTGGTTGCGTCCAAGGAAGGCTGGGCCAGCGTTCCCCCCGGCACGCGCACCTCGCTCTACAAGAACCCGGAATATCTGAAAGCTGCGTCGTTCGCGCAAAAGACGATGGATTCGATGAACGCCGCCGATCCGACCAAGCCGACGGTGAAACCGGTTCCCTACGTCGGCGTGCAATTCGCAGCGATTCCTGAATTCCAGGGCATCGCAACGGATGTCGGTCAGGACTTCTCGGCTGCATTGGCTGGAACGACGACGGTCGACGAAGCGCTCGCCAAAGCTCAAGCGAGCACGGAAGCGGCGATGAAGAAGGCTGGTTACGTCAAGTAACCGCGTTCATCGTCTTGTGAGGAGCCGCGTCGCGGCTCAAGGGACCGTACTCCC
>JAYUFK010000235.1:0-12272 GCA_043739325.1 Methylocapsa sp. | reverse complement strand
TCGCTCGCCTGGCTGCTAACCGCTCTCGCATTCCTCATTATGCGAAGACTCGCCAGGAAATGCCAAACATGATTGAATTTCGAGTCAGGCACTAAGCTGCCACGGGCTATATCGGCGTAAATTCCATCTCTAAGACTTTGAATACCCAACGTGCTCCAACTTACAATGCCGGTAGCCAAAAAGCTCAGGGCAGGTCTAAAGGCGACTTCCCAAAGACCCGAGCCCAAAGCTCCAATGATCAGCAAGCCACAAAAGCCAAAAAACCACTTTCCAGAATAACCGAAAGCCATCGTTCCGCCCCCACCCGTCCAAAATGCTATACAGCGGCGCTGGCAGAATGCGCTAGGAGGCGCTCAGGCATTTCTGTGCCCAGCCCGGCCGATATTCTGTCCTAGCGATGCGTATTTCTGCCCGTCGCTTCGCCGGAACGTGTCAGGCCGGGAAGCCTCCAGCGTCTTGCTCACATGCCCCGCTATCTGTTGCGCCAGCGTGTCGCCCTGCTTTTGACCCGTCACGCTGACGTTCATGTTGGGCGCAAAGTGATTGCGAAGGGTAGCGACGTTGGACATTGCCGACTTCGTGAAGTTGGGGACCTTGCCCGCGTTGATCGCTTCCAGCATCGCGCGGTTCTTCGACGCGGCGCTTGCCTTCACGATGAACTCCCCGTGCGACACGCGGGCGAGGTTGTCGTCAGACATGCCCGCGCCTTCACGCGTCGCTCCCGCGTCTGAACGCCGCCACGCTTACTCCGCAGCGATCCGGTTTTCGCGGCTCGGGATTAGCCGGATTGGCGCGTCATACCCCTGCGCGGCCTCCGCCGCCCCCATCGCCTCCTCCACCTCATCCCGCGCCCCGACAAACCGCCCAAACACCCACCAGAACGCCCGGCCGAGATCATCCAGCAGGGTGAACACCGCCGGCACGAAAATCAGCGAGAGCAGCGTCGACATCATCAGCCCGCCCATCACCGCGATGGCCATCGGCGAGCGGAACTCGCCGCCGTCGCCATAGGCCAGCGCCGAGGGGAACATGCCGGCGATCATGGCGATCGAGGTCATGATGATCGGGCGGGCGCGCTTGCGGCCGGCTTCCACCAAGGCTTCGAGACGCGGCGCGCCGCGCCCGATCTCCTCGACGGCGAAGTCGACGAGCATGATGGCGTTCTTGGTCACGATGCCCATCAGCATGAGGATGCCGATGACGACGGGCATGCTGATCGAGCGATGCGTCACCAGAAGCGCGATGATCGCGCCGCCGATCGACAGCGGCAGCGAGAACAGGATCGTCACCGGCTGGACAAAGCTGGCGAACAGCACGATCAGCACGCCATAGACCATCATCAGGCCCGCGCCCATTGCCGAGGCGAACGACGAGAACACTTCGCCCATGACTTCGACGTCGCCGGACTCGCGTATCTCGACGCCGGCGGGCAAATGTTGCGCGGTCGGCAGCGCGTGGATCGCATCGGTCGCCTGACCCAGCGCGGTATTGCCTGACAGATCGGCTTCAATCGTCACGCGGCGCGAGCGATCGAAGCGGTTGATCGCCGTCGGTCCCTTGCTCATGGTGAAATCGGCGATGGTCTCGAGCGGCACCGCGCCGCCGGCGCCGGTGGGCACGCGCAGTGAGCTGAGCAAGCCGATGTCGGCGCGCGCGCGGTCGCCAAGTTGCACGCGGATCGGCACGAGCCGGTCGCCCGCGTCGAACTTGGCTAGATTGGCGTCGGCATCGCCAAGCGTCGCGACGCGGATCGTCTCGGACAAGGCTTCGGTGGAGACGCCGAGATCGGCGGCGAGCTGCGGCTTTGGCGTAACGCGCAATTCCGGCCGGTCGAGCTCGGCGGTCGACATCGGGTTCTCGATGAGAGGGATCGAGCGCATTTCGCTGGCGAGCTGATTGGCGGTGTCGTTGATGACCTTGGTGTCGCTGCCGGCGATGATCAGCGAAATGTCGCGCTGGCCGTTATCCTTGAGGAACCAGAAGCGAATGTCGGGGATCGACTCGATGGCCCTGGCGATGCGCACTTCCATCTGCTTCTGCGTGACGTCGCGCTTGCTCTTGTGCACGAGATTGACGACAAGCGTCGCCTTGCGCACTTCGCCCGACCCGCCGATCGCGCCGCCGAGCAAGTGTCCGCCATAGACGAGCACGGATTTCACTTCCTTCAT
The DNA here is from genome assembly GCA_043739325.1 of Methylocapsa sp. GTDB lineage: Bacteria > Pseudomonadota > Alphaproteobacteria > Rhizobiales > Beijerinckiaceae > Roseiarcus. The sequence goes on along the minus strand of JAYUFK010000235.1, from coordinate 10,104 downwards.
CGGCTTCAGCTTGTCGTTGATTTCGCGCGTCACCTTGTCGGTGTCAGCGAGCAACGAGCCGGGCGGCAATTCGACCGCGAGCAAGGCGCGGCCAACGTCGTCCGCCGGCAGGAAACCTGACGGCAGCAGGCTCGTCGACCACAGCGACGCCGCGAACAGCGCGATGCCCACAATCAGCGTCAGCCAGCGCCAGCGCACGGAAAAGCGCACGAGGCGGGTGTAGAAGCGCATGATCGGGCCGTCCGGCTTTACCGGCGCGTCATGCGAGCGCAGGAAATACGCGGCGACAACCGGCGTGACGAGGCGCGCGACGAGCAGCGAGAAAAGCACGGCGACGGCGACGGTGAGGCCGAACTGGCGGAAATACTGGCCGGCGATGCCAGACATGAAACTGACCGGCGCGAACACCGCGACAATCGTCATCGAAATCGCGATAACCGCGAGGCCGATTTCGTCGGCGGCTTCGAGCGCGGCGCGATAGGCTGATTTGCCCATGCGCATGTGGCGCACGATGTTTTCGATCTCGACGATGGCGTCGTCGACGAGAATGCCTGTCACAACCGTGATCGCCAGCAGGCTGACGAGATTGAGCGAGAAGCCGAGCATATCCATCGCCCAGAAGGTCGGGATGGCGGAGAGCGGCAATGCGATGGCCGAGGCGATCGTGGCGCGCAGATCGCGCAGGAAGATCAGCACGACCAGCACCGACAGCAACGCGCCTTCGATCAGCGTCTCCATCGCCGAATGGTAGTTGCCGACTTCGTTGTCGACCTGTGTGTCGACCTTGGCGATCTGCACTTCGGGATGTTGCCGCCTCAGTTGATCGACTTTCTTGGCGACGAGATCGTCGACGCTGACATCGCTGGCGCCCTTGGCGCGCGAGATCGCGAACGTGACGACGGGCTGGCCGTCGAGCCGCGCGAAGGTGCGTATTTCGGCCGCGCCGTCGGTCACTGTGCCCAGATCGTCGAGGCGCACGCTGCGCCCGCCCGGCAGCCAGATCGGCAAGGCCGCGAGATCGGCGACGCTGCGCGCGCCGGCCAAGGTGCGGATCGCCTGTTCCTGGCCCGATAATTGGCCGCGCCCGCCCGCCAGATCGACATTGGTGGCGCGCAGCTGCGCGTTGACGTTGGCGGCTGTGACGCCTAGCGCGAGCAGTTTGTCGGGATCGAGCGCGATGCGGATTTCACGGTCGACGCCGCCGCTGCGCGTCACGCTGCCGACGCCCTTCACCGCCTGCAATTCGCGTGCGATCGTATCGTCGACGAACCACGACAGGCCCTCGACCGACATCGTCGGCGCCGAGGCGGCGTAGGTGACGATCGGCAGGCCCTCGATGTCGATGCGGCTGACGATCGGCTCGTTGATGGTGCGCGGCAGGTCGGCGCGGATCTTGGCGACCGCGTCTTTAACGTCATTGAGCGCGCGATCGACATTGACCGAGCCGACGTTGAACTGGATCACAGTCGACGAAGTGCCATCGGTCACCGTCGAGATGATGTGCCAGATGCCGTTGATGCTGGCGACCGCGTCCTCGACTTTCTTCGTCACCTGCGATTCAAGCTCAGAGGGCGCCGCGCCCGATTGGGTGACGGTGATCACGACAATCGGAATGTCGATGTTGGGAAACTTGGTGATCGGCAGATGCCGGAAGCTGACGATGCCAAGCACCATCAGCACGACGAACAGCACGATCGCCGGCATCGGCTGTCGGATCGACCAGGCGGAGATATTCAGTCTCATTTGGCGGCTTCCTCGACTTTGAGGCTGGCCTGCGGCGAGCCTTCCATCGACCGCACGATATCGCCGGGCCGCAGGAACGCCGCGGCGCGCGTCACGACGCTATCGCCCGCGATGAGCCCTTCGCGCACCTCGACATTTTCGTTGTCGACGATGCCGATGACGATTTTGCGCGAGGCGATGTGATTGTCCTGAACGATCTGCACGCTGTCGCCGTCATCCTGGCGCTGCAACGCGCTTGTCGGCACGCTCAGCCCCTCGCGCTGGTTGGCGATGACGGTTCCCGACGCGAAGGCGCCGATGCGGGCGTTCGAACCAGGGGAGAGCGCGATACGCACCTTGCCGAGGCGGGTCGCCTTATCGACCTCTTGCGAAATTAGCCGGACGGTTCCGGCGATCTCCTTGTCAATGCCGGCGAGCTTGACCATCGCCGGCATACCCAAGGCAAAACGCGGCAGCGATTGCTCCGGGGTGTCGGCGTCAAGATCGATGGCGCCGTCGACGATGATGCGAAACAGCGCGTCGCCGGCGCCGCTCGATACGCCGCCGAGCCGCGCCGTGCGGCGGCTGACGATGCCGTCGGCTGGGGCTTTCACTTCGGCGCGGTCGATGCGAACCATAAGTTCGCGCCGCTCGGCCTGCCGGCTGGCGAGGCTGGCCTGCGCCACGCGCGACGCGTTCTTGCCGGCATCGAGCTGTGCCTGCGCGATCCGCGCCGCGGCGGTGCGCTGGTCGAGCGTCGCCTCGGTCATGATCCCGGCGCCGAGCTTCTTGGCGCGGTCGAGATCGGCGCTGGTCTGGGCGAGGCTGGCCTCGAACTGGCTGATCTGGCTGGTCGCCTGGGCGATCGCCGCCTCGGCGCTCTGCGTCGCGGCGTCGTTCTGCGCCACAAGCGCGTCGAGCTGGGTGCGGTCGAGCCGCGCCAGCACTTGTCCCTTGGCGACCTTGTCGCCTTCATCGACAAGGATTTCGGTGATGCGCAGGCCGTCGAGCTGGGCGTTGACCAGCGCTTCCTCGCGCGCAACCAGACTGCCGGAGACAAACAGCCTTTCAACGAACATCCGTTGCTTGGCCTGGGTCACGGTCACGGCGGGCGCGAGCGGGCGCGGCTCCTCCGCCGCCGTTTGAATGGGCGGGCACAAAACCTGGCCGCCGGGAACATACTGGTTTGCGAAGGCGATGGCCGGCGAGCAGGGCGCGAACGCACGGCCAGCAAACAGCGCGCCGCTGGCAAGCACGGCGAGGGCGACGGTGGACAGCAGGGCGCGACGCATCAATGCGACTCCGTGGATTTCGTTTGAGGCGTGATGGCCCCGTTGAAGAGGGCGACAAGCACGCCTAGCGCCATATCAGCCTCCGCATCGACATCGAAGGTCGGCTCAAGCGCATGCCGCTTGAACAGGCCGGCCACCAGGGTGATCATCACCCGCGCGGCAAAGTCCGGGTCGACGCTTGCAGCGATCTCGCCGCGCGCCTTGGCGGCGGCGAACAGCACGGTCAGGCCGGCGCGCACATTGGCGTCCATCGCGCGGCTGATCGCGGCGATCCTGGGATTGTGCGCGGCCTCCGACCAGATTTCCAGGATCATTCTGGTTTTCTCGACTGGCTTGCCGAGCAGCTTCTCGCGAATGGCGAAGGATGCGAGACCGAGGATGTCGCCGTGCTGCGCGACTTCCGCAAAGTGCCGGGCCCGCTCGTCGGCGTCGCAATTGCACAATTCCTCGACAATCGCCTCTTTCGAGGGGAAGTAACGGTAGAGGTTGCCGGCGCTCATGCCGGCTTCGTCGGCGACATTTTGCATACTGGTGACGTGAAACCCAAGTCGCACGAACGCCCGCTCGGCGGCGGCGAGGATTTGCATGCGGCGCTCGGAATCGGGGGTGCGCTTTTCGGCTAAGGGCTGGACAAACGACATGACGGCCTTATGGGAATGAACGTTCATTCTCATAGCGCGCGAATTGTGGCTGGATTGGGGCAGGAGCGACGGGCGTCGCGTTGTCGCCCCTCTATGGCTAAGGCTTCGCAGACGGGGCCTCTCCCGGCTATTGGCCGCCCGCCGCCGTAACCAGCACGAACCCGCGGGTCTTGTTGCCGTTGTCCGAATCCTGGGTGTTCATCGCGTCGAACAGTTCTGACGTCTTCACCCACACAGGCGGGTATTTGTAGCGCGCGACGTCGAGAACGAGGAAGCGGTCGGCCTTGGAATCATAGGCGCCGAGCGGCGAGATATGGCCGCCGCGCTCCTGGCCGATGACCTTGCGCAAATAGTTGATGATGACGAAATGGCCGGGCTGACCGAGGGAGGAGCTCGCCAGTTTGCGGAAATCGTCGGCGGACGAGTCGGCCGCATGATGCACTTCCGCCGCGACCGGCTGCGTGGCGAGGATGCCGCCGATCTGGTCGAGCGTCATGCCCTTCATAGCCAGCACGCCGCGCGCCAGGATCGCGTCGGTCTTGTCCGTCAGCACGTTGTCCTGTGTGAACGTGCGGTAGGGATCGTACTCGGGAACCGGCGGCGCCGGCACGCCCAGCGCGTTGAGCACCATGACGATGCTGGCGACGCCGCAATAGGCCTGGGTCTTTTGCGTTACGAAATTGCTGGCGAGCGGGAAGTAGGCCTCACGCACGTCGCTTTCAGCGAAGTAGGTCTCGCCAGCGCTGGTGCTGAAGCCGGCGAGATTGTCGGGCAGCTTCAAGGTTTCGGCGGACGCGCCGGCGGCGAATAAGGCGAAGACCGCTGCGGCGAACCACATGAGGTGCTTGGGCATGGCGCATTCTCCAGCAGGCTTTGACACGATTATCGCAGAAAGCCGGGCACGGTAAACCCGGAGAACCTGACGGGCGTTTTAGGCGTAAGTCGGGCATCGGCTCTTGGCCAATTCGCGGCGCACGGTTAGGTTCGCTTTCTTCAAGACAATCCCGGTTTCATCGGAAGCATTTCATGACGGGTCAGTCGCCGACAGGTTACCGCACCTCGCAAATCATCCTGCACTGGCTGGTAGCCGCGCTCGTGCTATTTCTTTTCGTCACCGGCGATAGCACGACGCACGTGTTCTACGCTGGCCTCAACGGGCGCGCGAGCGACACGAGCTGGGCGTGGATTCCCATCCACATCGTCGCCGGTCTCGCCATTCTCGGCGCAATTCTGTGGCGGCTGGCGCTGCGGCGCCAATGGGGCGCGCCCGAAGCGCCGGCGTCCGAGCCGGCGCCGTTGCGCCTTCTCGCCAGCGCCGTGCATGTCGGGCTTTATCTCGACATGATCGGCGCGGCGATCGTCGGGCTGATCGTCTATTTCTGGATGCCCTCGCTCGGCTGGCTGCATGAACTGCTGAGCCGCATTGTGCTGATCGTGCTCGTCGCCGGCGCGCTGTGGCGCCATTTCTACTGGCGCAGCGATGTGTTGATGCGGATGTTGCGGCCGATCCGGGGGTGAAGGCGCCATGCCGCCGACCGAGCTGCTGACCGATCTTTGCCTGCCGCTGGCGCCGCCTTGAGGGACGAACGATGGCCGCAAGAACTTGGCGCGAGAAGTTTGACGATCCGACGCCGCACGCGATCAAGCCGGCGCCGATTTCGATTGCCGGCATGAAAGCAGGCGAGATCATGCTGGTCCCGACGCCGCGCATGATCGACGCGTTTATTCGCGGCTTGCCGGCTGGCGCGGCGATGGACGTAAAGGCGATGCGCCGCGCGTTAGCCGACCGTCACGGCGCCCAGGTGACCTGCCCGATCTATACGGGCTATCACCTGCGCACCGTTGCCGAAATCGCCTGCGAAGCAGTCGAGCAGGGCGTTCCTTTGAGCGACGTCGCGGCGTTCTGGCGCGTCATCGACGCCCAAGCGCCTCTCGCGCTCAAATTGCCATGCGGCTTGGAGTTCATTCGCGCCCGAAGGCGCGAAGAATCCCTCAGTCCCTGAGAGGCGCCGCGCCCCTGCGCTCGCGCTTTACATCGGCGGAACGACACCGTCCTTGCCGACCATCACCAGCGCAGCGTCGATCGTTCCGTCGGCTTTCTTCGACCCCGGAACAAACACCATCGCGCCCGGCTTGACGTCGGCCTGGGTCGCGTCGCCAAGCGTCACGATTGGCGCGTCCTTGGGGATCGCCACCTTCTGCTCGCCGCCTTTGTAGGTCAACGTCAGCGTCTGGCCTTCGACCGATTCAACCGATTTGGCGACCGTCGCATTGGTCATCATGCTTTTGGGCTGCACATCCCAGCCGTAATGGCCTTCGGCGAAACCGCGCATCGCCTCGGGAAACAGCAGCAGCTCGACGCCCTTGAGCGAGCCGTCCGCCTGCGGCATCGACGCCGTGCCGATGAAAACGCCCGGCTTGATGTCGGCCATCGACGCCTTGATGACGCCGACCGCTTTCCAATTGTCGCCAAGATGCACGGTCACGTCGGCGCCGGACTTGGGGTGGACGACGAGGTTTGCTCCATCAAGGCTCACAACCGCGCCGCGCACGCGCGTCGGTTCGCCATTTTGAGCGGCGAGCGGGCTTGCGCCCAGAAGAGTGAGAAGGCCGATGGCGGCCAGATGTCTTTTGTTCATCGAAGGGGTCTCCAGAAGTGTCGCCAGTTCGCGCGAGGCGCGGCGTGGGTTGGGAATGGGAGTCATACGGAAAATACGCGCATCGAGTGTCGCTCAGCGACCGGCGCAAAAAGATCGCTTAATTTGTCAGCATCGAACCTCCTCAATCCGAGGGAGAGCAATAAATCCTCCCCCCCGCTCGCTAAGACGCCAGCAATTCGCCGACATTGTGGTCGAATTGCGTGGAATAATCCGGCTCGATGGCGAACAGGCCGAGGTGACCGCAGCGGCTTTTGATCACGCATAATTGCGCGCCGGGAATCATCTCTTGATCGTCGCGGCAGCCATCGAGCGGGAACATCAGGTCATTCTCGATTTGCAAGATAAGCGTTTTCGCCTTGATCGAGCCCAGCGTCTTCGCGAGATCGCCACCGTGCGGGCGCGCGACGTCATGGCCTTGCCATTTCGTAATTTCGGTGATGAGAACATTGGGGTCCATCGGCGCGAAATAGCCCTCCATGAAATTTGTCTTAAATTCCGGCACGCTGGCGAAACCGAGGGTCTTCCATATTTCATGGCGATAGAATTCGGGGCACCATCCGCTCACCGACATCAGCGTCGCGACACGCTTCAGGCCTTCGGCAACCTCGCTGGATTCGCCATATTCGCCGGTGTTAAAACCCGCATCGCTGGTCATCGCCTCGCGTAAAGTCTGGCTGAACAGTCGCGAATAATCGCTGCATCGCGTTGTGCCAGCGAGCGCCGCGATGCGCTTGACCATTTCGGGATAGCGCACCGCCCATTCATAGGTTTGCTGCGCGCCCATCGATCCGCCGAACACGAGGGCCAGTTGCCTGATGCCGAACTTTCCGGTCACGAGGCGATGCTGGGCGCACACGTCGTCGGCGATGGCGAGCCGCGGAAACTTGGCTTTGGCCTGGCCCGCATTGGCGTTGTTGGGCGAAGTCGAGACGCCGCTGCCGAGCTGGTTGGCGATGATGATGAAATACTTCGCCGGATCCAGCGCGCGTCCGGCGCCAGTGTACGTCGTCTCCATGATCTTGCTTGTGCCGGACCACCAGGTGGTGATCAGAACCGCATTGTCCTTGGCGGCGTTCAGCGTCCCAAAAGTCGAATAAGCGAGCTGACAGGCGTTGAGCTTTTCGCCGGAGGCCAGCGCGAAATCGCCGAGATCGAACATTTCGTAGGGGCCGTGATTTTCTTGGGTGTAGTAGGCCATGAAAGGAAGACTCCAAGGCGGCGATGAAGCGGGAGGCGCAATAGCGCGGAAGGCGCGAACCCCTTCGCCCGCTTGCGGAAGAAGGTGGCGCGAAGCGCCGGATGAGGGTCCTTCCGCCGGTCGCGTTGCGGCCCGCGCCCTCGCCCCGGCCCTCTCCCGCAAGCGGGAGAGGGGATTACGCTCAGATCGTCTTCTTGCCCATTTGCTCGGCGATATAATCGGCTTGGCGGATCGCCAGCGCGACAATCGTCAGCGTCGGATTTTCGGCGCCGCCGGTGGTGAACTGCGAGCCATCCGACACGAACAGGTTTTTGACGTCATGCGCCTGGCCATGCGCGTTGACCACGCCGTCGCGCGCCTTGTCGGACATGCGGTTGGTGCCCAGATTATGCGTCGAGGGATACGGCGGCGTCGGGAGCACATTGGTGGCGCCCGCCGCCTCATAAATCGCCTTGCCGCGCGACCAAGCGTGATCGCGCATCGCGACATCATTGGCGTGATCGTCGAAATGCACGCTGGCCACCGGCATGCCGAATTTATCCTTGGCGGCCGGATCGAGCGTGATGCGGTTGGTCTCCTGCGGCATGTCCTCGCCAACGATCCACATGCCCGCCATATTCTCGTAGGAATCGAGCGCCGAGGTGAATTCGCGGCCCCAACCGCCGGGGTTGAGGAACGCCGCCATGAACGGCAGGCCGAGCGACAACGTCTCGAGCTCATAGCCGCCGACGAAGCCGCGTTTGGTGTCGTGCGCCGCTTCATCGCGCACGATGCCCGCCATCGTCGTGCCGCGCCACATGCGCACCGGCTTCTCGAACACGCCATATACCGACGCCGTCATGTGGCGCATGTAGTTGCGTCCGACCTGGCCGGACGAATTGGCGAGGCCATCGGGGAACAGGCTCGACGCGGAATTCAGCAGCAGGCGCGGGCTTTCCAGCGAGTTACCAGCGACCGCGACGATGCGCGCCTTCTGGCGCTGCATCTTGCCGTCCTTGTCGGCATAGACGACCCCGGTGACCTTGCCCGACGCGTCATGTTCGATCTTGATGACTTGGCTGTTAGGCCGCACTTCGAGATTGCCGGTTGCTTCGCCCTTGGGAATTTCGGCGTTGAGCGTCGACCATTTCGCGCCCGACTTACAGCCCTGGAAGCAGAAGCCGATCTGCTGGCAGGCGCCGCGTCCATCGCGCGGCGCGGAGTTGATCGCCATGCGGCCGGAATGAACTTCCTTGTAGCCGACCTTTTTCGCGCCCGCTTCAAAGACCTTGAAATTGTTGGAACTGGGCAGCCCCGCGATGCCGTTGGTCCGCGTCACGCCCATCCGGTCTTCGGCCTTGGTGTAATAGGGGTCCATCTCAGAAAGCGTGATCGGCCAGTCGAGCAGGTTGGCGCCGGGCAGAGCACCATAGGTCGTTTTGGTTTTGAACTCGTGCTCCTGGAACCGCAGCGAGGCCCCGGCCCAATGGACCGTCGAGCCGCCGACCGCCTTGACGATCCAAGCCGGCAGGTTGGGGAAATCGCGGGCGACGCGCCAGGAGCCCGACGTGGTGCGCATGTCGGTCCAGGCGAGCTGGCCAAAGGAGCCCCACTCGTCGTTGATGAAGTCCTCGATTTCGTGCCGTTTGCCAGCCTCCAGGCAGACAACCTTGACGCCTTTGAGCGCAAGATCGGTCGCGAGTGTGCCGCCGCCAGCGCCCGAGCCGATAACGACGACGACTGAATCGTCGGTCAATTCGAATTTCGCAGCCATGTGTTCCTCCGAAGTTTTTTATGGGGTTGGGCGTGTCATCACCGCTGCATTCAGAGCCAATTGATATCGTCGAAACCGCGCTTGATGTAGCCGCCCTTGGAGGCGCTTTCGCCCTCGTAGCCAAACACCGGCCAGACGTCTTTTTGATTGTAAAGCGACACCACGAGATCGCCGCGGAGCTTCTTGAAGAGCCCGCCATCGGCGACTTTTTTCAAAATCGCGACCCGCTGGGCCTCCCAGCCCACGGCGGCATACGGCACTTTGTGGGCGGCCATCGCCGTGTCATCGATACGCTTCAGGCCGACATCGATCAGGGCCTTCAGCTTGGGGTCGGCGGCGGCCTTCTCGCCATAGGGCTTGCAGGCAATCGCGTAGAATTTGTCGGCGATCTTGTCGTGGGGGAAGATATCGCGCGCCATCTTGATCAGCGTGCGCATCTGCTCGGGCTTGAGCCCGGTCGTCTCAAGGCCCCAGGCTTCCGACGTGTGGATGACGGCCGACGTGGTGACGGTCATCAAGGCGACAGCGCCAGCAGCCGACCCCGCCAGGAACTGACGCCGATCTACGTCGGACGGTTCGGTCGTTGGCTGCGTGGATTGCGGATCACTCATGGCGTTCCTCCTCGGATGGGTGTTTTTGACGGCGTCTCAAACGGCTGTTTTTTTAACGGCAGTGCCGGTTTGGACCAGGTTTGCCGGCGGCATCAGGCAACGTGCAAAGGCTTAAGGTTTCAAGGTCGTCAGATAATCAACGATGAGTTTGCGTTTGTCGGGGTTGGCCTGGCGGTAGGCCATCACGGTGCCAGGCACCATCGCAGGCGCATCCTCGATCCAGCGGT
>JAYUFK010000234.1:0-31450 GCA_043739325.1 Methylocapsa sp. | reverse complement strand
AAGCCGGGAATGTGCGCCATGCCAGATTCTAGCAAGACAACAGCGCAAACGGAATCCGCAAACCCGAACTTTTCCAAAGCGTTTTCGCACGGTCTGCTAGGTTTGCGCAACCGCCTTTATACCGGCATCGAATGCGCTCAAAACCGCTTCTTATTTTCTCTGTCGGTCTCGATCCGCGCATTTCGGCGGACAAACCCACCCCGACGGCCCGTCCCCGTCGAAAAGGCAGCAATTTCCAAGCTTTGTCCCGCCTCAGCCCTTCCGCATCCGCCGCGTCACCACCGGCAGCCCCACGCTGATCAGCAAAAACCTGGCGAAATGGTGCGAGCCGACGAACAGCGGATCGAGGCCGAGGGCGAAGGCCATCATCGTCATCGCCTCCAGCCCGCCCGGCGCGAATGCGGCAATCGCTTCGGCGAAGGGCACGTCGATCAGCTTGCTGGCCAGCCCGGCGAAGGCGGCGGCCGCCGCGAAGGCGGCGAGGGCGGCCGAGCGCGCCAAGCGCGGCAGGCGTCGCGCCCGATCCTAGCGCCAGGCCGGATAGCGCGATGGCGAGATTGCGCAGCCGGCTATCGAGCGGCGCCGCCTTGCCCGCCGCCGCGAGAATGCCGACGCCGATCATCGCGCCCGAGAGCCAGCCGGCGGGAACGCCAGACCATGCAAGCGCCGCGCCGCCCGCCAGACCGGCGCCAAGCGTCACCGCTTGCGGTGCGATGAGTTTTGGCGAAAGCGCAGTGGCGGAGAAACGAAAACCCGCCACTTCAGCGCTTGAGCCAATGGACGAGGCGGCGCGTCGCCTCGCGGATCTGCTCGGGCGAGCGGGCAAAGCAGAGCCGGACATAGTCCTCGCCGCCGGCGCCAAACGCTGAACCCGGCGCGACGCCGACGCCTGCTTCGTCGACAAGACGGAACGCCAGCGCCCGCGTGTCGGCGATGCCGTCGATGGCGCAGAAAAGATAGAACGCTGCATCGGGCCAGGAAAAACGCACGCGGCCGGTTTTCGCCAGCCCGCCGCAGATGATATCGCGGCTTTCGCGCGTGCGCGCCACCTGCGCGGCGATGAATTCCTCGCCGTGGTCGATCGCGGCGGTCGCGGCGCGCTGGTTGAACAGCGGCACGCCCGACGTCGTGTATTGCACGAGATTTTCGATTGTTGCGCCCAATTCCGGCGGCGCTTCCAGCCAGCCGACGCGCCACCCGGTCATCGACCAATTCTTGGAGAGCGTCTGGACGAACAGGATGCGATCCTCCGCGTCCATCACATCGTGAAAAGACGGCGCGCGTGGGCCATTGAAGACAAAGCGTCCGTAGATTTCGTCAGCGATGATCCACAGCCCGTGCCGGCGCGCCAGCGCCAATATGGCCACGAGTTCCTCGGGCGTCGCGGTGAACCCCGTCGGATTGCCCGGCGAGTTAATGATGATCGCCCGCGTCGCTGGCGTGACACTTGCCGCGAGGCGCTCGACGTCGAGAGCCCAGCGCGCGCCCGACGTCATGGGAACGTCGAGGGCGTGGGCGCCAGTCAACGTGATCGCGCCGCGAAAGTTGGGCCACGCGGGGCTGGGGATCAAGACCTCATCGCCCGGGCCGGCGATGAGACGCAGCGCGATCTGCAGCGCATGCATGCCGCCTATCGTCACGTAGAACTGTTCGGGTTCGAACGGCTTGCCGCTGGGCGCCGCGCCGTAGACGCAGGTCATATAGCCAGCGATGGCGGCGCGCAGTTCGGGGGCGCCGCGCTGGTGGGTGTAGAAGGTTTCACCTTTCGCCAGCGATTGTTTCGCGGCCTCGACGATAAAGTCGGGCGTCGGCAAATCGCCCTCGCCAACCCACAGCGGGATCAGCCCCTGGCGGTCGCGGCCATAGTTGAAGACTTCAACGATGCCGCTCTCAGTGAGATCGCGCATGAGCGGATTGATCGCGGCGGGCCTGTCGCGTTGTGTCACATGATCCATTGCGGCGTCATCGCCGAATGCGCCGAGGGTTGCAAGAGCCGCGGAACAAACTTCTCCCCTCTCCCCTTCGGGAGAGGGGCCGGGGGTGAGGGTTCGCGATAAACTTAGCGCTTCAACGAGTCGCGGATCTGCGTCAGCAGCACGACTTCGTCGCTGGGCGGCGGAGGAGCGGCGGGCGGCAAGTTGGCTTCCTTCTTCTTCATGCTGTTGATCGCCTTGATGACCATGAAGAGTACGGCGGCGACGATCAGAAAGCCGATTATATTTGTGACGAAATTGCCATACGCGAACACCCCGCCTTGCTTTTTTGCATCCGCGAGATTTGTTGCCGTGACAGCGCTCGACAACGGGAAGAAGTAATTCGAAAAATCTGCCTTCCCGAAGATGCCGATAATTGGCATGATAATATCCTCGACCAGTGATCCGACGATCTTGCTGAACGCCGCGCCGATGATCACGCCGATCGCTAGGTCGACGACATTGCCCTTCATGGCAAAGTCTTTAAATTCCTTAAGCATAAATATCCCCCTAATTCACAAAATGCGTTCGACGGTGAAAAATTCAGCGCTTCGACGCGGAACAGGCGCGACGCTATATGAGGTTAAATAAAAAATAAAGTCGACGGAAAAAGCTTCCCCGAACTTGCCTGGAAGGTTTCCTCCGCCATTATGCTTGCCATGCCTTATCATTTTTGCGCGGACGATCAGCTTTGGCGACGGCTTCTCCAGCGCCCTCGCGCCCGCCGATGAGCGTTTCGCCCTCGCCCGCAATCACGCTGCCGCCGGACGCCGACTTTGCCCATATGATGGCGCTCGGGCGGGTCGGCCTCGGGCTTGTCGACGAGCAGCTTATCGTGGTCGAGCATCTCGGCCCTCTCGCGGAATGGCTCCCGCGCAATGGGTTGCCAATTTGTTCAGGCCCCATACTGTTCGGCATGGAGGAGACTTTCGCCGGCCTCATGCTCGGTGAAGCCGCGCCGCTGACCCTGCCCTCGGTCCACATGGCGGAATTTGCCGGGCAAAGCGTCAGCATCTCCATCGCCTGGAATCCGGCGACACGGCATTTCATCATCCTCACTTTTCCCGACGAGGGCGCGCGGCAGCTGGATCGCCTGATCGTGCAGGAGCGGCGGGAAAGACAGGTCTTGCGGCAACAGGCGGCCGCGGCGGCGGCGCGCTCGGCAATCTCCGCGACGTTGTATCGCGACATTGTCGAGACGACCCGCGATGCTGTCGTGCGGCTCAACGCCGATCTCAGCATCGCTTTCGTCAACGGCGCCGCCGGACATCTGCTCGGGATCGAAATCGGCGGCGCGACGGGTCGCTCCATTCGTGAAATATTGCCATTGCCGCAGGCTGACAATCCGTGGAAGCCCGACATGTGCGCGCGTGGGGCCGCGTCGTTCGAACAGCCGGCGCGCGACCGGGCCGGCGGCACGGCCTGGCTTTGGTGGGAAGTTCGTTGGTTGGGCGACGACGATGGGCCTCCCGAGTTCCAGGCGGTCGGGCGCGATATCACCGAGAGCCGCCGCCTGCGCGCCGAAGTCGAGCGGGCCTACGAAGAGGCGAAGTTTTCAGCGCTGGCGCAGGAGCGGCTGCGCATCGCCCATGATCTGCACGACACGCTAATCCATGCGATCGTCAATCTTATGGCGCGCCTGACCCTGCTCAAGCGCGCAAGCCGCGAAGGCGCGCTGCGCGACGAGCTCGCGGCGGCGGAGGCGGAAGCGCGCGAGGGATTGCGCACCGCAAGACAAGCGGTCGGCGAGATCCGCGGCGGTTTCGACCTGCCCGACGGCCCGGGCCCCGCTCTTGAAGAGGCGGCGCACAAACTGCGGACGGGCGCCGGCATGAACGTCGCGGTTCGGCTCGACAACGATTTCTCGGCGCTTTCGCCACAGCAAGCCAGCGCCGCGCTGCGCGTCGCCCGCGAAGCCCTGCGCAATATCGCGCTGCATTCGGGCGCGCGCAACGTTACGATCGCCACAAAGCTCGAAGGTTCGACGCACGTGCTTGATATCGCCGACGACGGCATCGGCTTCGATCCAAACACCGAGCGCAGCGGTCACTACGGCCTCGTTGGCATGCACGAACAAGCCCAAAACGCTGGCGGGACGCTGAAAATCGAAAGCGCGCCCGGCCTTGGGTTGCGGCTGACCCTGGCGATTCCGCCGCGCTGACGGCAGTTCATTTTTGCTCGCGTCACGCGAGCAATGCGTTTAACTATCCAGCCAGACTGGCGCCCGGTCCTGGCGCGCCGCCACGAGGCGTTCGATGACCAAAGACAAGATCCGCCTGCTGATCGCGGAGGATCAGCCGCTTATTCGGCGCGCGCTCGCAGGCCTGTTCGAAAAGGACGGCGATGTCGATCTGGTCGGTCTGGCCTCGGATGGCGCCGAAGCCGTGGCGATGGCGCGGGCCTGGCGCCCTGACGTCGCGCTGCTCGATATCAAGATGCCCCGCCTCAACGGCATCGAAGCCGCCAGGCAGATCAATCGCGAGCAGCCGGAAACGCGCATCGTCATGCTGACGACGTTCGACACCGACGATCTCATCTTCGACGCCATTCTCGCCGGCGCGATCGGCTATCTGCTCAAGGACACCGAGGAGAGCGAGATCGTCGCGACGGTCAAGGACGCGGCGCGCGGTCAATCGCGGATGTCGCCGCAGATCGCGCGCCGGGTGATCGAGGATTTTCGCCGTATCAAGAAACCCCGAACAGCGCCCGCGCTCGACGCCGCTCAGGAGAAATTGACCGAGCGGGAAAGCGCCATTCTGGAATTGATCGGCGCCGGCAAATCCAACCGCGATATCAGCCGCGCGCTCGATCTGGCCGAGGGAACGGTGAAGAACCACGTCAGCAATATCCTGTCGAAGCTGCATGCGCGCAGCCGCACCGAGCTCGCGATCAAGGCGCTCGGCGGCGCCCGCTGACAACGCCCTTGCGCGTTGCCGCCCTACGGCGACCATGACTTTCGTCATGCGACAGCATGACTTTGAGCACGCGCATTCGCGCTGAATATCCGCGAAATGAGAGCGTCTCAAACGAGTTGCCTTCATGCGCGCCACCCGCCAGCTGTTTCCAGCAAACATTGCGATGCCGCGAGGCCGCGCCATCGCTATCCTCGCCGACGCCGCCAGCCTTGCGCGATTGGAGAGCGTTGTCAGCGGCTCGACCTTGGGAAGCATCAGCGTCGTCTATCGCGGAACATTGCGAAGCTTTGCCTGTCGCGAAGGCGATGCGGCCATCGATCTGGTTCTGTTGCACTTGGGCGCTGCTCTCGATCCACAACAATGCGCGGCGATTGAAGCGCTTACCCGGCGTTTCAAGGTCCTCATCACAGGCAATCGCGAAATGCATGACGCCGCCGGCGGGGTTCAAGCGGCGCGCGCCTGGTCGTTCGTTAATCAGGACGACCTGTCGGCAAGTATTCTGGACAACACGATCCTTGCACTTGAACGCGCACGTCATAGCGAAGATCGGTTGCTGCGGGCGTTGGGCGAAAAGACCGCGCAACTGCACCGCGTCGCCAGCGCCGCCAGTTTGATCCCGCCCGTTGTCGAGCGTGTTGGGTCGGCGATTTGGCAGTTGGCGGGATTTGCCTCTGCAACTCACTTTGCCAGCGAGGCGGGCGACTCCGCCGCGGTCGCGTTCGATGTCGTCGACGAACTCAATGTGCTGAAGGGCGAACTCGCGGAGTGTCTGAAAATGTCTAACAGCGCCACCCTCGCGCCCAGAGCGGCGAATCTGAACGAGGCCGTCGAGGACTTCGCGCGCGACTGCTTTGCAGGCGGAATCAAGACCATTTCGGCCCAAACGGGAAGCGCTCCGATCCTCGTCAAACCCGCCGCAACAGCCTTGCGTCAGTTGCTCGACGCGTTGCTGGCGACATGGTCGGAAGTTCGCCAGCCCAACGACAAGCTCGAGTTTCTGACCTGGGACCCGGGGCATGAAGCGCGGCTGGCCGTGGTGCTGACCAAGGCTTCAGACGCCGGGGCGATTGAACGCGCGCCCGCGCATATCACGATGCGCAATATTTTCAGGAAACTGCATCCTCTCGCGCAAGCTTGCGGCATAGAAGTGGAGGCCGATTGGACGCGAGACGACAATCGCGCCTTTGCGTCAATGACCCTTTGCCTCCCCAAGCAGTCGCTGGCGAGAACGAGCGTCGCCGCGGCGCCGCATGATCGCGGCGCGACGCTTGAAGACTCGGCCGTTAGAGACTGCGCCGGATAATCGCCGAGCCGATGGCGGCAAACAGCGCGTTGACGCCTTCGCCGGTCAGCGCGCTCGAATAAAGCGTTTCATCCGCCCCCAGGCCGCCCGCAATGGCGGCCCTGTCGCCCGGCACCAGATCGATCTTGTTGATCACGCTGCAAGAGGGGCGGCCAGGAAAACGATTGGCGAATCCTCGCGCCAAATTGGCCATCTTCAAAGTTGTCGTCGGCCTTGAAGCATCCGACACAATGATGGCGCCGGAAGCGCCGCGCGCGTAGACCGTGTCAAAGATGTGCTGGCCGAAGTCGCCATCGGTATCCCACAGGATCATCCGCAGCGTCTGTCCCGCGCAATCGACATCATGGGTCAAAACGTCGACGCCGATCGTCGTTTTGTAAGCGCTGTCGAAACGGTCGAACACCAGGCGCCGCGCAAGTGAGGATTTTCCCACGCCGATATCGCCAAGAAGCAGGATTTTGGCGCTCAAGCTCACGGCGCGATCTCGTCGCTCAGCAGCGGCTCGAACGTGACGCGGCGGTTGCGCGCATGCCCGGGCGATCCTGCGTCGGCGATCGGCAATTGCGCGGCGCGGGCGACCGAAACAATCTTGTTTGGGCGCACGCCGCGTTCGATCAGCAGGCGCGTCACCTTCGCGGCGCGCTTGCGCGAATTTTCGGCGTTCAAGGTCGGACCGCCGGTGTCGTCGGCGTAGCCCACGACGCGGATGCCCTCGCCGGTTCGGGTCAACGCCGCGGCGATCGCGTCAAGATGGGCATTTGCCTGCTCGGGGCTGACGAAATCGTCCAGCGTCGTGAAGAAAATTGCGATGCCGGTTATTGCGGTGAGGAACTGATCTTGCGTCGTCGCGGCGGGCATCGCCAATTTCGCCAGGGCGTCATTCGACGCGGCGATCTTCTTGTTGGCGGCATCGAGGCCGGCGGCGAGCGGATCGATCCGCGCGGTCGTCGCGGCGACGAGCTGTTCGGTCCACATCAGCCGGGCGTCGTCGGTCTTGCCGCGATTTTCGAATTCGCCGCGCAACGCTTCAATCCTGGCGGTATTTGCCTGCGCCTGCTGGTCCGCCGCCAACTTAATGGCTTGGAGGTCGGTCGCCAGAGCGCTAACGGCGTTGCCCTTATCGGCGATTCGCGCGCTCATGTCGCGGCGCACGGTCTCAAGCCCTGCGGATTGGGTCGCTTGCGTCTCGGCCAAACGCGCCGACAAGGCTTCAACAGCGCCGCCAACAGCCGCTACGTCCGATGACTTGCCGGCAATGCCGGACTTCAACTCCCCGCGTATTTCAGTCAGCGCGGCCGCCGTCCGGCTCTCCAAGTCCTGAATTCGCGCCTTCAATGCGCTCGCTTGCGCCGCCGACGCCTGGAGTTGCGCCTCGCTCGCAACGATCGCGATGTCGGGGATCACCTGGTAAGGCGTCGCGCCGGCAGTCACCGCGGCGATAGCCTTCGCCGCGTCCGCGGGCGATCCAGCGAGTCCCTGCAGCAAAACCTTTCCGGCCGAGTTGTCGACTTCATAGTGCAGGGGATAGGCGCGCAGCGCCGGGTTCGCCGCGCGGACGCGTTCGAGCGCCCGCGCGATTGCCGCTTCGCGCTGCCAATGCAGGATCGGAATAATCAGCGCCAATCCGACAAGCAGCGCGAGCACGGCAGCCGCGATGCCCACCATCGACTTGCCGGCCCTGGCGTCGACGGAACCTGGCTCGCCGAAATGCTCGCCCAGCGCCGCAAGGTCCGCGGGTCCGATCGTCTCGCCGCGATCATGCCGGTCAACCAGGTCAAGGAACGCGGCATCGAGTGCATGCTGATCGTTACGGCTGAGATCGCCGGCAGTTTCGGCCGCCAGGACGATTTGCGACGAAGCCCTCAAAAACACCTGGCTTGCGCCAAGGTCGAGCGTGCGCAATTCCCCGTGCTGACTGGATAGCACGCTGGCGGCGAATTCGCTGATCGCGGCAATCATGCCGCTGATGAGTTCGGGGTTTTCGGCGCGCCCCGCATTGGCGCTCCAGTTCGACAGCAGAATGCCGCTACCGCGTTCGAACAGCAGGATGCGCTGAAAGTTCGCGCCCATCGCCTGCGAAAGCGCGATTTCCGCCATAGGCCGCCCGCTGGTCAGCGATTTGACCCGCAGCTTCCATTGATTGGTCGAGACCAGCGCGTCGAGGCGGCGGTTGATGGATTCGATGAGTTCGCGGAACGCATTGGCGACCGCCGCCGCCACCAGCCGTCCGGTGATCGGGTAAAGCGCCTCGACCATCATGTCTTTTGAATTGTGGATTTCGCTGCGGATCGCGGCGACCACGACGGGGGCTATCGCCGCGGCAAGTTCGCGATGTTGCGCGACTTCGGCGCGGCGCAGCGCATCGACAAGAATTTCCGCCGTCGCCGCTTCAAGGCGCGGGGCGTCCCCGACACGGCTTTCGAGCGCGTCGATATGCGCTTCCGCGGCGGCCAGGCGAGCCGATTCCGGACTGAAAAGCAGGGCTTTGAGTTTGTCTATTTCCCCTGCCTGCCCGCCCGGCGCGGCCATTTTAGTTGGCCTTTCGCACGCCGCTCATGTTGCGGATGCTGGCGCCAAGCTGCGCTATGGCGCTGCCGATGTCGTCGATCGTCGTTGCCTGCGCGCGTTCGGCCTCGCGCGCCAGATCGGCGAGCCGGGTTTCGACTTCGGAGAATCGCGCATTCATTGTCGCCGTAAGAGCGTCAATTTTGGCGTCGACCTTGGCGTCGAGCGCGTTCAGCGATGCTTCGCTGGCGCGTTTCGTCTCGCCGAAAAGCAGTTCGCGGACCTGTTCGATGGTTCGCGCCGGGTCTGAGCCGTTGGCGTTTACCGGCGCGGAAGCGACGGGCACGAGATGACCTTGCGCCTCGTCGGGCGATGCAGATCGCTGGGCGGACTTTTCGGGTCGCATCATTCGTTCCTGGACAAGTAAAAATTGCGGGCAGCGCATAGGGTGCGCACCTTTAGCATCCAATTTTACACGAATCGAATCTTTGGGCCAGATGATGACCTTGCCTCCAGCGCAAATGCTTGTTGATGACCGCGGCGCCAGTGAGCGTCTTCAGCGCGCCTTGGCGACTTGCGGTAGTTCTTCGCCGCGCGCGCGCAGGTAGGCGGCCCGGGCTTCCGTCAGTCTGGTTGCGCAGAAACCGTGGGCGGCCTCATGCGAATAGTCCCGGCAGGCTTCTTCGCGCTGCGAGGAGAAGCCGGCCTGATCGCGGGCCACGTCCTTTGCCTTGGAAGCGTCCTTCAGACGGGCTTCCAGCTCCTTGAAACTCGCCACCATCTCGCTCTCGGCGCGGGCTCGCGAGTGTTCGATCGTCTTGGTATCTTTTGCCAGACTGGCGCCGTCCGGGCCCCAGAGGCCCGCCGGGCTGGCTTGGCAATCGGCCGCCTTGAAGACGCAGGCTTCGGTTTGAGGCGGCGACAACACCGCCCCGTCGAGAACATCAAACGTAAAAGCGCAGGAGGGAATGTCCGCCGCGAAACGCGCCAGGCCATCCGGTTTGGCCAGGCCCTTTGTCTCGATGGGCATGGCGCCAACCACGTCGATGCTGCATTGCTGCGTCGCGTCGGAAATGACTTCGCCGATCAATTTGAATTTCTCGACGCGCAACGCGTTGCCCTTCGCCGAAAATTGCAACAGCCCCGCGCCGCCGTTCAGCAAAAGCGGACGCCCGACAATTGTCGAGATGCGGGGCGCGGGCCGCGGGCCGGCCCGAACCGCTTTCTTCGGCTTATAGAGTTTCTCGACCGACCCGGCCGCGCTGGGCGCCACGGCTCCCGGCAGCGCCAGTTGCGCCGCCGCGGGGCCAGCCCAGGCGAGCAATCCGAGCAGAATTGTAATGAGCATTCGCTGCATGCAAAACCAATACGGCGAGAGCGGCAAAAGGGGAAGCTAGTTTTGCCAGCCAGGCCGCTGGCCGGCAGCCCATCGGCGGGGGTTTCGGGCGGGCGCCGATCCGCAAAAACTTGCCCCGCGGCAGGGGTGCTCGCGCCTTGCGCCCCGCCGGCGCCCCACTTATATACCGCCCATCGCTGCGGGACGAATTCACCGAGACGACGGCCTGCAGACCTTTTTTAACACCCTATCGGGGACCGGATGGGGCGCTTTTGACCGTATATGGCGATAAGCGCTCAATCCAGAGCCTGGCCGCTTCGGGGCCTCGCGGTCTCGCTAGGAAATGAGGAAGTAAACAATGGCTAAAGTTATTGGCATTGACCTTGGAACGACAAATTCCTGCGTTGCGGTCATGGAAGGCTCGACCCCCAAGGTGATCGAGAATTCGGAAGGCGCGCGCACCACGCCGTCGATCGTGGCGTTTACCGACGACGGCGAGCGCCTGGTTGGCCAGCCCGCCAAGCGCCAGGGCGTCACCAACCCGGAACGCACCTTCTTCGCGATCAAGCGCCTGATCGGACGTTCGTTCGACGATCCCATGACCAAGAAGGACATGGGTCTCGTGCCCTACAAGATCATCAAGAGCGCCAACAACGACGCCTGGGTGACCGCTGACGGCAAGCAATATTCGCCCTCGCAGATTTCCGCCTTCATCCTGCAAAAGATGAAAGAGACGGCCGAAGCGCATTTGGGATCGACAGTGACGCAGGCCGTCATCACCGTCCCCGCCTACTTTAACGACGCCCAGCGTCAGGCGACCAAGGACGCCGGCAAGATCGCCGGTCTCGAAGTGCTGCGCATCATCAACGAGCCGACAGCCGCCGCTCTCGCCTACGGCCTCGACAAGAAGAAGGCTGGCACGATCGCCGTCTACGACCTTGGCGGCGGCACCTTCGACGTGTCGATCCTTGAAATCGGCGACGGCGTGTTCGAGGTAAAGTCCACCAACGGCGACACGTTCCTCGGCGGCGAAGACTTCGACATGCGCCTCGTTGAATATCTGGCGGCCGAGTTCAAGAAGGAACAGGGCATCGATCTGACCAAGGACAAGCTGGCGCTCCAGCGTCTGAAGGAATCGGCCGAGAAGGCCAAGATCGAGCTGTCCTCGGCGATCCAGACCGACATCAACCTGCCCTACATCACCGCCGACGCGAGCGGCCCCAAACATCTGGCGCTCAAGCTGACGCGCGCCAAATATGAGGCGCTGGTCGACGATCTCGTGCAGCGCACGGTCGAGCCGTGCCGCAAGGCGTTGAAGGACGCCGGCCTCGCGGCCGGTCAGATCGACGAAGTCATTCTCGTTGGCGGCATGACGCGCATGCCCAAGGTGCAGGAAATCGTTAAGCAGTTCTTCGGCAAGGAGCCGCATAAGGGCGTCAACCCCGACGAAGTCGTCGCCATCGGCGCGGCGGTCCAGGCCGGCGTGCTGCAGGGCGACGTCAAGGACGTGCTGTTGCTCGACGTGACCCCATTGTCCCTCGGCATCGAGACTCTGGGCGGCGTATTCACCCGCCTGATCGATCGCAATACGACGATCCCCACCAAGAAGAGCCAGGTGTTCTCGACCGCTGAAGACAATCAGACGGCCGTGACGATCCGGGTTTTTCAGGGCGAACGCGAAATGGCTGGCGATAACAAGGCGCTTGGCCAGTTCGACCTCGTCGGCCTGCCGTCGGCGCCGCGCGGCGTGCCGCAGATCGAAGTCACCTTCGATATCGACGCCAACGGCATCGTCAACGTCACCGCCAAGGACAAGGCGACCAACAAGGAACAGCAAATCCGCATCCAGGCCTCGGGCGGCCTCTCCGAAGCCGACATCAACAAGATGGTGAAAGACGCCGAAGTGAACGCCGCCGAGGACAAGAAGCGGCGCGAGATGGTCGACGCCAAGAACAGCGCGGAATCGCTCACCCATGACGCCGAGAAGTCGCTGAAGGAATATGGCGACAAGGTCTCCGCCGCCGACAAGACGACGATCGAAGGCGCGATTGCCGCCCTCAAGACCGCGCTTCAGGGCGAGGATGTCGAGGCGGTCAAGGCGCGCACCAACGACTTGATGCAGGCGCAGATGAAGCTGGGGGAAGCCATGTACAAGGCGCAGCAGGCGGCGGGCGCCGCTCCGGCTGACGGCGCGGCGCATGGCGGCGCCGAAAACAAGGACGACGTCATCGACGCCGAGTTCAAGGAAGTCGACGACGACAAGAAGAAGTCGGCGTAAGCAAAGCGCGCCCCCTCTCCCGCAAAGGGCGTTCGGAAGAACGCCAGTCTTACGACGGGCTATGCGGGAGAGGGTTGGGGTGAGGGTGTTTGGCGCGGCAGCCCTCATCCGGCGCTTCGCGCCACCTTCTCCCGCTGGCGGGAGAAGGGACTCCTTGCGTCTTTGAGTCAGCGCGAATATCTAGGCCGCAGTGACAGGGCCAAAAAGCGCGAGTCGGGATTGGGGCGCAGGGGCGCGATCTCCGCAAACCGCTTCAGACGAAATGGACCAGATCTGACGTGGCCAAGCGCGATTTTTACGAAACCCTGGGCGTCGGCAAGAGCGCCAGCGACGCTGACCTGAAGGCGGCATTTCGCAAGGCGGCGATGCAGTGCCACCCGGACCGCCATCCCGGCGACAAGCAGGCGGAATCTCGTTTCAAGGAATTGAACGAGGCCTATCAGCACCTCAGCGACTCGCAGAAACGGGCGGCTTACGACCGCTACGGCCACGCCGCCTTCGAGCAGGGCGGCGCGGGAATGGGCGACGGCTTCGCCTCCTCCATGTCGGATATTTTCGACGATCTCTTCGGCGATATGATGGGCCGGCGCACCGGCGCGCGCGGCGGGTCGGGCAAGGAGCGCGGCGCCGATCTGCGCTACAATCTCGAGATCACCCTCGAAGAAGCGTTTCACGGTAAAGTCGCCTCGATCAAACTCCCCACCGCGGTGACATGCGAAAGCTGCGCCGGCTCTGGCGCCAAAGCGGGCTCGCGGCCGCAAACTTGCAAGGCCTGCGCGGGTCACGGTCGGGTTCGCGCCCAGCAAGGTTTTTTCGCGATCGAGCGGACATGCCCGACGTGTCAGGGTCGCGGCCAGATCATTGAAAACCCATGTGATCGCTGCAACGGTTCGGGCCGCGTGACGCGCGAGCGCACGCTTTCGGTCAACGTACCCGCAGGCGTCGAGGACGGCACGCGCATCCGTCTCAGCGGCGAGGGCGAGGCCGGCCAGCGCGGCGGCGCGCAGGGCGATCTCTATATTTTCCTGTCGATTAAGCCGCATCCGTTCTTCCAGCGCGACGGCGCGGATCTTTATTGCCGCGTCCCTATCTCGATGGTTCAAGCTGCGCTTGGCGGCGAATTCTCGGTGCGCACGATCGACGGCGGCGACGCCAAGGTGCGCATTTCTGAGGGGACCCAATCGGGCAAGCAGATGCGATTGCGCGGCAAGGGCATGCCGACGTTGCGCTCGCGCGATTACGGCGATCTCTACATCCAGGCGAACGTCGAAACGCCGCAGAACCTGACGCGGCGCCAGCGCGAATTGCTGGCGGAATTTGAGACCGAATCGTCGAACAAGACTCACCCGGAAAGCGCTGGCTTCTTCGCCAAGATGAAAGAATTCTTTGAAGGCCTGGGCTGAATTTTTTGATTTGACGCGTCTTCTTCACGCGAGCCGGCGCCCACTTCGCTCGAAGACGCTATGATCGTTCGCCGCTCGCGGCCCCTCAAACCGGAGCCAAAATGGCGAATCGCATTAAGGCGCGCTCGATGGCGGAACGCCTCAAGTCTGGCCGCAAGCGGGTCGCATCGTTCAAGGACCAGACCCGGTTTCTCAAGACCCTGATGCAAAGCCCCCGTTTGACCGGCGCCGTCTCCCCATCGGGGCGTCGCCTCGCGCAGGCGATGGCGCGCGCGATCGGTCCGGCGCGCGAGGGACTGGTGGTTGAATTGGGGCCAGGCACCGGGCCTGTCACCAAAGCCTTGATCGAGAGCGGCGTTGCGCCCGCCAATCTGCTGCTGGTGGAATACGATTCCAACTTCTGCACTTTGCTGGCCGAGCGTTTCGCCGGCGTGCGGGTCGTTCAGGGCGACGCTTACGCCCTCAAGAAGACGCTCGCGAGCTACGCGGATCGGCCGGTGCGGGCGATCGTTTCGAGCCTGCCGCTGCTCAATCAGCCACGCGAAATCCGCTCCCTGCTGTTCGGCGAAGCCTTCGAGCTGATGCAGCCGGATGGCGTGTTCGTTCAGTTCACCTACGGCTTGAGTTCGCCGATCCCGGCGGGCGACTGGAGCGGGCGCATCACAGCCCATTCCAGCGCGCCGATCTGGCGCAATCTGCCGCCGGCCCGGGTGTGGACTTATCGCGCCGGCTCCGGTATCCGGGCGCCGCAATCCCTGTTCGCCCGGCTCCGCCGCAAGGCCAAAGGCCCGTCCCATCCGGTGTCCGACTAATCATTCGGGAGAGAGAAACGTGATGGCGCCAAACGCTCGCGACCGGCTGATCGTGGCTCTCGACGTCGCCGATGTCGCAAGCGCTGAAAAGCTCGTGGCCGGGCTCGGCGACAGCGTTGCTTTCTATAAAGTCGGCATGGAACTCGCCTACGGCGGCGGCTTCGGCTTGATCGAGCGCCTGATCGGGGGGGGCAAGCAGGTCTTCGTCGATCTCAAGCTGCACGACATCCCCAACACCGTCGAGCGCGCGGTGGGGCAGATCGCCCGCCTTGGAGCGACCTTTCTGACCGTTCACGCCTATCCCCAGACGATGCGCGCGGCGCGGGCGGGCGCGGTGGGCTCACAGCTCAAGCTGCTGGCGGTTTCCGTACTCACTTCGTACGATGACGCCGATCTGGCCGAGGCGGGCTATGCCCTTGACGTTCGCGCCCTGGTGGCGCGGCGCGGCGAACAGGCGCGGTTGGCCGGGATAGACGGTCTCGTGTCGAGCCCCGCCGAGGCGGCGATGCTGCGCGCGGCGCTGGGTCCGCAAATGCTGATTGTCACGCCCGGCGTGCGCCCGGCCGGGGCGGCGATCGGCGATCAGAAGCGCGTCGCGACGCCGGGCCAGGCCATCGCCGATGGCGCTGATTATCTCGTTGTCGGCCGCCCGATAACGCAAGCGCACGATCCGCGCGCGGTCGCCCAAGCGATTGTCGAAGAGATCGCTTCCGCTCTCGCCGATTGACCCTGCGCCGGTTATTGTCGTCGCCGTGAACTTGCTGGAGGCGACATGCCCAAGGGTTATCTCATCGCGCGCGTCGATATCACCGACCCCAAGGCTTATGCCGCTTATGCCGAGGTTGCGGGTAAGGCGATCGCCAAGCATGGCGTGAAACTTCTGGCGCGCGGCGGGCGCTTCGAGGCGCTGGAGGGAACAGCGCGGGCGCGCAATGTCGTGATCGAATGCGAAAGCTACGAGGCGGCGCGCGCTTTCTATTTCTCGCCGGAATATAGCGGCGCGCGTGCGATGCGCGAAGGCGCCGCTCAGGTCGAATACGTTCTCGTTGAAGGGGTTTGAAAATGGCCAAGGGATATTGGATCGCGCATGTCGACGTCACCGACCCTGACGAATACAAGAATTATGTCGCCGCCAACGCCATCGCCTTCGCCAAATATGGCGCGCGATTCATTGTCCGCGGCGGCGAGGCGAAGGCAGCGGCCGGGGCGACGCGCCATCGCCATGTCGTGATCGAGTTCAAGGACTACGCGACCGCCCTTGCCTGCCATGAATCGCCCGAGTACCAGCATGCTGCTGCGATCCGCGACAAGGCGAGCCGGGCCGATCTTGTGATCGTCGAAGGGTACGACAGTCCGCAACCGGCTTGAGGCGCAGGAGTTTGGGAATGGCCGACATGCGGCTGGTTGTGACGGGCGCTGCCGGACGCATGGGGCGCATGCTGGTCAAGACGATCCGGGAGACGCCGGGCGCCAAACTCGTCGGCGCGCTTGAGCGCGAGGGCTCGCCGGTGCTCGGCCAGGATGCTGGCCTTGTCGCCCAATGTGGCGCGGCGGGTGTCGAGATTTCGGCCGATCCGCTCAAGGCGTTGCTCGACGCCGACGGCGTTATCGACTTTTCCTCGCCCAACGCAACGATCGAATTCACCGGTCTGGCCGCGCAAGCGCGCATCGCTCATATCATTGGCACGACCGGCCTGAGCGATAGCGATTTGCAGCGCCTCGGAGCGGCGGCGCGCCACGCGCCGATCGTGCGCTCCGGCAACATGAGTCTTGGCGTCAATCTGCTGGCGCTGCTGACCCGGCGCGTCGCGCGCGCGCTTGGCGAGGACTTCGATATCGAGATTGTCGAAATGCACCATCGCATGAAGGTCGATGCGCCATCGGGCACGGCTTTGCTGCTGGGCGAAGCGGCGGCGGAAGGGCGCGGCATCAACCTGGGCGATCGCTCGGCGCGCGGACGCGACGGGATTACCGGCGGGCGCAACAGCGGCGACATCGGTTTTGCCTCGCTGCGCGGCGGCTCCGTCATCGGCGATCACAGCGTGATATTCGCTGGCGATGGCGAGCGCATCGAACTTACGCATCGCGCCGAGGACCGCGCGGTGTTCGCGCGGGGAGCGATCAAGGCGGCGCTTTGGGCGCGCGGGCGCAAGCCGGGGCTCTATTCGATGGCGGATGTGCTGGGGATGGCGGGGGAGTAGTCCGGTCTATCCCTTGCACTGGAAGTCGAACTTCGCCGCCTTCTGGGCTTTTGGCGTTTTGACCTCGATCGACATCGGCATGCATGTCGCGTTTTCAACGAAGAACGCCTTGTGCTGGATGCCATCGGCGCTAAAGATGAAATTGGTGAAGGCCTTGTGCGTGACAATCTGCTGCCCGGTCTTGCCGGTCTGAGCAATATTAACAGTCGCCGTCGCGTATCTTGGCGTTGAATTCTTATCGCCTGAGAACGTCAGATCAAAGAAAACGCCAGTTGCCGGCTCCTGTTCCGGTCCACCGCCTTTGGCGACATCGGCAAAGGCCGGGCTGCCGACGATGTTGGCCGACCACTTGCCCGACCGCTCTAGAAATAAAAACGCCTTGATGTCCGTGATCCGCACATCGGCCGCCAAAGCGGGACTGGCGAGCGCGGCAAACGCGCTGGCGAGAACGATCGAAGTCTTGCGCATGGAATCCCCAAAATGCGCCGAAGCGCGCAATGAACTTGTTTTTAAATAACCGCTCAAATGCGTATATCGAATGACGCTCAAAAAAAAGCCCCGGTCCGAAACATTCGAACCGGGGCGACGTATGCGGCGGATTTCAGTTGTTGCGGCTCGAACCGGTGAGCTGCAGGATCGCCTGGAACATGTTGATGAAATCGAGATACAGACGCAGCGCCCCGTGGATCGACTTCTTTTGCGACATTTCGTAGCCGTCGCCGGCGAAATAGCCTTCCTTGATCGATTGCGTATCCCAAGCCGTCAGTCCGGCGAAGACGCCAATGCAAACGATCGACAGCGCCCACTGCAGGCCCGAACTTTGCAGGAACAGGTTGACGACGCTGGCGATGATGAGGCCGAACAGCCCCATCACCATGAACGAGCCCATCGCGGAGAGGTCGCGCCGGGTCGTATAGCCATACAAGCTCAGCGCGCCAAAAGCGGCGGCGGTCTCAAAGAACACCCGACCGATCGAGGCTTGAGTGTAGACGACTAGCAAAGACGACATCGAAAGGCCGATAAGCCCCGCGAATACAAGGAACGCGGTGCGGGCCGAAGCAACCGACATCGAATTGATGCGCGCCGAGATATAGAAGACGATCGCCAAGGGCGACAGGACGATGATCCAGCGCAACGGCGAGAAGTAGATGGCCTGACCAAAGGCGCTTGCGGAGACCGCATGGCCACCGGCAAACTGCACGTCGGCGAGCATGAACGCCAGATAAGCCACCAGCCCGGTCACGCCCAGGCCAAGAGTCATATAATTATACACGCCGATCATATAGGCGCGCAGGCCCTGATCGATCGCGCCGGTTTGGGCGACGCCGCCGAAGCGGGCGTTGGCCGAGCGGTCGTAATTAGACATCGCAGACCTCTTGAGGTTGTTTCGTGCGCCCAACGTCGCCGGCCAAGCCAGCGAGCGGTGCTCACGAGTAATATGGGCCAGCGGGAGCGCTGGCGCAAGGCATGCGGCCTTTGGTTACGCCGCGTTAATCCGGGGCGTTAATGGCCCCCGCCGCCCGTCCCTTGCACCTGCGGCCGGCGCATGACAGGCGCGAGCGCGACCAGAGCGAGGAAAATCACCGTCAGCGCCAGGAAAACGTCGCCAAGCGCCATCACCTGCGCCTGCCGGCGGGCGATCAGCATCACCTCTTTCGTCGCGGCCAGCGCTGCGTCCGAACCGCGCGCGGCGAACGCCGCCGTCAGGTTGGTCATCGTCTCGTCAGCGACCGTGCGCCCCCAGGCGACGGAATCGTGCAATCGCGCGATATGCAGGTCGAACCGCTTGTCCAGCAAGGTGTTGATGAGCGCCAAACCCACGGCGCCGCCGAGATTGCGCGTCAGGTTGAACAGGCCGGAGGCGTTCTTCATCTTTTGCGGCGGCATCGTGCCGAGCGCCAGATTGTTGATCGGCACCATGCATAGCATCAGCGAAAAGCCGCGCAGCATCTGCGGAACGAGCAACTCGTAAAAATCCCAGTCCTGCGTGACGAAGGACGCTTGGTACGTGCCAAGCGCGAAACCTGCGAAACCAACGCCGATCATCGCGCGCGGGTCGACCTTGGTCATAAGCCGCCCGGAAATTGGGGCCATGATGAACATGCAAACGCCAGTGACAAACATCGTCTTGCCGATCATCAGCGAGGAATAGCCGCGCACCGACGCCAAGTAGACCGGATAAATATAGGTCAGTCCGTAGAGGCCAATCCCCATGACAAACGAGAACAGCGAGCCGGTCCAGAAGTTACGGTCGGCAAAGGCGCTCAAGTCGACGATCGGCTGCGGCGCTGTGAAGGCGCGCCAGAAGAAGACGATCCCGCTCGTCGCCGAGATGATGACCGCCCAGGTTATCGGATCGCTCTGGAACCAGTCCTTCGACGGCCCCTCCTCCAGCGCATATTCCATCGCGCCGAGAAAACCCGCCATTGCGGCAAGCCCGGTCCAGTCGAAGTTCTTCAGCAAGGTGAAATCGGGCTTGTCGAAGTCGATCAAGAACCATGTTCCGACCGACACGATGATTCCCGGAATGATGTTGACGAGAAACAGCCAGTGCCAGGAGAAGAGGTCGGTGAGGTAGCCGCCGACCGTTGGGCCGATCGTCGGCGCCAGCGTCGCAACCAGACCAATGATCGGCGCGACGATCGGCTGCTTGCTGCGCGGAAAAATCGTGAACGCCGAGGCGAACACCGTCGGGATCATGCCGCCGCCAATGAAGCCTTGCATCGCGCGCCAAAAGATCATCTCGTTGATCGACGAGGCCTGCGCGCAAAAGAAACTCATCAATGTGAAGCCCGCGGCCGAGGCGACAAACACGTAGCGCGTCGAAAACGCCCGCGACAGAAACCCCGACAGCGGAATCATGATGACTTCGGCAATCAGATAGGCGGTCTGCACCCAGGTGATCTCGTCGGAGGACGCTGAAAGGCCAGCCTGAATCTCCGACAGCGACGCCGAGACGATCTGGATATCCAGAATCGCCATGAACATGCCGAACACCATGAAGATGAAGGCCGCCAGCTTGCGCGGCTCAAACGCGTCAGCGCGCGGCGCAGCCGTGGCGACCGCGGCTGCGCTCACGGCCGGGCGCTCGGCGCTTGCGTGGCGCGCGCGTCAAATCCAAGCGCGCCGAGCAGTGTCGGCTTGGGTTGGCTTTCGTCCCGGGTGCGCACCGAAGCGACGACCGACATACCGGGAAGCAGCGTATCGTCTTTCAGAGCCTCTGTGGGGAAAGCGATGCGCACCGCGACGCGCTGGACGATCTTGGTGAAGTTGCCGGTCGCGTTGTCGGGAGGCAGCAGGGAGAACTGCGAGCCCGACGCCGGCGCGATCGACTGCACGACGCCTTCGATCGTCTGTACGCCGAGCGCGTCAACGGCGATATCGACCTTCTGCCCCGGATGGATCGAAGCAAGCTGCGTCTCCTTGAAATTCGCGTCGACATAGGCGCTGTTCCTTACGCACCAGCGCCATCAGCCGCGTTCCCGGCAGGGCGTACTGGCCGATCACGGCAACCTTGTTGCCGACGACGCCATCAAACGGTGCAGTGATCGTGGTGAAAGTCAGATCGTGCTCGGCCTTCGCGAGCGCTGTTTCGAGTTCGCTCCGAACACGCTCGGCCTCGACTTTCTGAGCGGCGAGCACATCAAGATTGGCCCTCGCGCCGCTCTGCGCAGCTTCCGCACCCTCCAGCGATGCGTGGGCGGAGGCCAGGGTGGCGGCGGTGCGCGCCTTGTCGGCGCTGGCCTGTTCGAGGCGTTGCTGCGAGCCGAAATTGGTTTGCGCGAGCTTTTGCGAGCGATCATATTCGAGCGCGGCGCGCTCGCTGTCGGCTTGAGTAGCCGCAAGCTGCGCCTTGGCCGCCTCGACCTGAGCGGCGCTCTGAGCCATGATCGATTTCTGTGCTTCCATCTGGCTGCCGATACGCTGGATCGTCGCATCCTGCGTCGCGATCTTGTCCTTGGCCGCGTCGACCGCGAGGCGATAGTCGCCCTCGTCAAGCTTCACCAAGAGATCTCCAGCGTGAACCACGGCGTTGTTGACGACCGGCACCTGCGTCACGTGGCCCGCCACCTTGGCGGCGACGATCGTCGTTTCCGCCCCGACATAGGCGTCGTCGGTGGACACCAGGAAGCGCCCTTCGACGAACCAGTCGTAAGCTTTCGAGCCGCCATAGCCGACGGCCGCCAAAATAATCGCCGGCAGAATAAGGCTGCGAATCGAGAGACGGGGCTTGGGATTGGCGCTGGCTTGCTGAGAAGTAAGATTTTGACCGACGGCGAGGGTCGGTGGTTGGCTTGTCGGGGCGGCGACCATTTCGGTCACAGCGTCCTTCGTTTGGTCTTGCGCCATCTCGGGCCCCTTGAGTATAAAAAGCTGGAGCGGACCGAACCGTTCGGTCATTGGACAATTGACATAGACCGATCTTGCGCCTAGATCAAGTGCGAACTGAACCGTTCGGTCATTTTTTTTGATTTGGCGGGTCTCCCACCACGGACAGTTATAAGATGGAAGTCGAACAAGTCGCCGCTGCGAATGTTGACGTACCCGACAGCGCCAAACGCCGCCAGATCATGGAAGGCGCGCGCCGCGTGTTCCTCGCTGACGGCTTTGATGGCGCGAGCATGAACGATATCGCCCGCGTCGCCGGCGTCTCCAAGGGCACGCTTTACGTCTATTTCGATTCCAAGGAACGATTGTTCGAGGCGCTCATTCGCGAGGAGCGCCATCAGCAGGCCGAGCGCCTGTGCGACTTTTCGATGGACAATCCCGATGTGCGGAGCGTGCTGTTCAATTTTGGCCGCCGGTTGATCGAAATGATGACGCGGCCCGACTCGATGTCGCATTTGCGCACCGTGATCGCCGCTTCGGGCAAGTTTCCGCAACTCGGGCGCGCATTCTATGAAGCGGGGCCTTGTTTCGGCGCCAACCGCCTCGCCCAATACTTGCGCCGCCGCGGCGGCGAGGGGATACTCGACATCGCCGACCCCGAGCGCGTCGCCTGGCAATTTCTGGCCCTCTGCAAAGCCGAGACTCACAGCCCGTTGTTGTTCCGTATGATTGACGCGGTCGACCCGCAAGTTATCGACGCGTCTGTCGAGAGCGCGGTCGATCTTATTCTGGCGGTCTATGGCGCGCCCGCCCTGCGCGCCGAGGCGCTGGCCGCGATCCATTCGGGCCGCGCCGCCCCTGAAACCGCGCCGCCGATTGCGCCGGTCTGACGCCGCGCAGCGCTTGCGTTCGCAGGGCGCCATCGCTATAGAACGCGGCCTTGGCCTCGCGTTTGCTCCCTTCGTCTAGCGGTCCAGGACGTCGCCCTCTCACGGCGAAAACAGGGGTTCGATTCCCCTAGGGAGCGCCACTCCTTTTCATCTTGACAGCGCTCGAAACGCGCTGGCTTTGCCGGGGTAGCGGTCGCGTGTCAGGTTGTGCGCCTTGAGCGCGGCTCGCGATGTTCGGCCTGAGATGAATGACAATCTGAAAGTCCTGATCATTGGCGGATACGGGGCCTTCGGCGGCCGTATTGTCGAGCTTCTTTAAACCGAGCCGCGGCTGATCCTCAATCCGGTTCGATGTCGCGATCGGACATCCGCTCCTGGGGATGATCGTGCATTATCGAGGTTGGCTCGCTCGATGATGCAGCGGCCGAAATTGTGCTATCGCCGCCGAGGGCGTCGCGATACATCAACAGAGTTTCCGCAAGCAATGCCGCGTTAAAGCGGCGTTGAAGAAATCCGGTGCGATGGTTTTGAGAATTGGCACGCGCGGCTCGCCGCTGGCTCTGGTGCAAACTCGTGAAGTGCGGCGGCTGCTTGCCGCGGCGCATCATTGCGACGAGGCGCGGTTCGAGATCGTCGTGATAAAGACGTCCGGCGATATGATTCAGGATCGCGCTCTCGCGGACGCGGGCGGCAAGGGTCTGTTCACCAAGGAGATCGATGCGGCGATGCTGGCGGGCGAGATCGACATCGCCGTCCATTCGTCCAAGGACCTGCCTACATTCTTGCCCGAAGGCATTGAAATTTCGGGCTATCTGCCCCGCGAGGACGTACGCGACGCGCTTATTTCGGCTCGCGCTACCAGCATCGCCGCATTGCCGCACGGTGCGAAACTGGGAACCGCGTCGCTGCGCCGGCAGGCGCAAGTCAAAAGACTTCGCCCGGACATTGCGATCGGGCTGCTGCGCGGCAATGTCGAAACGCGATTGCGCAAAGCCGAGACTGGCGAGATTGACGCGACTTTGCTGGCCTATGCGGGTCTGAAGCGGCTGGGGCTGGCGCACCGGGTCACGGCCCTGTTGGAGATCGCCGACTTTCTTCCGGCGGTCGGCCAGGGCGCCATTGGTTTGACCGCCCGCTCCGATGATTCCCTGACACGAACCGCATTGGCGCCAATTCTTGACGCCGCCACCAGCCACGCGCTGGCCGCCGAGCGCGCCTTCCTCGCCGAGCTTGACGGCTCGTGCCGTACGCCCATCGCCGGTTACGCTCGCGTTGTTGACGGACGCCTGAATTTTGACGGCATGGTGCTGCGCGAGGACGGCAGCGAGACATTTGAAATCCGGACGACGGGCGCGATCGCGGACGCCAAAGCGCTGGGCGCGAGGGCCGGCCGGGACCTGCTTGGCAGGCTTCCGTCGGGCGTCCTCGCTTAGCCCCAGCGCCTTCTCATCCCAACGCCCTTCTCGTTCGTATATAAGGAAGGCGAACCAACAAACCGAGAACGGGGGCGAGATGAAAGCCAGTCTTGTGGGTTATGGCGCTGCGGCGCTGGCGATGCTTTGCCTCGACGCAATCTGGCTGACCCTGGCCGCCAACGCGCTTTATCGACCGTTGCTAGGCGACTTGTTGGCGCCGGGCTTTCGCCCTGCTCCAGCGGTTTTGTTTTATGTACTTTATGTCGCCGGCATCGTAATTTTCGCCGTCAATCCTGCATTGATCTCCGGGCGTTGGGCAACCGCAGCGATCTATGGCGCCCTGCTCGGCTTCTTCTGCTACGCGACTTACGACCTCACCAATCAGGCGACGCTCAGGAACTGGTCGATGATCGTTACGATTGTCGACATGACCTGGGGGACATTTCTTACCGCGTGCGCCGCGACGGCGGGATATTTCGCCGCCTCAAGTCTCGCGCCCGGCGACGGCTGACGCCGATAAGGCGCTGGAATAGCGCAGGGCCACGAGCACCGTCAGCCCGGCGACGCTCCATACGTTGAGCGAAAGAAATCGAGCGTATTGCGCAGCCGAGAACAATGTGTTCGCTGCGATCGCCCGATCGTGCAGCAGAACGAAGCCAGCTAACGCCGCGGCGATGATTGCGACCATAGTCGCCCGCTCCGACTGGCGTAGCGACATGCCGGCGATCATCGCGCAGGGGAACAGGAATAGCTCAACTCCCGAAGCGGCGCCAAAAGTCCGCGCGCTCGCCAACGTGTTGAGGATGCCGACCAGCGGCAACATCGCGCGACCGGCCAGCGACGAGAGCCGCGCCACGGCAGGGACAGCGAGAAAGAACGGCGTCGAAACAAAGGTTATCAGCGACGCGCCATGATCGTCGCCGACAAGCCAACGGATATAGAGCGGATAGAATGGCTGATTAAGCGCGACAATCAGAGCGATGAGATTGCTGGCGGCGGCGAGGGGATCGTCTGAATGAGCATATGCGGCAAAGCGGCGACCGATTTCAGACATGACGCGGTCCCGGAAAAAACAAATTGACCCGCCGTTGATAGGCCCCAAATGCGACGCCGCGCGTGCGCCGCATATGCGCCTCGAGCGGCGGGACCCCCGAAACATGCACCAGCAGCCAATACATGAAGACCGGACCGGCGAAAGCAATGAGACCAAATACGTTTGGGTGCGGAAGCCCGACCGCGATGACCGGATACGCCAGCCACGCAGTCCACTCGAAAAAATAATTGGGATGGCGCGAGTAACGCCAGAGGCCAATTTCGCAGACTGCATCTTTGGCGCCAGCGGTTGCGCGGAAATGCTCGAGTTGCGCATCCGCGAGCGCCTCGCCCGTGACGGCGAAGACGATGATCAGGAGACCGAACGCATCGCCCCAACCGAGCGGCGCGGTGTTGCGCGCCGCCGCGAGGATTGAGATCACGAGAACAAACGCCGCCGCCGCCTGAATCTGCAGGAAGCGGAATAGCTGCCAGGCGAAGTTGTCGCCCCATTCGTCGCGCAGGGCCTTGTAACGCGGGTCGTCGCCTCCCCGCAGCGTCCGCCGCATAATGTGGACGCCAAGTCGCGCGGACCAGGCAAAGGCAATGCACGCGACCAGAATCTGCCGCGAAGTCGGCCAGCCCGCCAACGGAATAGGCGCGAGCGCCGCTGCGGACCCCACCAGCCCCACCGCGAAAGACCATATCGTGTCGATCCAACCAGAATTTCCGGTCCGTCGTTGAACGACCCACGCCATCGTCATGATCAACGACAAAGCGGCGCCAGCGACAACCAAAATGACGCCCATCATGAGAGATCAACCACTTCACAGCCCCCGTCGCGAGTCCGAGTGCAAATCCTCGGCGACCGTGTCGAAAATACGCGCGAGGAAGCCGCCCGGATGAAGCGGTTCTGGCTTTTCTTGCACCGCCGTGTCAGTCGACGGGCCGGGAACCGGGCAATCGGCGCAACCTTACGGTTCGGGCGATAGTCGAAAAATAGTTTCATCCGATCGGACCCTTCGTTCGTATCACAATGTGGGAATTGCAAGAAATAGTTCACTTTGAGGAATATAGCGGGAAAAATCAGTGTTTCGCGATTTCGACGGATCCAATCGGCTTGGTGATACGCTCAATATAGCGGTCGTAGGCTCCGGAATTTCCGCACTTTCCGCGGCATGGCTTCTCAGCCAACGGCATGAGGTCACTCTGTTCGAGTCCGAAAATCGGATCGGCGGCCATTCCTGCACGATCGACTCGCCATCGCCGGAGGGTCCGATACCCGTCGACACGGGGTTCATCGTTTACAATGAAGCCGCCTACCCCAATCTGACAGCGCTGTTCACGCATCTGAACATCGCGTCGAAGCCGACGGAGATGACTTTCGCAGTTTCGCTCGACAACGGCGCACTGGAATATTCAGGGACGGATTTTTCCGGACTGTTCGCACAAAAGCGCAATCTCGCCAGTCCGCGATTCTGGTCGATGCTGCGCGATACGATCCGGTTCTACCGCAACGCGCCGGCGGAAGTGGCGGGTCTCGGTTTGACTTCGCTGGGCGACTATCTTGATCGCCATAAGTACGGCAAGGCTTTCCGCGACGACCATCTCTACCCGATGGCTGCCGCGGTCTGGTCGCTGCCGGCAGCGCGCGTTGCCGACTACCCGGCGGCGGCGTTCGTAGGCTTCTGCCAAAATCATGGCCTGCTGAATATCGCCGGCCGCCCGATCTGGCGGACGGTCGATGGCGGTTCGCGTGTCTATGTCGACGCGCTCTCAGCGCCACTGCGTGGAAAGATCAACCGCGGCGCGCCGGTGCGCGCCATTACGCGCAACAGGCGCGGCGTGCTCATTCATTTGGCGGACCAGCCGCCGCGACAATTCGATTGCGTCGTCATCGGCGCTCATGCCGATCAAGCGCTGGCGATGGTCGATGCGCCCAGTGGCGACGAGCGTCGCCTGCTGGGAGCATTCCGCTATTCGCGCAACGAGACCTTTCTGCATTGCGATCCCGCTTTGATGCCGCGCCGCGCCAGAGTATGGTCAAGCTGGAACTATATCGTCGACAGGAGAAGCCCCGATGCTCCGCTTTCTGTCACATATTGGATGAACCGCTTGCAGGATATCCCCGACCAGCACCCGCGCTTCGTCACCCTCAACCCGGTTCGCCCGCCCCGCGCCGAACTGACGATTCACCAGCAAACCTTCGAGCACCCGATATTCGATGCGTCGGCGATCGGCGCCCAGGACGAACTCTGGTCGCTGCAGGGCGACGGCGGCATCTTCTATTGCGGCGCTTATTTTGGCTCGGGCTTTCACGAGGACGGATTGCAGGCAGGTCTCGCGGTGGCCGAAGCCATTGGCGGCGTCCGCCGGCCCTGGCGCGTCGCGAACGAATCCGGTCGAATCAAGATGGCGCCAATCGCACGGCGCCCGGTTGGGGTGCTGGCGTGATGAAACCGCTGAAATCAGCGCTTTATGTCGGGCGCGTTATGCATCAGCGGGTCCGGCCCAAGCGCCATCTCCTGCGCTATCGCACGTGGTGCCTGCTGCTCGACCTCGATGAACTGCCCGTGCTGGGCAAGCGCTTGCGGCTCTATTCGCATAACGCCTCGAATTTGTTCAGCACGCGCGATGCCGACCATGGCGATGGCGGCGCGACTTCCTTGCGCGAGCAAGTGGAAAGGCACATGCGCAACGCCGGCATGCCCCCCGATGGCGGCTCTATCCGCCTGCTGACAATGCCGCGCATCCTCGGCTACGCTTTCAATCCGATCAGCGTTTACTACTGCTACACGCGCGACGGCGCGTTGTCGGCAATGTTGTATGAAGTCAATAACACGTTCGGCCAGCGCCACTCGTATTTTATCCCGGTCAACGATCTTGACGGCGATGTTCTACGCCAGTCCTGCGCCAAGAAGCTCTATGTCTCGCCGTTCATGGCAATGGATATGATCTACGATTTTGTCGTATCGCCGCCGGGCGACACATTGTCGTTGCAGATCATCGACCGTGACGCTGATGGCGTCGTGATGACGGCCCTGCAGCGGCAGAAGAGAGCAGAACTCACCGACTGGAATCTGCTGCGCGTCTTCCTCACGCATCCGCTGTTGACCCTGAAAGTCACGGCTGGAATTCATTTTGAAGCATTGCGCTTGTGGCTGAAGGGCGTGAAATTACAGCGTCGCCCACCCGCGCCGCGCAACGCCGTTACGTTAGTTACGCAAGCACGGGAGCAGGGGAGTCCATGACTTCGTCGATTGGCGATAGCGGTGAAACGCTCGGTGCGACCGATCTGGCTGTCGAACGCCTCGGCGGCGTCGCCGGTATGCTCGTGCGCAAAATTCTCTCGCCGCTCAAGGTCGGCACCTTGCGCATCGAATTGCCGTCCGGAGCTAAGGTCCGCCACGCCGGCGCAAAGTCCGGCCCGCGTGCCGACATCAAATTGCACAATTGGCGCCTCATCCGTCGCGTCGCCCTGCACGGCGACATTGGTCTCGCGAACTCGTATGTCGATGGCGACTGGTCCTGCCCGGATTTGACCGCGCTGTTCGAACTCGGCCTCGCTAACAGCGCTCCAATGATGGAGGCGATCAGCGGTTCCGCGCCATTCCGCGCTTATAACTGGCTGGCGCACCGCCTCAACGCCAATACCCGCAAGGGCAGCCGCCGCAATATTGAAGCCCATTACGATCTCGGCAACGAATTTTATCGGCTCTGGCTCGATACGGGGATGATGTATTCGTCGGCGCTCTACACCTCGCCGAGCTTGACGCTGGAAGAAGCCCAGGCCGCCAAGATGCGGCGCATTATCGAGAAGCTTGATCTTGCCGAGAGTCCCTCGGTTCTGGAAATCGGTTGCGGTTGGGGCGGACTTGCGAATGCCATTGCGCGCCAGAGCAACGCGCACGTGACGGGCGTGACGATTTCCCCATCGCAGCTTGAAATTGCCGCCAAACTGACGCGCTCCACCGCATTGGAAACGCGCGTCGATCTGCGTTTACAGGACTATCGCGATATCGAAGGGCGCTTCGACAGGATCGTCTCGATCGAAATGATCGAGGCGGTCGGGCGCGAATTCATCCCGCGCTATTTCGAGACGATTCGCGACAAGCTCAAGCCGGGCGGGCTGTGTCTCTTGCAAGCGATCACAATCGCGGAAGATCGCTTCGCCACCTATTGCAAGAGGCCGGATTTCATCCAGCGCTATATTTTTCCCGGCGGCTTCCTGCCGACCAAGACGCTGATGCGCGAGTCGATCGAGCGAGCTGGGCTGAAGCTCAGTGCGGTCGAAACATTCGGCGCCAGTTATGCCCTGACGTTGCGCGAGTGGCGGCGGCGCTTTGTCAATGCCTGGCCAGAAATAGAAAAGCTCGGGTTCAAGCCATCCTTCAAACGGCTTTGGGAATATTACCTGGGCTATTGCGAGGCGGGGTTCCGCTCGGGGGCAATCGACGTCGGCTTCTATACGCTGACAGCCGACAGTCCCAGCTTGTTGCCGACGCAGGCAACATAAGGCGCCAAAATAGCGCCGCCGTTGCGCCAAGTTGTTTCCCGCGCCAGCGCAATGCGCTAAGCACGGCCGCGCTATCGCGGCGCGCCGCGCGACCGGCCGGGGAGATCGAATGACGCTTGCGGAATTGCCATCGAACAAGTTCCTTTCCGTCCTGAGCGGCGTCACCCAGAGGACGCCGCCGCTCTGGCTGATGCGACAGGCTGGTCGCTATCTCCCGGAATATCGTGAGATCCGCGCCTCGGCGCCAAGCTTTCTGGATTTTTG
The DNA here is from genome assembly GCA_043739325.1 of Methylocapsa sp. Lineage (GTDB taxonomy): Bacteria > Pseudomonadota > Alphaproteobacteria > Rhizobiales > Beijerinckiaceae > Roseiarcus. The sequence goes on along the minus strand of JAYUFK010000234.1, from coordinate 2,278 downwards.
CTACACGCCAAAACTTGCGGTCGAGGCAACCTTGCAGCCGATCCGACGCTTCGGTTTCGACGCAGCGATCCTGTTCAGCGATATTCTTGTCGTGCCCGACGCTCTCGGTCAGCACGTCAGCTTCGAAACAGGAGAGGGTCCGCGCCTCAAGCCGGTAGAATCGGCTGCGGACTTTGCCGCTCTACGTGAGGAGCTTGATCTTGCGAGGCTCGAGCCCGTGTTCGAGACGGTCAGCCGCGTGCGCGCAAGTCTATCGAGCGATATCGCACTGATCGGATTTTGCGGCGCGCCATGGACAGTGGCGAGCTACATGATCGCCGGTCAGGGTACGCCGGACCAGGCTCCTGCGCGTATGTTCGCCTATCAGCATCGGGAATTGTTCGCCGAGTTGATCGCGCGATTGGTTGACGTCTCCGCCGATTACCTGGTTCGCCAGTTGCGGGCGGGCGCGCAGGCCGTGCAAATATTCGACTCGTGGTCAGGCGTCCTGCCGCCAGCGGAATTCGAGCGCTGGTGTGTGGCCCCGCTCGCGAGCCTCGCGGCAAAGGTTCGCGCTGCCGAGCCACGCGCGCCGATCATTGCATTTCCGCGCGGCGCGGGGACGCAACTGCACAAATTCTCGGCCATCGAAGCTCTGTCCGCGATCGGTCTCGACACGGCTGTCGAACCGCGAACCGCCGCAGCGGCGCTGCCAAACCGGCTTGCGTTGCAGGGCAATCTTGATCCTCTAGCGCTCGTCGCCGGCGGCGAAAGTCTCGACGAAGCAATCGATCGCGTGCGCTCGGGCTTCGCTGGCCGCCCGCATATATTCAATCTGGGGCACGGCATATTGCCACATACGCCGCTCGCCCATGTCGAGCGCCTGATCAAGCGCGTGCGCGGGGAAGCGCGTCTCGGGGACGAATGACGCGTGGCGGTCCGCCTGATTCGCGGCAAGAACTCGCCAACGCCTCAACGCCCTCGATTTTGTCGGCCATATGCGCTAGATGGACGCGCGTCGCGACTCTGCGGCCCATGCGCCCAGCCTCGCATCATCGAAACAACCTTCAAGGGATAGACAATTGAACACTTCAGAACTCATTGACGCCATCGCCGAAGCCAACGACATTTCGAAGATCAAGGCCAAGGAAATTGTCACCGGCGTGTTTTCCGTCATCACCGACGCGGCCAAGCGCGGCGACGAAATCGCCATCAATGGCTTTGGCAAATTCTCGGTCAAGGAGCGGCCGGCGCGCGACGGCCGCAACCCGCGCACGGGCGAGATACTGAAGATCGCCGCGTCAAAATCCCTGACATTCAAGATGTCGAAGCCTGTCGGAGCCATGCTCTGACGTGATTGTGCCGGGACGGCTTGACCGTTCCGGCAACCGTTTCGCCGCTTGTTCTCGCGGTGTCCGCTAGTGCGACATCAGTACAGGCAAGCTTGGTTGACGAATGAGCTCGCGACTGACCCCGCCAAAGAAGTTTTCGACCCAGCGCGCGTGGCCGAACGCGCCAGCGACGATAAGATCAGCGTCCTGCGTATCCAGGCAGGCAAACAGCCCCTCCACCACGGTCGCGTCGGTCGACGAGGGCCAATACGAAGTCTGCGCCTTGACGCCGTGCCGTTCGAGATGATTGACGAGCATCTCTGACCCCGAACGGGCCGCGTCGGCGTCACTCGCGACGGTGAATATGGTCACCTGGTTCGCTTTTCTGAGGAGCGGCATCGCGTCGTGCACGGCGCGCGTCGCTTCCCGGCTGGCGTTCCAGGCGATGACGATGCTCTGACCAATTGGCTGCGCCTTCCAGAAGCTCGGCAAGACGATCGTCGGCACCCCGGACGTCAAGACAACATCCTCGGGGATCGGCGCCGCAACCAGCGTGCGCATTTCAAATTCTGGCTGCGGCGCAATGATCAGATCGGCGTAGTGTGCGATATGCAGGCCGGCGGCCGGCTTTGACGGGCTGAGGCTGCGAAAAACGCGATCGACGCCAGCGGCCTTGACCGCTTGTTCGAATTCGCTCTGCACCGCCACCGCGCGCTCGCGCCATTTACCGAGGAACGCATCCTCCGTGCTTGCGTCGACTCCTATAAGCCGCGCGCCATGCGCTGAGGCCAAGTCGAGCGCTGCTTTCAGCCGGGCTTTGTTGTCTTCCGTCGCATCGAGAAAAACCAGAATGTCGTGGAAACTCATGACGTCCAGCCTTGTCGCAAGAGGATTCCTCAAACGAAGAGCAACATTGCTATTCGATATCGAATTCGCCGCACCGCATTGTCGCAGCTCAAAGTTGGCTG
>JAYUFK010000233.1:0-4459 GCA_043739325.1 Methylocapsa sp. | reverse complement strand
TGGACCTTTCACGATCTGCGCAGGAGCGCGGCGAGCGGCATGGCCGGGCTTGGAGTTGCGCCGCATGTCATCGAAGCTGTGTTGAACCACCAGAGCGGCACTATCAGGGGCATCGCGCGGGTCTATAACCGTTATAACTACAGCAACGAAAAGCGCTCTGCGCTGGAGCGATGGTCCGCGCATATCGAGGGCTTGGTAGAGGGCCGCCCGGCGAAAGTAGTGGCCCTGGACGACAGGAGGGCCGCGCCAGATGGGTAGTGCGCCGGACGACCCGCTTATTGGCAAGGATGCGCGGAGGAACTCCGCGCCGCGCGATATGGACGAGGCAGAGAAACAAGTAAGCGACATTGTCGATAAGGCGACGAAGCTGCTCGGCGGCAAAGTAGATCGCGCTGATATTGAAGCGGAACTGAATTTGTTGGACAAGGCGCGCGCAGCGTTGAGCCGTCTAAGGATGCGCCAGTCGAAACCGGCAACAAGAGCCGTGGCGCAGTTCCGAGTTGCGCTAAGTAGCCTCAGGATCGCCGACAGCAAAATGCCTGACGACTTTCGCACCGGCATTCGGCTGGGGTTTTCTTTCGATAAAATGCTCCAGCATTTGGAAGTGCAGTTTGAGGCTTATGCCAATTCTCTGGGCAAGGAAGTCGTCAACCTTGGCACGTGGCAAAAAGGTTTGGACAGCAAGCCCGGCGAACTGAGGCCGGCAGCTATAGAGATAAAGCACGGCAAACCGAAGCGAGACGCCGTCGAAAAGGAACTTGCCGCAGAAGCCGCCTTGCGGCTGTTCAATATTTGCGGATTGAAGTCAAAGACAACGAAGGACGGCGCTTTCTGCCATCTTGCCGCGCTGCTATACCGCGATCCAGATGCAAATCTTGAGCATCAATGCAGGAACCTGCTTAAAGTGCAAAACCGGGCAAAGACTGTTTCCGATCCGCGCTAATTAGTTGCGGCCACGGGGCGAGATAGGGCGTAATTGGATCATCACGAGACTTACCGAAAAGGTATGCGTGATGAAAATTCCTGCTGATCAAGTTAGTCCCTACGAAAGCTTCGGGTCGCAAAAGTCGGCGGCTCCCTCGAAAAATAGTCAGCATCCTCCGGCGAGGCATGGCGACCGGAACGATGGCGACGACGACAGCGCCAATGAAAAGTTCCTGCCTGCCTCGCTGGTCAAGGCGCGCTACAGCGTCAGCGATATGTGGCTTTGGCGTAGACTAGCCGACCGCTCAGGATTTCCGCATCCGATCACAGTTTCTGGTCGCCGCTTCTGGAGGTTGACTGAACTCGTAAGGTGGGAGCGCGGCCTTGCTGACGGCCAGCGCGCTCGAGAGAAAGTCGCCTAATTGGCGACCTTTGACGCGTCGGGGGCCACCACCGCACGAGCGAATGGCGACCCCCAGATCGATCAGCTTGGCGGCAAGATCGATTTCGACGCTACTCCCCTGACCTTACAATTTCAAGCGCGCAGCGTCGCACAGTACTGGCTCTTTATGCCCCTGCTGGCAGGTTTGATCTCGCGTCTCTCGCGGGAGGGCCAGCCATCATGACCCCGTCCCGCTCTAACCTTCGCGAAATTGCGCGCAAACTCGGCGGCGAAGCCGTAGGCGGTCAAGTCCTGTGTCCGGGGCCGGGCCATAGCCTCGCCGACCGCTCGCTGTCGGTGAAGCCCGTCGCTGGCTCGCTCGACGGCTTTGTTGCCCACTCATTTGCTGGGGACGATTGGCGCTCGTGCCGCGAACATGTCGCCCGACGGCTCGGGATAGCGGCGTCCCGGCGTCGCGACACTGTGAAACTTCGCGGAACTGCAGATGTTCATACCGCGCGTGCCGACGCGGATGTGGTTCGTGTTTCGCCCCGGCAATATGATAATTCGCGCATTGCTCTCCCCATCTGGGCCAACGCAATCGATCCGCGCGGCACTTTCGTCGAAGCCTACTGGCGCTCGCGCGAACTGGAACTGAATGCCGACATTGCGTGCTCGGTGATCCGGTATCATCCGCACTGCCCGTGGGGCAGTGGCGCTGACGCCGCCTTTGTCCCAGCCATGATCGCGCTTTACCGCGCCATCGATGGCGATGAACCCCGCGCTATTATGAGGACACGCTTGACGCAAGACGGCGCGAAGGTGGGGCGCGCAGCGCTGGGGCCTGTCGGCGGCGCAGCGATCAAGCTCGACGGCGACGACAGCGTCCTTGGGGGCCTGTTTGTCGCGGAAGGAGTTGAGACGGCGCAGGCGGCACGCCAGCTTGGTATGCGGCCTTGTTGGGCGCTCGGTTCGACCAGCGGCATCCGTGCGTTTCCTGTCCTCTCCGGCATCGGCGCGTTGACGATGCTCGTCGAGAACGATGGCGGCAAATCAGCTGAAGCCTGCGCCGTCGCGGCTGAGCGTTGGCAAACGTCTGGGCGCGAAGTTTTCGAAGCGCGGCCGCTCGGCGGCAAGGATTTAAATGACGCGATTATGCGAGGTGCAGCATGATCGAGCGTCTCAAAGGGTTTGCAGCGCCAGACGCGCCCGTAAGTGTAATCAAGTGGCCGCTGCCAACCAGCGAGGGCGACGATGGCGCTACATCAGCGCAGCCTGTGGCCTTCAAATCTCTTCGCGCTTTCGTGTCGGAATATGTCCCGCTCTCCTACGTCATCGAGCCGATCATTCGCGACGGTTCGCTCTACACTCTTACGGCGCGGACAGGCGCGGGAAAGACAGCGCTGTTGGTGGTGATGGCGCTCGCTGTCGCAACTGGCCGCCGCGATCTTTTGAGCCTCGATGTCGTCAAGGGCCGCGTCGCCTTCCTGACGGCGGAGAACCCCGACGATTTGCGCATGCGGTTCATGATCGCGTGCTACTTGCTGAATATCGACGACGAGGTACTGGACCGCATTGAAATTCTCGACAGGCGCGAGAAGCCTGAAGACATCTGCGCCGCGCTGGCGAAGCTCGCCGATCAAGAACCGTTTTCGCAGGTGATCCTCGATACGCTGGCTGCCTTCTACGACGGCGTTAACGTCAACGATCCCATCGAGGGCGGCGAGTTCCTGCGTCGGCTCCGCCCGATCACGCGCATCAAAGGGCGACCTGCCGTCGTCGTCGCGGCGCACCCTGTCAAGAACGCCTCCGCTGACAACCTGCTGCCCTATGGTTCCGGCGCAATACTCAACGAGGTTGACGGCAATTTGACGTTATGGAAGTCGCCGGAAACCGGCTTTGTCTCCTTCTACTGGCAGGGGAAGCTGCGCGGCCTCGAATTTGAGCCGTTGCTGTTCCGGTTTGAAATAACCGGCTCGCCGGACGTTCTCGATGTGAAAGAGCGGCAGGTGCAATTGCCGACGCTGCTGCCGATCAAGGAGCAGGACGCAGAACAGCGCGAGAGCGCCGAAGCCAATGCTGACCGCGCGTTGTTGAGAGCGATGATCGACGCCCCAAGCGGAACACAGCAGGAATGGGCCAAAGCAATCCGGCGAGCAAAGAGCGGCGTCAACCGCAAGCTCCAAAAGCTAAGCAAGGCGAAACTGGTCAGCGAGACGCTCGGCAAGTGGAGCGTCACCCAGCAGGGTCGGAAGGCGCTTGAATTGGGCGGAACAAAGTAGGCGCTAAGCTATTGATATCGCAGAGTTCTCGGCGGAACAAAAAAATGGGCATATGTTCCGCTTTGTTCTGGGCGGAACAAGGGGCGGAACAGAACTGGAGCAAGTAATTGAAAAGAAATGTGTTCTGCCCGAAACAAGACCCGGAACAAGGCCCCCGTTTGTTCCGTGTTCCGCCCTCTCTCCCTCTCTAGAAGCGAGGGCGAACCGGAACGGGGCGGAACCAAACGCTGGCCGGGGGTGGCGGAGATTTGTGTCACCGTGAGCAGCATCCTTCTGGTGACCGAGTACTGGCTCTGCAATCAAACGATATTGCTGCCCCTCACGGCGGCGACGTTGTTAACCGGACCACCCTAGGTTGCGCAATACTCGGAGAAATTGTATCGTAAGTTGACTGTCACCGATAAGCTGGTGATCAACTTTAGACAGGAATGCCGCTCCCTATGCCCGTTCTAGCCAATTCTTGTCACGAGCGTTTTGCGCAAAGACTTGCGCAGGGATGGACGGCGACTGCGGCATTTGTTGATGCTGGCTTTGCGGATAATCCGCCCAACGCGAGCCGATTGACGAAAAATGACAGTGTTTCAGCGAGAATTCGGGAATTACAGGACGAGGCTGCCGGACAAACCACAGTCACCATCAAGCGCGTCATCGACGAAGTCGCCAAACTCGCCTTCGCCAATCTAGCCGATTTTATCGACATCGACGCGGACGGAAAGCCAAGCGTCAACTTCGCCGATCTGACGCCGGACCAGCTTGCCGCGATTGGCGAAGTCTCTAGCAGCCTGTCGGACTGGGGCTTTGCGGCCGAGCGCCAAGAAGGATTTTGCCTTTGCCGGCTCTCGCCTGACGCGGGATCGCTGCTCGATCGCGC
>JAYUFK010000232.1:0-4460 GCA_043739325.1 Methylocapsa sp. | reverse complement strand
GATCCGCATGCTGCGCGGACGCGACGGCGCCGAGCTGGCGAAGCTGCCGCTCGGCGACGCCGAAGCGCGGTGGGGCGCGCCGTTCTTCGTCCTGCATCGCGCCCGCCTGCAACGCGCTTTGGTCGAACGGATTGCACGCCAAGCGAATATTTCCCTGCGGATGGGCGCCGAAATCGGCGGCTTCTCCAGCGATGAGACTGGCGTGTCCGTCGGCTTCAAGCTTGGCGCGATGAGCATGCGCGAGCGCGGCGATTTTCTGATCGGCGCCGATGGACTGCGCTCGACCGTGCGGCAACAGCTCGGCTTTGGCGGCGTTGGCGGCGCGCAATTTCTTGGCCGCGTCGCATTTCGCGCCATGATCGAGGCGGACAAGGTCGAGCCGCGCTGGCGCGAGCCCGACGTGACGTTGCGATTGGGCAAGCGCGCGCATCTCGTCCACTACCCCCTGCGCGGCGAGACGATCAACGTTGTCGCCGTCATTGAAAGCGGCTGGCGCGGCGAAAGGAACGATAAATCCTGGGACGGCGAGGCCGATGTCGCCAGTCTTGAAAAGGCCTTCGCCAATTGGTCGCCTGACGCCCGCGCCCTGCTGGCTGTCGCTCCGACGTGGCGCGCCTGGCCGCTGTATGGTCGGCCGCCGCTCACGAATTTTGCTTCGGGGCGCGTCGCCTTGATCGGCGATGCCGCGCATCCGATGCCGCCGTTTCTGGCGCAGGGCGCGGCGCAGGGAATTGAAGACGCGGCGGCGCTCGCCGCGGCGCTCGGCAAGACGGCGGACACCGTCACGGCGCTGGCGCGATATTCGGCGATGCGCGTGGCCCGCGCCAATCGCGTGCAAGGCGAGGCGATCGCGCAGGCGCGACTCTATCACATGTCTGGACCGCTTGCCGTCGCCCGCGATGTTGTATTGCGCGCGGCGGGGCCTGAGAGAATGCTCAAGCGCTACGACTGGCTGTACGGCGCATGATTTATAGCCGCCGTCATTGCTTCGCTGCGCTCGCAATGACGGGAATTTGCGCGCGAGCCGTTCGCCTTTATGATCGCCTCAATCTGCAACACATGAGAGAACAGCCATGGTCGACGAAGCCAAACTTGACCGCCTGCGCGAGCGTTACCGCGATGCCAAGGGCGGCGAAATGTTCGATCCGCATTTCAGCCGGGTCGCGCAGTTGCAATTCAAGAACGGCGACCGGCGCAAGTGGCCCTTTGCCGATGTCGCGACCTTGCTCGATGCGGATTATCGCCCCGACGCGCCTGACCTGCCGGACTTTGGCGGGCTTGAGCTGGCGCTGATCGGCGTTCCCATGGATCTTGGCGTCACCAACCGCGCCGGGTCGCGGCTTGGCCCGCGCGCGGTTCGCGCTATCGAGCGCATCGGTCCGTATGAACATGTGCTGCGCATGGCGCCGCTTGGCGAGGCGCGCATTGCCGATGTCGGCGATATCTTCATGCGCTCGCGCTTTTCGCTGGAGAGCTGCCACGCCGACATCGAAGCCTATTTTCATCGCGTCGTGAACGCTGGCGTGATCCCGCTATCGGTCGGCGGGGATCATTCGATCACGCATCCCATCTTACGCGCGGTCGGCGCCAAGCGGCCTGTAGGCATGCTGCATATCGATGCGCATTGCGACACGTCCGGTCCCTACGAAGGCTCGAAATTTCATCACGGCGCGCCGTTCCGCCAGGCGGTGCTCGACGGCGTTCTCGATCCCGAGCGCACGATCCAGATCGGCATTCGCGGCGGCGGCGAGTATCTTTGGGAATTCTCGTTCGAGTCCGGCATGACCGTTATCCATGCCGAGGAAGTCGCGTCGATGGGCATTGACGCCGTCGTCGCCAAGGCCCGCGCGGTGCTCGGCTCCGGCCCGGCCTATGTCTCGTTCGACGTTGATGGCATCGACCCGGGTTTTACGCCGGGCACCGGCACGCCGGAAGTCGGCGGCCTCAGCCCGCGCGAAGCCAACGCGATTCTGCGCGGCGCCTTCGGTCTCGACATTGTCGGCGGCGATGTCGTCGAAGTCGCGCCTCAATATGATGCCACCAGCAACACCGCGCAGATCGGCGCGCAGATGCTGTTCACGATCACGACTTTGGCGGTGGAGGCGTTGAAGCGCCGGCGCGGGTGAGCACGAGGATCGCGCCGCCCGCCAGCAACCCCCAGAACGCGCCGCCGATGCCGAGGAAACTGACGCCCGACGCCGCGACGAGAAATGTCGCAAGCGCCGCCTCGCGCTCGCTGACATCGGTCAGCGCGTTGTGCAGCGCCGAGCCAAACGCGCCGAGCAATGCGAGACCCGCGACGGCCTCGATGAGGATCGGCGAGCCCGCGACAAAATGCGTGACCGCGCCGGCAAGCAGGCCGAACAACACGTACACCGCGCCGGCCGTGTAGGCCGCGATCCAGCGCTTCGCCGGGTCGGGATGCGCGTCGGGCGAGGCGCACATCGTCGCGGTGATCGCGCTGAGATTGACGGCATGGCCGCCAAACGGCGCGGCCAGCAGCGTAAACAGGCCGGTGACGACAAGCGGCGGCCCCGGCTCGGGGCGATAGCCATAGGCGCTCAGCACCGCGAAGCCCGGCAGATTTTGCGAAGCCATCGTCACGATGAACAGCGGCAGGCCGAGACTCAAGATCGCGTCATAGGAAAAGCTCGGCGTCAGCAGGATCGAATTTGGCACAAGGTCGCCAAGACCGATCGGCGAACCGTGACTCGTCACCGCGATGATAATGCCCGCGACAAGCGCCGCGGCCGGCGTCGCATAGATGCGCTTCCAGCGAACAACGAGCAGCCACACCAGAATGATCGGCGTCGCGAGCAATGGCGCGGCGACCATCGCCTGCACCGGCGCAAGGCACAACGCGAACAGAATGCCCGCAAGCATCGCATTCGCGAGCGCCGCGGGGATCGCCGCCACCGCGCGGCCGAACGGCTTGATGAGGCCGGCGGCGACGATCAGCAGGCCGACGACGAGGAACGCCCCGACCGCGCCGGCAAAGCCGCCCTTGGCCGCGCCTGTCGCCGCCAGCAACGCCGCGCCTGGCGTCGACCAGGCGCAGGAGATCGGCATGCGCGACCACAGGCTCAACCCAACGCCCGCGAGGCCCATGGCGATCGACAAAGCCATCAGCCCGGACGCCGCCTGCGCGTCGCTCGCCCCCACCGCCGTCAGCCCCTTGATGATGACCGCGAACGAGCTGGCGAAGCCGACAAAAGCGGTGATGACGCCGGCGGTCACCGGCTGCAGGATGGGAGTTCGCATACGGCTGGGGCTCGGGGCTCTTGGGGTGCGGCGGGTCTATGTGGGGCGATCGAAAACGGGGAAAACGGATTTCCGCACTTTGGTGCGGCATTGAATGATTTGAAAGCGTTAAGTGCTTAAACAGGGTCGTGAATCGTATTTGAGCGAAACGTTTTCGTTATACATTGTCGTCCGCGCGGCGCGTCAAGAGCATGCAAGGAAATCCAGCGCCGCCATCGGTTCCGCTCTGCCGCGCCAGGCTTCGATAAGCATTATCCGCAGGCGCCGCCGGCGAGTCCAGACAATGTTGGCAGACTGTTGAATTCATTGGCCTATTTGGACGGCGTATTCGCCCCGACGTAAAACCGGCGGCGCGAAACGGCAACACGTCGGCGGTGGCCTTGGCAAAGCAGACAGCGCCGCGCATTGCCGTCGCATGGTTCCTTGGCGAAGATTGGGACGAGATCAAACGGCTATGCGTCGATGAGCTGCATGATTCATACGACGACTGGCTCACGGACGCCCGAGGCGTTCTCATCACCACCGCCGCCGAAGGTTATTCGCCGGAACAAGTCATTCTCCGCCCTGCCGATATCCGCGAGCGCGAGCGGGCGACGCGGCGAAAAGGTCAATGGCAAGGCGCGGTCGGAGATGGTGACGGAGAGGCTTGGGAAGATGGATCGTGGCGAGGAGGGAAAGTAGCGGTTGTGGTCAGAGTTGCCTCGAATTGTAGTGTTGCGATCGATGTGGCGCCTGCTTTCCCATTGTCCTCCTTGCCTCCATCCGGATGAATTGCAACATTGCGAGGCAACGCGGCAAACGCACGGCGCTACGCGCCCTCGCCGCCCGACTCGCCGCGCCGCCGCTCAAACTGCCCCCGAAGCCGCCCCCGCGCCGACCCATCTTCTGCCGCCTCGCGCTGCCGCTCGAAAGTGCGACCGCGGGCCGCAGCCTGATCCAGAATATGATCCGCCGACTGAATTAGCCCGGCTGCTTCCAACTCGCGCAGGAAGTCGCCGGTGCTGATCAAGCTGACGCGTTGGTCGACCATCGCGCGCCGCTTTTCGACATCGCTGTCGTCAAACAGCAGGAGCGCTTCGACAAACAAATGGGGCTCGCCCGGTGTCCAGCGGACTGATAGGTAACACTTCTGACCGGGATGATGGGTGACACAATACGTGTTTCTTTCTTACTTTTGCGGCGCATCCGCGCCCCGAGGG
>JAYUFK010000231.1:0-1551 GCA_043739325.1 Methylocapsa sp. | reverse complement strand
CGCGCCAGTTCCGCCATCCGGGAGTGGTTGACGACGAACGGGCCGCGCGCGGCCAGCGCGCCGGCAAAGATGTTTTCGGCGATCGTCATGCCCTCGAAAAACCCTTCGGCTTTGCGATCCTCCGTGACATAGACCACCCCGTCGAGCACGGCCTCGCGCGGCACGCGGTAGGCGACCGCCCGGTCATCGAGACGCACCTCGCCCCCGTGAAAGAAATTGCGCTTGAGGACGCCGGCCACGACCTTGGCGGTCTCCGTGCGACCGGAACCGATGAGACCAAACACGCCTGTCACCTGGCCCGCGTAAATCGTGAACGAGCTGTTGCGCACCAGCGTGCCCATCGACAGGTTTTGCACACTCAGGACCCGCTCCTGCGGCCGGCGGACCTTGTTGTCCTTGCGGTGATAGAGCTCGTCCGACAAGGTCCGGCCAACCATTGCCCGAATGAGCGACGCGCGGTCGAATGCGCTCGCCTTGTCCGTCACCACCAGTTCGCCGTCGCGCAAGACAGTGATCCGGTCGGCGATGGCGAGAGCCTCTTCGAGCGCGTGACTGATGAAGATGATCGAGACGCCGCTGGCTTTCAGACGGCGGACCAGTGCGAAAAAATGGCGCTTCTCTTCGGGGGTCAACGCCGCCGTCGGCTCGTCGAAAACGATCAGCCGCGCGTTCTGCAGGACGGCGCGGGCGATTTCAACCATCTGTTTCTGGGCGGCGCCGAGATTGGCGACGATCGCGGTAGGATCGACGTTGAAGTTCAGGGATTGAAGGAACTGCTGCGCCGCGATGTAGAGGCCGCGCAGGCGGTTGTAATATTTCTCGTGGCCAAGATAGAGGTTCTGCGCAACCGTCATCGACGGCACCAGGCTGGTCTCCTGGAAGACCATCGCCAGGCCGACGCGCAGCGCCTCGGCGGGCGAGCGCAGTGCGACTGGGACCCCGTCGATCTCGACGGTGCCGGAGGTTGGGGCCGAAATGCCGACGATCACCTTTGTCAGCGTCGATTTGCCAGCCCCATTCTCCCCGACCAAAGCATGGATTTCGCCAGGCATGATCGTGAAATCAACGTCCTTGATCGCGGCAACCCCAAAATAGGCCTTCGTCACCTTCCTGAGGCAGACCAGCGGCTGCATGTCACTCATGCTGGTCTCCCCTCTTCGGGTGCAGGTGCAGAATTGCGTCGCCGCCCTTGCTTGCCACCAGCGCTCCATCGCCCCATTCGAGGCAGGCTGTCACGCCGTGGCGGCGGCCGTTGGCGCGGCTGTGATAGCTCTCCACCGGACGGAAGCGCTCGTCGAGACGGATCGCCAGTCCATAGGATCGCGTTGGCGCCCAGGGCTTGATGATGCTGTGCATCCGCAGCGCGCCGCCCTGCATCGGCTCAAGGAAGTTCTGCGGCGGCGACAGCGACGGCGCGAGCCAGTGATCCGGCTCGATCTCGCGCATCATGCGTTCGCGAAAGGCCGTTTCGCGCAGCACGAACTCGATGAGCTGGCTGCGCGGCGCGAAGACCGCGAGCCAGTAGCCGCCGCCCGCAATCGCCGAGAGCCG
>JAYUFK010000230.1:0-31510 GCA_043739325.1 Methylocapsa sp. | reverse complement strand
TGGTAGCGGGAGAGGGACTCGAACCCCCGACACGCGGATTATGATTCCGCTGCTCTAACCGGCTGAGCTACCCCGCCACACCCTGCCAGCGCACCGTGCAGAGGAGGCGGGATATAGAGAGAGGGGGCCAAATCTGTCAAGAACAACTCGCGCCGGGCGCTTCGCGCCAACCAGCGCCGCGGGATTATCCTTGCGCGAAAGCTATGCTGCCCCGATATTCGGCTTCGCGTCGCGACGGTTGCTCCGCCGCGCAGCTTACCCGACTACACTGACAATTTGGATGCCACATGAATCGTTTTGATCGCCGCCCCGTCGGCGCCGTGGAAGCCCAGGTCGAATATCTCGATGGCGATTTTCGCATTACCAAACCCGGCGCCTTCGTTCGCTGCGCCGCGACGGGGGCGCCGATCCCCTTGGACGAACTCAAATACTGGATTGTCCACGAACAAGCGGCTTTCGCCAGCCCGGAGGCGGTTCTCAAGCACTTGCTCGGCGAAACAGCGACGGGGTCGGCTTCGTGAGCCGCATCCGACCGGCGCCAATTGGCGCGCGCCGGGGTTGCATAATCACGATAGTTCATATATGAACAATATCGAATCAATGCCCTTTCAGGCTGGCTTTGCCTTGGCCTTTAGGGGCCGGGAGAGACGCAATGCCGACTTATCGCGCGCCGGTCGACGATACCCTTTTCTTGCTGAGTGATGTTTTCGACGACGCCGGCTACCACAATCTGCCAGGTTTCGAGGCGGCGCCGCTCGATCTGGTCGAAGCGATCCTGCGCGAAGGCGGCAAGTTCGCCGAACAAGTCCTGCAGCCGTTGAACCAGAGCGGCGACTCCGAAGGCTGCAAGCGCAACAGCGACGGCAGCGTGACAACGCCCAAGGGTTTCAAGGAAGCCTACAAGGCCTATGCCGAGGGCGGCTGGGTCGGCCTCGCCGGCGACCCCGAATTTGGCGGCCAGGGCCTGCCGCATTTCCTCTCGCTGGCGTTCAGCGAATATGTCATTTCCGCCAACCAGTCGTTCGCGATGTATCCGGGCCTCAGCAATGGCGCCACGGCGGCGCTGGAAAAGCATGGCAACGACGCGCAGAAGAAGCTTTATCTGCCGAAGATGACCAGCGGCGAATGGACCGCGACGATGAACCTGACGGAGCCACAATGCGGCACCGATCTCGGGCTCATCAAGACCAGCGCCGCGCCACAAGGCGACGGCTCGTACAAGATCACCGGCCAGAAGATTTTCATTTCGGCCGGCGAGCACGACCTCGCCGAAAACATCATCCATCTCGTGCTGGCGCGCATCGCGGGGGCGCCGCAGGGCGTCAAGGGCATCTCGCTGTTTGTCGTGCCGAAATTCATGGTTGGCGCGGACGGCTCTGTGGGCGCCCGCAACGCGGTTTCCTGCGGCTCGATCGAACACAAGATGGGCATCCACGGCAATTCGACCTGCGTGATGAATTACGATGGCGCGGCGGCCTGGCTCGTCGGCGAGGAACATCGCGGCCTCAACGCGATGTTCGTGATGATGAACAGCGCGCGCCTCGGCGTCGCCGTGCAGGGCCTCAGCCAGTCGGAAGTCGCCTATCAGAACGCCGCCGCCTACGCCAAGGACCGCCGCCAGGGGCGCTCCCTGACCGGCGCGAAGGACGCCAAGAACAATGCTGATCCGATCCTCGTGCATCCCGACGTGCGCCGCATGCTGCTGGAAATACGCTCGTTCAACGAGGCGGCGCGCGCGCTGCTGATCTGGATCGCGCTGACGGCGGACGAGGCGGCGCGCTCGCCCGACGCCGCGACCCGCGAGACAGCGGAAGACCGGCTCGGCCTGCTGACGCCGGTGCTGAAGGGCGTGCTGACCGACATCGGCTTCGCCAACGCGGTCAAGGCGCAGCAAGTTCTGGGCGGCCACGGCTATGTCAGGGAATGGGGGATGGAGCAATTCGTCCGCGACGCCCGCATCGCCATGATCTATGAAGGCGCCAACGGCATTCAGGCGCTCGATCTCGTCGCGCGTAAATTGCCCAAGGATGCGGGCCGCGCGCTGACGGCGTTCTTTGGCGAAATCTCGGGCTTTCTCGCCGCCAATAAGGACGACGCGGAACTCGCCCCCTACCTCGGCGCGCTGAAATCCTCATCCGGGCATTTGCAGCAGGCGACGATGTGGCTGATGCAGAACGGCATGGCCAATCCCGACAACGCCGGCGCGGCGTCGAACGATTACATGCACCTGTTCGGCCTGACGGCGATGGGCCTGATGTGGGCGCGCATGGTCAAGGCGGTGCTGGCGCGAAAGGCGCGCGGCCAGAGCAACGAGGCGCTCGACGCCAAGCTCACGCTCGCCAAGTTCTTCAACGAGCGTATGATGCCGGAAACTGCGGCGCATCTGGCGCGTCTGTCGTCGGGCGCGGCGTCGATCATGGCGCTGCCGATGGAGGCATTCTAGAAGTGGAGAACCCCTTCTCCCCTTGCGGGAGTAGGTGGCGCAAAGCGCCGGATGAGGGGTCGCGCGGGCAAGACTTGTCGTTGCTGTCGTAGCCTGAATATACGTCGAGGAAACGCAATTGCATGAAGCGGGCGCCTTGCGGCGCCTACCCCTCATCCGGCGGCTTTGCCGCCACCTTATCCCGCAGGGGGGAGAAGGGGTCGACACGGAGGAAACCAAGCATGGCCGACGCCTTTATTTACGATCATGTGCGCACGCCGCGCGGGCGCGGCAAGCCCGATGGCTCCCTGCACACCGCAACGACGCTGCATCTTGCCGCAACCGCGTTGAAAGCGATCAAGGAGCGCAACCACCTCGACACCAGGCTCGTCGATGACGTCGTCATGGGCTGCGTCGATCCTGTCGGCGAAGCTGGCGGCGACATCGCGCGAATGGGGGCGCTCACCGCGGGTTATGGCGATCATGTGCCGGGCGTGCAGATCAATCGCTTCTGCGCCTCGGGCCTAGACTCGGTGAACTTCGCGGCGGCGCAGGTGATGGCCGGGCAGCACGATATGACGATCGGCGGGGGGGTCGAATCGATGAGCCGCGTCGGCATCGGCGCCTCGGGCGGCGCGTGGCCGGTCGATCCGGCGATCGCCATATCAGCCTATTTCATGCCGCAGGGTATTTCCGCCGATCTGATTGCGACGAAATACGGTTTCTCGCGCGACGATGTCGACGCTTACGCCGTGCAATCGCAGCAACGCGCCGCCGCGGCGTGGAGCGCTGGCCATTTCACGAAATCCGTTGTGCCGGTGCGCGACGTCAACGGCCTTCCCCTGCTCGCCCATGACGAGCACATGCGCCCCGCAACCAACATGCAGTCGCTGGCGAGCCTCAAGCCGTCCTTCGTGATGATGGGCGAACAAGGCGGCTTCGACGCGGTGGCTTTGCAGGCGCATCCTGAGATCGAGCGCGTCGAACACGTGCATCACGCCGGCAATTCGTCCGGCATTGTCGATGGCGCCGCGGCTGTGCTGATCGGTTCGGCGGCGGCGGGCGGGCGTTCTGGCCTGAAGCCGCGCGCGCGCATTCGCGCCTTCGCCAACATCGGTTCCGAGCCGGCGATCATGCTGACCGGGCCGGTCGACGTGACGAAGAAAGTTCTCGCCCGCGCCGGCATGTCGATCGGCGATATCGATCTGTTCGAAGTCAACGAGGCTTTCGCTTCCGTCGTGCTGCGTTTCGCGCAGGCGTTCAATGTCGATCCGGCCAAACTCAACGTCAACGGCGGCGCCATCGCGATGGGCCATCCGCTCGGGGCGACCGGCGCGATGATCCTCGGCATGGCGATCGACGAACTCGAGCGCACCGGCAAGTCCACAGCGCTGATCACGCTGTGCATCGGCGGCGGCATGGGCACAGCGACGATCGTCGAGCGCGTCTGAAACAGTTAAGGATTGCGGCAATGGACTTTGTCAATTTTCAACTTGAAGTCGACGCCGACGGCATCGCCCTGGCGACATGGAACATGCCGGGACGTTCGATGAACGTGCTGACGCCCGAAGTCATCGACGAGCTGTCGAAGCTCATCGAGAAAATCACGGCGGACGAAGCGATCAAGGGCGCGGTCATCACCTCGGGCAAGGAAGCGTTTTCCGGCGGCGCCGATCTGACGATGCTGCAAAACATGGGCAAGGAATACGCCCGCATCGCCAAGGCGCAGGGTGAAGAGCCGGCGATGCAATTCTTCTTCGACCGCTCGCGCCAGTTGTCGCAAGTCTATCGCCGGCTGGAAACCTGCGGAAAGCCGTTCGCCGCCGCGATCAACGGCGTCTGTCTCGGCGGCGCGTTCGAACTCGCGCTGGCCTGCCACTACCGCGTCGCCTCCGATGCGGAGAAAACCCGCCTCGGGCTTCCAGAAGTCAAGGTCGGGCTGTTTCCCGGCGCTGGCGGCACGCAGCGCGTTTCGCGGTTGATGCAGACTGGCGATGCGCTGCAAATGTTGTTCAAGGGCGAGCAGATCCGCCCCGCCGCCGCCAAGGCAATGGGCCTCATCCAGGATGTCGCGCCGCAAGCCGAAATCGTCGCGCGCGCCAAGGCGTGGGTGAAAGCCAACCGGAACGCAAAAGCGCCGTGGGACGATCCGAAATTCCGCCCGCCGTCGGGCAAGGTTTTCTCGCCGACAGGCATGATGACATGGCCGCCCGCCAACGCGATCTATCGCCGCGAGACCTACGATAATTATCCCGCCGCGAAGGCGATTCTCGCGTCGGTCTACGAGGGTCTGCAACTGCCGATGGACCTGGCGCTCACCGTCGAGAGCCGCTACTTCGCCAAGATCCTGCGCTCCAAGGAGGCAGCGGCGATGATCCGCTCGCTGTTCGTTTCGATGGGCGAACTCAACAAGGGCGCGCGCCGTCCCGCCGATGTTCCCGCAACAAGCTTACGCAAGATCGGCGTGCTCGGCGCCGGCTTCATGGGCGCCGGCATCGCTTATGTCAGCGCCAGCGCCGGCATCGATGTCGTGTTGATCGACCGCACGCAGGAAGCGGCGGATCAGGGCAAGGCGCATTCGCAAAAGCTCATTGGCAATCAGGTCGCCAAGGGCCGCGCCAAGGCCGCCGATCGCGACGCATTGCTGGCGCGCATCACGCCAAGTTCGGACTATGCCGCGCTGGCCGGATGCGATCTCATTGTCGAGGCGGTGTTCGAGGATCGGGCGGTTAAAGCCGAGGCGACGCATAAGGCGCAGGCGGTCGTTGGACCCGATGTCATCTTCGCCACGAACACTTCGACGCTGCCGATCGGCTCGCTGTCGGAAAACTCCGCCAACCCGAAGAATTTTGTCGGCATCCACTTCTTTTCGCCGGTTGATCGCATGATGCTGGTCGAGATCATCGTCAGCGACAAGACCGGCCCGCGCGCGCTTGCCGCCGCCATGGATTTCGTGCGCGCTATTCGCAAGACGCCCATCGTAGTGAATGACTGCCGCGGCTTCTACGCCAATCGCTGCGTCGGCAATTATCTGCGCGAGGGGCATTTGATGCTGATGGAAGGCGTGCCAGCAGCGATGATCGAGACCACCGCGCGCATGGCCGGAATGCCTGTGGGGCCGCTATCGCTGAACGACGAAGTAGCTCTCGATCTCGCCTGGCGCATCCTGCAGGCGACGAAGAAAGACCTCGGCGCCGATTCCGTCGATCCGCAGCAGGAAAAGCTGCTCGAAGCGATGGTCGTCAGGGAGAACCGGCTCGGCCGCAAGAACTCCAAAGGCTTTTACGACTATCCGGAAAAAGGCTCCAAGAGCCTGTGGCCCGGCCTTGGCAAGATCGCCGGCAGGGCGCTCGATCCCGATACGATCAGCGTGCAGGATTTGAAGGACCGCTTCCTCGTCATCCAGGCGCTCGAGGCGGCGCGCTGCGTCGAGGAAAAGGTCGTCACCGATCCGCGCGAAGCCGATGTCGGCTCTATCCTTGGTTTCGGCTTCGCGCCGTTCACCGGCGGCACGCTGTCTTACATAGACGGCATGGGCGCCAAGCGTTTTGTGGCGCGGGCGCACGCGTTGGCGGCGCAATACGGCAAGCGCTTCACCCCCTGCGCCCTGCTTGAGACGATGGCGAAGGATGGATCGACGTTCTACGGCGCTGCCGCGCCCAAGTCCGCCGCCGCCTGAATGGGGTCAGCAAACGCGGCAATCTCGGCGCGCCAACTGACCAAGTCTTTTGGCGCTGTCGCGGCGGTCCGGGGCATTACTTTCGATGTGACGACGGGCTCCTGCACCGGGCTGCTTGGCGGCAATGGCGCGGGCAAGACGACGACGATCGGCATGGTCATGGGCCTCGTGCTGCCGACATCGGGCAGCCTCAGCGTGCTCGGCTGCGACATGGCGACAAATCGCTACGCCGTGTTGCACAAAATGAATTTCGAAAGCCCGTATGTCGACATGCCGCATCGCCTCACGGTGCGCCAGAACCTCAGCGTGTTCGCGCGATTGTATGGCGTGGCGAATAGCAAGGCGCGCATCGCGGAACTTTCCGACGGGCTGGCGCTGAATGAATTCATCGATCGGCGCGCCGGCAGTCTTTCCGCCGGGCAGAAGACCCGTGTCGCGCTCGCCAAGGCGCTCATCAACAAGCCGCAAGTACTGTTGCTCGACGAGCCGACGGCGTCGCTCGATCCCGATACCGCCGACTGGATTCGCACGCGGCTTGAAGTGTACCGGCGCGAAAGCGGCGCGACCATTTTGCTTGCCTCGCACAATATGGGCGAAGTCGAGCGCCTATGCGACCGCGTGATCATGCTCAAGCAAGGCGAGATCGTCGACGAAGGCGCGCCGGACGATCTCATCAAGCGCTATGGCCGCGACAATCTCGAAGAGGTCTTTCTCGATATCGCGCGCGGCGCCCACGCTGGAGATCGTCGGCCATGAGCGCCAGCTTCAACCAGTTCTCATTGCCCCGCACCGGCGCGATGGTGCGGCGCTACCTCTACCTCCTGCGCTCGTCATGGCCGCGTCTGCTTGAACTCGTCTACTGGCCCGCCGTGCAGATGGTGACATGGGGTTTTCTGCAGACCTACATCGGCACGCAGGCCAATGCCGCCGGCATGTCGGGGCGCCTCGCTGTTGCGTCGGGCACGCTCATCGGCGCGCTGCTGTTGTGGGACACCCTGTTTCGCGCCCAGCTCGGTTTTTCCATTTCGTTTCTGGAGGAGATGTGGTCGCGCAACATGGGCAATCTGTTGATGAGCCCGCTGCGTCCGCTCGAATTCGTCGCCGCGCTGATGACGATGAGCGTTGTGCGGCTGGCGATCGGCATTGTCCCGGTCACCTTCCTCGCGCTGGCGTTTTTCGGTTTCAACCTGTGGAGCCTGGGCTTCGCGCTCGTGGCGTTCTTCGTCAATCTGGTGATGACGAGTTGGGCGATCGGGCTTGTCGTTTCGGGGCTGGTGCTGCGCAACGGCATGGGCGCCGAAGCGCTCGCCTGGTCGATCCTGTTCTTCTTCATGCCGTTCGCCTGCGTCTACTATCCCGTAAGCACCTTGCCAGGATGGTTGCAGTATGCGGCGTGGTGCCTGCCGCCGACTTATGTGTTCGAGGGATTGCGCGCGGCGATTATCGGGCATGAATTTCGCGCCGACCTGATGATTGATTCGTTTGCGATCAATGTGGGGCTTCTGGCCGTCGGAATTTTCGTTTTTCTGAAATTAATCGATAGCGCCCGTAACGCCGGATCGCTACTACAGATGGGCGAATAGGCTCTGGCGGAGCTAAATACGGGTTATCAACGACTAAAGTTTTAATATCCGGCCCACAAGGAACCTTATCCTTTTTGTGACATTGCTTAGTTCTTATGCGAACATTAAGTTGGATTGATCATTATCGCGTCACCGAAGGCGTGTCACCCATTTAACTATAGGTTGCTCATGCCAATGAATTTTTCCTACCAGATGTATGAAATGGCGCATGCGGCGCTCGCTCCGGCACGAGCAATGTCGGACGCGGGCCGTGCGGCGTTTTTTAATCCGCTCAACCCCTTCGTCAACACGCCGTTCGGCAAGAATTTCGCGGCGGGCGCCGAGTTGTTCGAGCGCGTGACGCGGCGTTACGGCAAGCCGACGTTTGGCCTTGCGCACACCCAGATCGATGGCGAAAGCGTGCCGGTGACAGAGAAAATCATCTGGAGCCGAGCGTTCTGCAATCTCATCCATTTCGCCCGCGAGCGTTCGATGCCCTGCGCGGTGCAGCCCAAGTTGCTCATTGTCGCGCCAATGTCGGGCCATTACGCCACGCTGCTGCGCGGCACGGTCGAGGCGTTCCTGCCGACGCATGAAGTCTACATCACCGACTGGCAGGATTCGCGCACCGTCCCGCTCGCCGTCGGCGCTTTCGATCTCGACGATTACATCGATTATCTCGTCGAAATGTTCGAAACGCTTGGACCGGGCGTGCATTCGATTGGCGTCTGCCAGCCCTCGGTGCCGCTGATCGCCGCGACCGCCGTCATGGAAGCGGCGGGCAATCCCTGCTCTCCCGCTTCGATGACGCTGATGGGCGGCCCGATCGATACGCGGCGCAGCCCGACGGCGGTCAATCAACTCGCGCAGAAGCGCGGCGTCGAATGGTTCCGCCGCAATTGCCTGCACGTCGTACCGTTCCCCTACCCCGGTTTCGGCCGACAGGTTTATCCCGGCTTCCTGCAATTGTCCGGCTTCATGGCGATGAACCTCGACAAGCACGTCAATGCGCATGTCGATATGTTCAAGCATCTCGTGCGCGGCGACGGCGATTCCGCCGAGAAACATCGCGATTTCTACGACGAATACATGGCCGTCATGGATCTGACCGCCGAATTCTACATGCAGACCATCGAGACCGTGTTCGTGCGCCACAGCCTGCCCAAGGGCGAGATGATGCATCGCGATACGCTGATCGATCTCACCGCGATCAAGCGTTGCGGGTTGATGACGGTGGAGGGCGAAAACGACGACATTTCCGGCGTCGGCCAGACCTATGCCGCGCAGGAACTCTGCACCGGCATACCCGACGCGATGAAGATTCACTATCTACAGAAAGATGTTGGACATTATGGCGTGTTCAACGGCTCGCGCTTCCGCAAGCAGATCGCGCCGTGCATCGTCGATTTCCACGCCAGGCTCGCCGCGATGCGCAAGGCGGTCAAGCCGAGGCGCCACGCCATAGCGGCGGAGTAGAGCGCGCGGCCTGAAGTCGGCAGGGCGGCGGAAAACGGCGTCGTAAACTATTGAGATTGCTCGAAACGCGGCGGAAAGCCGCCGAACGCTCAGAGCACTGTTTGGCGTCAGGGTTTTTGCATCCCCTTGCTCAGCCCCAGCGCCCGCAGCCACGTGGCGGGCGAGGAGGCTGGGGCGTCGAAGACCACGCGTCCGCTTGCCGCGCCCGACGCGAGATCCAAGCCCTCCGGATCGAGGCTCCGCGCCCGCCAGCGCCTTGCCGCGTCATTCTTGAGGTGGCGCTCAAGCCGAGCCTCGGCTCCGCCTTCAGCCGCATTGACATGCGCGAGCAGCGCCTCCTCCGCGTCGATGAGGCCTTCCGCGCCCGACACGTCCGTCATCAGGTCTTCGGGCGCGAACGCGGCGGCGCGGGCGAACCCGCCGTTGAAATGGACCGTCTCGACTTCCAAGCGAAAGATGCCAAAGTCGGCGAACGACGCATACAGCCGCGACTTGGGATTTTGCCGGATAAAGCGCGCCCGCGCCCGCACATCCTGAAACGGCAGAATGCGCCCGCTCAGCGTGAGGCGCGGGCGGTTGAGCGGATCGCCGCGCTCCGCCCGCGTCGAAAGCAGCAGCGACGCGCGCGGATCGAGAGCCAGGTTCTTGGTATGATGCGAGAGTTGCGAAAACAGCATCAGCGGCGCGCCGCTATAATCTGTTCCCAGCGAAACCAGCGTCGTCAGCGGCCCCCCGGCGACACGGTCGATCGTCGCCAATGCGGCGGTGCGCGTGGCGCGCAGCAGCAGTTTGGCGATGCCGCGATCGTCCTCTGGAGCTGTCAAGAAACCACCTCGTTATGAAGCGCGCCCGCCGTTCGCCCAGCATCCCCCGCGCGCAATGGTCAAACCCGTCCGTATGGTCTAAATTACGGGCAAGTAAATGAAAATGCTTGGCATGTGGCTTGAAACGGCCGAATGACGACACAATTTGGCCGCTAACCCTCGCGAAACAGCACAGGCCCGGCGTGAGTTCCACCCGAGGGATTCTTGCCAAGTTCAGGGCCTCGCTGACGAATACTATCAGGATTGGAACCTTATGCCGACGATCGCGCTGGTCGATGACGACCGCAATATCCTGACCTCGGTTTCGCTTTCGCTCGAGGCGGAAGGCTATCGCGTCCAGACCTACACCGATGGCGCCGCGGCGCTCGAAGGCCTGAAGACCAGCCCTCCGGATCTGGCGATCTTCGACATCAAGATGCCCCGCATGGACGGCATGGAACTACTGCGCCGCCTGCGCCAGAAGTCCGATTTGCCGGTGATCTTCCTGACCTCGAAGGACGAGGAAATCGACGAATTGTTCGGCCTGAAGATGGGCGCCGACGATTTCATTCGCAAACCCTTTTCGCAGCGGCTTCTGGTCGAGCGCGTCAAGGCGATCCTGCGCCGCGCCAGCCCCAAGGACGCCGCTTCGCAAAAGGAAAGCGAAGCCAAGATTCTGGAGCGCGGGCGGCTCAAGATGGACCCCGAGCGCCACACCTGCACATGGAATAACGAACCGGTCACACTGACCGTGACGGAGTTTCTGATTCTGCAGGCGCTCGCTACAAGGCCGGGCGTGGTGAAGAGCCGCAATGCGCTGATGGACGCGGCGTATGACGATCAGGTCTATGTCGACGACCGCACGATCGACAGCCACATCAAGCGCCTGCGCAAGAAGTTCAAGGTCGTCGAGGACGACTTCGAGATGATAGAAACGCTCTACGGCGTCGGCTATCGTTTCCGGGAGAGTTGAGCGAAAACGCGCGGCGGATGTATAGACGGCGTATGAAGGCCGAAGTCGAACCATCGCAATGAGCGCAAACGCCAAGAGCGAGCGAGCGATCACTCAAGCAGGCGCGAGACTGCGATATGCGAGACTGCGATCACGCTTTCGCCTTCTCTGGCGCACGATCGTCGCGCGGTTTTCCTCATCGCTGACGCGCCGCATCGTCGTTCTGAACCTCGGCGGCCTCGTCGTCCTGGTGATCGGTTTTCTGCTGCTCAACCAGTTTCGCGCCGACATCATCATGGCGCGCGTGCAAAGCTTGCGCACGCAGGCCGAGATCATCGCTGCGGCCATCGCCGCCTCGGCGAGCGTTGAAACCGACACGATCCAGATTGATCCCGAAAAGCTGCTGCAGCTAACGCCCGGCGAGACAGCCGTTCCAGCCCCGGGCGAAGAAGACTCGATCCAGTTTTCCATCAATCCCGAGCGCGTCGGTCCGGTGTTGCACCGGCTTGTCACGCCGACCCGGACGCGCGCCCGCATCTACGATCGCGACGGCTTGTTGCTCCTCGATTCGCAGACGCTTTCGATCCACGGCGCGCTGCGTTCCGATCTGTCGGACTCGAATAGCGAGCCGACGCTCTTTCGACGCTTCTGGAATTTTGTCGGGAGCCGGTTTGAAACGCGCCTGCCGCCCGCCAATGACGAGCCGTGGGTGACCAATGGCAAGGCCCATCCGGAGGTCGCCGCGGCGCTGACCGGGAAGATCCGGTCGGAGGTTCGTCCCAACGTAAACGGCGAAACGATCGTTTCCGTTGGCGTGCCGATCCAGCGCCTGGCGACGATCCGCGGCGCGCTGTTGCTGTCGACGCAGGGCGGCGACATCGATGCGGTCATCGCGTCGGAGCGCTGGGCGCTGCTGCGCTTCTTCCTCGTGCTCGCGGCGGTGATGCTGGTGCTTTCGATATCGCTCGCCGGCACGATTGCCGAGCCTGTGCGCAAGTTGGCGGAGGCGGCGGAACGGGTGCGGCGCGGCATCAAGTCGCGTCAGCAAATTCCCGACTTCACCGACCGTTCGGACGAAATCGGCCACCTGTCGCATGCGCTGCGCGACATGACGAAAGCGCTCTACAATCGCATCGACGCGATCGAGAGTTTTGCCGCGGATGTCGCGCACGAACTCAAGAACCCGCTGACTTCCCTGCGCAGCGCGGTCGAGATCCTGCCAAAGGTCAACGCCGGCGCCTCGCGCGATCGCCTGCTCGAAGTCATCCAGCATGACGTGCGCCGTCTCGATCGCCTGATCAGCGACATCTCCGACGCGTCGCGGCTCGACGCGGAGCTGGCGCGCAACGACGCTGGCCCCGTCGATCTCCTCGCCCTGCTCGACGCCGTTGCATCGACAGGCAAGGATTCGCCGCGCCGGAATGGCGTCAAGGTTTCGCTCCAGTCCGATGCGCCGGCGGCCGCAAGCGCCAAAGGCCGCTATACGGTCGTTGGCCATGACTCCCGCCTTGCCCAGGTCTTCACCAACCTGATCGACAACGCCTGCTCATTCTCGCAGCCTGGCGATGAAGTAAGGATCACGCTGAAGCGTGAGGCGCCCGACAGCCCGGACCAAAACGAGCCGCGCGGGCCGCACATCGTCGTGACGATTGACGACGACGGGCCGGGCATGCCGCCGCACGCGCTCGAGCGGATATTCGAGCGCTTCTATACCGACCGTCCCAACCACGGGTTCGGCCAGAATTCGGGGCTTGGCCTGTCGATCTCGCGTCAGATCGTCGAAGCGCATAACGGACGTATCTGGGCGGAAAATCGCATCGACGCGGCGGCTCAAGGCGCGGAAGAACCGGACGCCGAGCCGCATAGCGCCGGCGCCCGCTTCGTTCTGACATTGCCGGCCGCATGAGCGCGACAATCGCCGATCGCTCGCCGGCCTCGATACACGCGACAGCGCTGGTATTTCGCGAGGCGGGGGTCCTGATCCGCGGCCCGTCGGGGTCAGGCAAGAGCAGCCTGGCGTTGGCGTTGCTGACGCTGGCGAAAGACAGAAATTGCTTCGCGGGACTGGTTGGCGACGACCGCGTGATTCTGGAGGCGCGATCGGGCCGTCTCACCGCACGCTGCGCCGCAAGGGTCAAGGGGCTGATCGAGAGGCGCGGCATCGGCATCGTCCGCGCCGCCGGTCCGACGGTCGCGCTCATCCGCTTGGTGGTCGATCTCCTGCCGCAGGGCGAGCGGATGCCGCGAATTGCCTGCCCCGAAGCGATGCCGGTCGAAATCGCTGGAATTGCGTTGCCGCAAATGATCCTTGGCGGCCCTGCATCGTCAACCGAACGGGCCTATGCCGTCATCGAGGAGCTTGATAAAACAAGCCACAATCATTTGAGCACAATTGCTAATTTCGCTTGAACAATGGACCGCAGTGCACAAATATGCGGCCTCTTGTCCACAGGATGGACCCCAAGTCGGTCGGATTGACGCCGACGATCACAGCAATGGATTCTTGATGATCGGTTTGGTCATTGTGACCCACGGCCAACTGGCGACGGGCTTTCGCGCAGCGCTTGAGCATGTTGTCGGGCCGCAGTCGCAGTTGGAAACGGTGACCATCGGTCCCGAAGACGACATGGAGCAGCGCCGTGTCGACATTCTGAACGCCGCGGAGCGCGTACAGGACGGCAGCGGCGTTGTGCTGCTGACCGATATGTTCGGCGGGACGCCCTCCAACCTCGCCATTTCGGTGATGGACGGCGGGCGCATCGAAGTCATTTGCGGCATCAACCTGCCGATGCTTATCAAGCTGGCGTCGCTGCGCGAGACCGCGGACCTCGATCACGCGGTCTCCGAGGCGCGCGACGCGGGGCGCAAATACATCACTGTCGCGAGCAAGGTCCTGACCGGCAAATGAGCAGCCCAGAAGCGAGCCAGGAAGAAGACGACTGCCCTCCGGCGCCGGTGTTCGAAGGCGCGATAGTCAGAGAAATTCCAATAGTCAATCGCAAGGGCCTGCACGCCCGCGCCACGGCGAAATTCGTGCAATGCGTCGACCAGTTCGACGCGGAAATCAAAGTTACGCGCTGCGGCGAGACGGTCGGGGGCGACTCGATCATGGGCATTCTGACGCTCGGCGCGGCAATGGGATCGACAATTACTGTCTCGGCGACGGGCAGTCAGGCCAAAGCGGCGCTGACGGCTTTGGCGGCGCTGGTCGCCAGCCGCTTTGGCGAAGACGAGTAGCGCTTCGCGCGCGAAGCCGCCGCCTCACATGCGGAAATCTTCCCCGAGATAGAAGCGCCTAACATCGGCGTGCGCGACGATTTCCGCTGGCGAACCCTCGGTGAGAACATGGCCGCTGTGGATGATGTAGGCGCGATCGATCAGGCCAAGCGTTTCACGCACGTTATGATCGGTGATCAACACGCCGATGCCGCGCCCCTTGAGATGGCGCACGAGATCCTGAATGTCGCCGACTGCAATCGGATCGATGCCGGCAAACGGCTCGTCGAGCAACATGAACGAAGGTTTGCCGGCCAGCGCGCGCGCAATCTCGCAGCGTCGGCGCTCGCCGCCTGAGAGCGCAATCGACGGCGCCTTGCGTAGCCGCGCGATGTCGAATTCCTCAAGCAGCGAATCGAGCGTTCGCTCTCGCGTCTTGCGATCGGGCTCGGAGGCTTCGAGCACGGCGCGGATATTGTCCTCGACGTTGAGGCCGCGAAAGATCGAGGCTTCCTGCGGGAGATAGCCGATACCGAGGCGGGCGCGCTGGTACATCGGCAATCTCGTGACGTCATGTCCGTCGAGTTCGATCACGCCCTTATCCGGACGAACCAAGCCGGTGATCATATAGAAAACCGTTGTCTTGCCCGCGCCGTTCGGGCCGAGCAGGCCAACAGCCTCGCCGCGGCGCAGGGAAATGCTGACGTCCTTGACGACGGCGCGGCCGCCGTAGCTCTTGCCCAGGTTGAAGACGCTGAGCGCGCCTTCGCCATGGCCAGCCGCCTCGCCGTCGCGCAGCGCGCCGCCCGTCCACGAATCTCCGTCGAGCGACGCTATCGCCCGGCGCGCCGCGCGCGCGAGTTCGCTCGCAGTCGGGTCCGAATCGTCGGTGTAAACCTGATCGCTCAAGAAAGATGCTTCCTGTCCGGATGCGAGACGCGTGCTACTTGCCGCTCTTGGCCGGCGCCGCTGGTCCGCTTTCGGCCGATCCGGGGATGAACTGGCCGCGCACGCGTCCACCTTCAACCGTCGCCCGGCCGCTCGTCAAATCATACGTCAAACGATCGCCCTTGGTCACGTTGCCGCCATCGCTCAGCGTGACATGGCCGATGAGCCAAACCTTGTTCTGTTCCTTGTCGTAAGAGCCGCTGTCGCCCGTCGCCACCTGGGTCTTTGAAACGATCGTCACCGGGCCAACGGCGTCCATGTGCCGCACCTGGCTCGATCCTGAGCCCGGAGTCGCATCGGGGGCGCCAGCGGTTTTCGCCGCGACTTTGGGATCCGTCGGTTCGGCCTTGGCCATCAGAATCGTCATCACCGAGCAGGTGAGCTTCGTATCGCCCTGGATGGCGATGACATTGCCGGTGTAGACCGCCTTCTGTTCCTTGTCGGAATAGACCAGCTTGTCGGCGTCGATCGAAATTGGTTCCTTCGAACTCGCGCCAGGCAAAAACGGCGACTGATTTGCCGCGCTTGTCGCCGCATGAGCGGGAGCCGCGACAATCAGGCCGACCGCAAGCCCTATGCTCAGCCCTCGCGCCACCGCGGCTCGCGCCCGAATCAGCGAGACATTCATTGCACGGTTCCATTCATTTGCGCGCCGGGCGACGCCGGCGGGTTGCCTGGTTGAAACAACGAATGCACGTTGCCGTCAAATTGCAACTCTCGGCCGCTGTCATTGCCAGAGACGGAATCGGCGTTGACCGTCATGCCGCTGCTGGTGGTGATCGTCACCGGCTCCTTCGAGACATAAAGGCCATTCTTGAAATCGATGCTCGCGCTTTTCATGGCGACGTCGTACTGCGAACTCTTGATGCGCACTTCGTCCGAGACGTCGAGGTGCTCTGCGGCCGTGTCGTAAATGCCCGCCCGGGCCGTCAATTTTATCGTCCCGTTGTCGGATGTCCCGAGGTCGGCGTCAATGCCGCGCAGCTCGACGATTGTCGGATGCGCGACGTCCTGCATTGCCTTGGCAGCGTTCACCAGATAAGGCCGGCCATCCTTGCGATAGCCGGTCAACCTCGGGCTATCCATCGTGACTTTCGTCCCCTCGATCCCCAACGCGCCAACCGAGAGTTTTGCCAGCGGCTTGCCGAATTCCTTGTAAGCGCCAAGCGCAATCAGAAAGACAATGCCGCCGATCGCGCCGGCCTTCAATCCGAAGCGCAGCACCCGAACAAGGATCGAGTGCCGGCGTGCCGCAGCGAAAGCCTGGGCGCGCCTCTGACGCTCGGCGGGAAGCGATTCCACGCCGACCGCGTCGAGATTTGCCACCGCAAAAGCCATTCGTCGACTATTCCCAAGGGGCGCGCGCCCGTTCGCCACAAGCCCCTATCATAGGGCTGCTGTAGGGAATGGGAAACGATGGCGAAGTTAGGGCGCCAGCCAAGGCCGGTCCGCCATTGCGTCGGTCCGACTTTTGCGTTTAATGCGGATCCCGGCCACCTTGGCTCCGGGCCGGTAGCTCAATGGTTAGAGCCGGCCGCTCATAACGGTCTGGTTGCAGGTTCGAGTCCTGCCCGGCCCACCAGCTATTTCAATAACTTAGAAACAGACGCTGATGGGAAACACGGCTACCTCGACAGAAATATCGACAGATACGATCGGCTCAGGATGAGGCGCGAATCAGGCGCGCAATTCCAGCACAGGTTCTCCTTTGCAATTAACTGCAACATTGACGATTGTGCAGCATTCTCCTCATGAATTGAACACGATTATCGTTTCACCGCATTGAACTTGATGCTGGTCACCTTTCCCTGAACGGCGGCCAGGTCCTCTTTTTCTGGACGCGGTGTAAATTCCGGGCCTGGGCAGCAAGCCATTTCTTCCAGTTCACTTGGCTCCAGGGGATGGCGAGCAACGATATGAATCTCCTCGAAACCGGCTTTCCCGACGAGGTCAAGATACGCCTGTTCCTCCATGGAGCCCCCGACACATCCGGCCCAGGTCGCTTCTAAACGCGACTTCACCTCCAGGGCGGGATTTTCAGAATATACAATATCGGAAATAGCAAGCCGCCCGCCGGGCTTGAGGATACGAAACGCCTCCCGGCAGACTGCCGCCTTGTTCGGACACAGGTTGATAACGCAGTTGGAGATGACCACATCGGCAGACTCGTCCGGCAAATAGGACTGCGCCAAATCACTGGACCCAAATTCCACCGAACCGGACAAGCCGGCCTCGGCGACGGCTTGTTTTTCGCGCTCAGTCATGTGCGGGGCGAAATCAACCCCGATTACTTTCCCGCCGGGGTTTACCTGGCGCGCGGCCAGGATCACATCCAGGCCGCCACCGCTGCCAAAATCCACGACGACTTCGCCCGGTTGAAGACCCGCGAAGCTCACGGGGTTGCCGCACCCTCGCGAAAGATTGACAGCAATTTTCGGGACAGACGCCAAGTCGGCTGGAGTGTAGAGCCCGTGTTGTGCAGCAAAGCCAGGGCTGGCCGGGGCTGCGGACGGACAACAACAAGAGCCTGTTGCGGCACCGGATACTTCGGCGAATTTGTCATACCGCCCCTTGACGACCTGCAAGATTTCCTCGGATTTCATTTTTCACTCTTTAAATCCTATGTATGAGGACGGGTCGGCAAAATTCGCAGAGTAGTCCTAAAGTGAGGGTTCAAGTAACTTACTTTGGAGGACCACATCGAACCGGGTGTTCAAGTCCTGCGACGATATCGTCGACCACTGCTGTGACGCGTGGAACAAGCTCGTCGATCAGCCGTGGCAAATCATCTCAATCGGGATGCGCGATTGGGCGAGCTGGCGGCTAATTGAAACAGAGAACCGAACCGCGATAAACTCACGGCCATGACGTTGCGCACCCAGCTCGGACTCGGAATGACGATAGCGAATATGCGCTCGATCGGGCCGGAGGACCTGAACGTGACGTGCAGACCTTGCGGGCGGCAAGTGAATTTTCCGACCCAGACCTTTGACGGCGGGGAATCGATCCCGGCGATAGGACGGCGCATGGTATGTTCGGTTTGTGGAAGCCGAGACATTGATTGCCGACCGGATTGGCGCGAGCATCGAGCAACCGGGATGGGTATAGTAGGCCACGACTTGATGGGATGGTAGGATGACCTCGACAGTTTCTCGACAGTTTCACGACAGACCCTGGAAAAAGTGTAATGATTCCAACAGCAATTAACTGCACTGACATTGACTGAAATCTTTAATTATCAACGACTTAGATCAACGTCGTACTGCTCATAACGGTCTAGTTGCAGGTTCGAGTCCTGCCCGGCCCACCAGGATTTCCCGAGTCAAAAGGCAATCGCGATGTCATCCGCCCAATCGCCGCTGATCTCCGTCGATTGGGGCACCAGCTCTTTCCGGGCGTTTCTGGCGAGCCCTAACGGCGCGGTGATCGATTCGGTTGAGAACGACCGTGGCATTCTGACGGTCGACGCGGGCGAGCACGAGCGGATTCTGGCCGACGCGGTCGGCGCGTGGCGCGGCAAAAGCGCCTTGCCGATCGTCATGTCCGGCATGATCGGCGCGCGGCAGGGCTGGGTCGAGGCGCCCTATGCGGCTTGCCCCGGCGGATTGCGCGAGGTCGCCTCGGCGATGATCGCGATTCCAACAAAAACTCTCGGCGAGGTTTTTGTTGTCCCCGGCATGAGCGCAATCGATTCGCATGGCGCGCCCGATGTGATGCGCGGCGAGGAGACGCAGATTTTTGGCGCGCTGGCGGCGAGCGGCGATGCGGACGGCCTGTTCGTCCTGCCAGGGACGCATTCGAAATGGGCGCGCGTCGCGGCGGGGCGCATCACCGGGTTCGCCACCTACATGACCGGCGAGGTTTTCGCCGTGCTGAAGAACCATTCGATCCTCGGCCGGCTGATGGCGGAGGGCGACGATCTCGGCGAAGGTTTTGACGAAGGCGTGCGCGCCGCCGCGCGGCTCGAGCGCCCCGGCGATTTGCTCCACGCGATCTTTATGACGCGCACGCTCGGCCTGTTCGACCGCCTTGGCGCGGCCAAACTCGCCGACTATCTCTCCGGCCTGCTGATCGGCGCTGAAATCTCGGCCGCCGCGCCTGGCGCGACAAGAGCAACCGTCGTCGGTTCGCCAAAATTGACGGCGCGTTACCGCCACGCCGGAGCCTTGCTCGGCGTAATGTTCACGCCGGCCCCGGATCATTGTGCGCTGCTCGGCCAGCTCGCGTTGCTGCGCGCCCGCAATGGGATCGCCGCCTAGCCGATCGACATCAAGCTGGCGTTGCCGCCCGCCGCCGTCGTGTTGACGCTGAGAGAATATTCGTTGAGCAGCCAATCGAGCGGCCAGTGCGCGCCAGCCGCGAAATCGCCGGCGGACAGGCTGAACACGCTGGCGATCGGACCATCCTGGCGCGCCACCTGCCGCAAAAATTCGATCAACGCGCCATCGCGCCGATCCGTCAGAACGACGTCGGCATGCGTTGTCGCTTCGACGGAGCGAATTTGATCGGCAAATCCAGAAGGCAGCGAAGCCAGCAAGCCCGCCGCGGCGCGGCCCGTGACAAAGGCGCGATTGCCGGCGCTGAGGGCGCAAGCAATCTGGACGATCAGCGTGTCGCTTCTCTGCGCGTCGCAAAGCACATCGCCGCGCTTGCCAAGGCGCCAGGTGTTGCGCTCGCCGACAGGGCCGCTCAACTCAAGCTGCGCGCCCAAGCGCGACGCCGCGGCAATCGCTGCGCAGCGCGCCGCGAGATCGGCTTTTCCAGATGAAGCGAGCCAGGCCAAGAAACGTCGCGCGGCGGCAGGCGCGGCGCCAGGACCGATGGCAGGCCAGTCAACCGGCGAAGCCGCGAGCAAGCGCTTCATATACAGCGGCCCGCCGGCCTTCGGCCCGGTTCCCGAGAGCCCGTGACCGCCGAACGGCTGCACGCCGACGACGGCGCCGATGATATTGCGATTGACGTAGATATTGCCGGCGCCTAGCCGCGCGCTGACGAGATCGATCGTGTCGTCGATGCGCGAATGCACGCCGCCTGTGAGGCCATAACCGGACGCATTGAGTTCATCGAGCAGCGCGGGCAAGCCGCCGCGTTCGAAACGCAGCACATGCAACACCGGGCCGAACACTTCGCGCTTGAGGTCGGCCGGCGAGTTGATTTCGATCAGCGTCGGGGCGACGAAAATACCCTTCGTGCATTCGGCGCCGAGCGGGGCGGCGTGATGCGGCAATCCCCGCGATATCATCGCCGCGATATGCGTCTCGATCGTCGCTTGCGCTTCGCGCGATATGACCGGCCCGATATCGGTGGAGAGGCGGTCTGGCGCCCCGACGCTCAGCTCGTCCATCGCCGCCTTCAACATGCGTAAGGTCGGCTCGGCGATGTCCGATTGCAGGCAAAGCACGCGCAGCGCCGAGCAGCGCTGGCCGGCGGAATCGAATGCGGAAGCGAGGACATCGGCGACAACCTGTTCGGGCAGCGCTGAGCTATCGACGATCAGCGCATTCTGCCCGCCGGTCTCGGCGATCAGCACGATCGGCTCGGCCGCCGGCGACAGGCGCTGCGCCAGCGCCTGCTGGATGATCTTCGCCACCTCCGTCGAGCCGGTGAACATGACGCCGCTGACATCGCGATGGCCCGTCAGCGCGGCGCCGACCTTGCCATCGCCGGGCAGGATTTGCAGCACGCCCTCCGGCATGCCGGCTTGGCGCAGCAGCCGGCCGGCTTCCAGCGCGATCAGCGGCGTCTCCTCCGCCGGTTTGGCGAGTACGACATTGCCCGCGGCGAGCGCGGCGCCGAGCTGGCCGGTGAAAATCGCCAGCGGAAAGTTCCACGGGCTGATGCAGACGACGATCCCGAGCGGGCGATGCGTGGAATTGCTGAAATCGTGACGTATCTCCGCCGCGTAGTAGCGCAGGAAATCCACCGCCTCGCGCACGTCGCCAAGAGCATTGGGAATCGATTTGCCCGCCTCGCGGCACATTAGCCCGGCCAGTTCCCCTGCCCGCTGCTCGAACAGATCGGCGGCGCGGTCGAGACAAGCGGCGCGCGCCGACGGCGCCGCATCGCGCCACGCAGGCCAGGCGTTTGCGGCGGCGGCGAAGGCCTGATCGACGCTTTGTTTATCGGCGTAGACGACATGGCCGACGATGTCGTCGGTATTGGCCGGATTGACGATCGTCACGGCTCCGGCGCGATCCTGCGCTGCATCGACGGCCATCGCCGCGCCTTCCGCCAGCGCCTTGCCGAGCGGCGCGAGCTGGCTTTCGTTGGCGAGATCGCAGCCGGCGGAATTCTGTCGTTCTCCGGCGAAAAGCGCGCGCGGCAGCGCGATTCTTGGATGCGGCGCGCCGACAGGATCGATCGCCATCGCGGCGTCGAGCGGATCGTCGAGGATCGCTTCGACCGGCACGGACTCGTCGGCGACGCGATTGACGAAGGACGTGTTGGCGCCGTTCTCCAGCAGCCGGCGCACCAGATAGGCAAGCAGCGTTTCATGCGACCCGACCGGCGCGTAGATGCGGCACGGGCGATTGAGATTGGCGGCGCCGACGACCTGGCGATACAGCGGTTCGCCCATGCCGTGCAGGCACTGGAATTCGTATTGCCCGGCGTAATAGTTCTGGCCAGCCATCGCGTGGATCGTCGCCAGCGTCAGCGCGTTATGCGTGGCGAACTGCGGATAGACGGCTTCGGGCGCGGCGAGCAAGAGCTTGGCGCAGGCGAGATAGGAAACGTCGGTATGAATCTTGCGCGTAAAAACCGGAAAGCCAGCGAGGCCTTCGACCTGCGCGCGTTTGATCTCGCTGTCCCAATACGCGCCCTTGACGAGACGCACCATGACGCGGCGCCGGGTGCGGCGGGCGAGATCGACGATGAAGCCAAGCACCTTGTAGGCGCGCTTCTGGTAGGCTTGGACGACAAAGCCGATGCCGTTCCAGCCGGCAAGATCGGGATCGGCGCACAGCGCCTCAAGCAGATCGAGCGACAGATCGAGCCGCTCGGATTCCTCCGCGTCGATGTTGATGCCGACATCGTAGGAGCGCGCCAGCAGGATCAGCGATTTCAGCGTCGGCAGCAGTTCGCTCATCACACGGGCGCGCTGCGAGCGCATGTAGCGCGGATGCAGCGCCGACAGTTTGATCGACAGCCCCGGCCCCTCGTAAATGCCGCGCCCCGCCGACGCCGCGCCGATGGCGTGCAGCGCATCGATGTAGGATTTGAGATAGCGTTCGGCGTCGTGCGCGGTGATCGCCGCTTCGCCCAGCATGTCGAAGGAATAGCGAAACCCGACAGCCTCAAGCGCACGCGCGTGATGCAGCGCCGCGCCAATCGTCTGGCCGCAGACGAACTGCTCGCCCATCACGCGCATCGCGGTGTCGACGCTGGCGCGGATGATCGGCGCGCCGCTGCGCGCGATGAGCCGGGTCAATACGGCGCCGAGGCCTTTCTCGTCGACCGTGCCGACAAGCCGGCCAGTCAACAGCAGGCCCCATGTCGCGGCATTGACGAATGGCGAGGGCGATTGGCCCAGATGCGCGCGCCATTCGCCCGCGCCGATCTTGTCGGCGATCAGCGCGTCGCGCGTCGCGGCATCGGGAATGCGCAGCAGGGCCTCGGCGAGACACATCAGCGCCACGCCCTCCTGGCTCGAGAGCGCATATTCGCGCATCAGACCTTGCACCAGCCCGCTGACTGGGCGCGCCCGCAACTGCTCGATCAGACGGCGCGCCAATGCCCGCGCCTGTGATTTCTGGTGCGGAGGAATCGCCGCCGCGGCGAGCAAAGTCGCAAGGCACTGCGTCTCGGGCGCGCGGTGGATTGCGTCGATTTCGGCGCGCAGGCCTTCGTGCGGCTGCAACTCGGCGAAGAAGGCGGCGAACGACGAGCGGCCCGTTTGGCCAACCCGTGTTTTCCCGTCGCAGAAGGCAAGCGCGCTGGCCAAAATCTTCTCCCCAAATCCGAACCGTTCACAAATTGTTACGGGTGTTTCAAACCCGTACTCGCGATTGGCGAGAATCGGCTTTTTAGCATGCCGGGAAATCTTTTCCGAAATTCTGTCGCGCGGCGGTCCAGGATTGCCAGCGCCTTCGGGTGGAATGGAGTAAATCCGAATTAAGCAGGCACCGCCGATAGCAGACTTCCGCCGGTCAAAGCGCCCAGCAAACCGGGATTTCGGCGATTACAGTTTGAATGGCGTGTAATTTGTTCCTTATCGAAGACAGGAACCCGCCAAACCGCATGAACGGCGAACGGATCCGATTGCTGATCGCGATCCGCGGGCGTTCTAATTTCTCGAAACCCACTGTTGTGACGACGCGCCCGGCGCACGATATCCGGAACGCGAGGTGCGTCGGACCGTAAGCTGGAATCCAGAATCCGTTGTTTTCCCTGCGACCGCGAGACGCATTGGGCGGAGCGGGGACTTATGGTGCGCAGCACAAGAGACTTGTTGCGTTGCAGCATTTGTTATATTCTAAAGTATATCCATAGCTCTCCTCTCACGAATCATCGATATCGATGTGGGGCTTGGAACTGCGCCAAGGCGAACTGAGGCACGATGAGCACGACCTGGAAAACCAAATGGGGCCCACGGCGCGTCCGCAAGGAGCCGCCGACGATCGAGGAAGCGCTGATCGCCGCCGAGGCGATGACCAGCGACCTTGCCCAGAGAATCGAGATCGCCGCGACGTTGATGGGCGTGCCTGTCGACGAAGTGAAGAGCCTCGCCGCCAAGCACGCGGGGCAATCGCGCGGTCGTCCGACGCTGGTCAACGGGCGCAGCCGCGCTGTCGTCGTGGAATACAAGCGCCCGCGCCTGACGCGCGCGCCGCTGCCGGCGCGGCGCTGAGGCTATCGGCGTTCACAGATTGCTAATCCTCCGATAACCTAAGCGTTTGCGCTTTCCCTTTCGCGCGCGGAGAGATAGCTAGGTCCGATGCTCGATAAGTCCAGGCAGAGGTCCGACGCGACGATCCCGGTGCTTACGCGTTTGCTGCGCGACTAC
Organism: Methylocapsa sp.; assembly: GCA_043739325.1. GTDB lineage: Bacteria > Pseudomonadota > Alphaproteobacteria > Rhizobiales > Beijerinckiaceae > Roseiarcus. The sequence goes on along the minus strand of JAYUFK010000230.1, from coordinate 7,448 downwards.
GGGCTTGAGCATAAATTGGGCTACGCGGTCAGCGGCCTTTTTCTCGCGATGATCGCCCTGAGCAATGTGCTCGTCGCCGCGCTGCTCAGGCCGGTGCTCAACGGCATGGTGGCGGCCGAACGCTTCTCCGGCATGCGGCCGCTGGCGTTCGCGGTGTTAGGCCTGTTCGTCATGCGCGGGCTTGCGACCTATGGCTCGCTGGTGATTTTGTCGCGCATCGGCAATCGCATCGTCGCGACCGCGCAGAAACGTGTTTTCGATCGCTTGCTCGAACAGGACATGGCGTATTTTCAGGATCGCCACTCCAGCGAGTTTGTCGCGCGTCTGGCGCTCGCCGCCAACGGCGTGCGCGACGCGCTGGCGATCATCGTGCAGAGCCTGGCGCGCGACATCCTCACCGTCGCAGGTCTTGTCGCGGTGATGCTCTACAATGATCCGCTGATCGCGCTTGTCGCGCTCTGCGTCATGCCCGTCGCGGCCCTTGTCGTTGGCCGGATCATCCGTAAGGCCGGCATCTTCGCTCGGCGTTCGTTCGATGGATCGACGCAGATCATGCAGACGATGGGCGAGGCTGTCCTGGGCATGCGCATCGTCAAGGCGTTCAACCTGCAAGGCGACATGCGCCGCAGGATGGATAGGGCCGTCAAGACCGTGGAAACCTCCGCCAATCGCGTCGCCGCCGGAGCCGGATTGTCGACGCTGATGGCCGATACGCTGGCAGGGCTGGCGATCGGCTTTGCGATCTTTTACGGCTCGTGGCGCGTCAGCGTGCTGCACGCCGATGTCGGCTCTTTCGTCTCTTTTCTGGCGGCCCTGTTGCTCGCTTACGAGCCGGCCAAACGGCTGGCCAAATCGCCGGTCGATATTCTCAACGGCCTTGTCGGCGCGCGCCTGATTTATGAAGTGACGGACACGCCGCCGGTGGAGATCGACGATCCTTCGGCGTCGAAGCTTGTCGTCACCGCCGGTCAGGTCGAGATCGACGCCGCGCGCTTCGCGTTTCGCTCCGGCGAGGATGTCATCAAGGGCCTCACGCTGAGCGCCGCGCCGGGCTCGACGACCGCGCTTGTCGGTCCGTCGGGCGGCGGCAAATCAACGATCCTCGGGCTGTTGCAGCGTTTCTATAGGCCCTACGCCGGTACGATCACGATTGACGGGCAGGACATCGCCAAGCTCGATCTCGCCTCGTTGCGCGGCAGAATCGCCTTTGTCTCGCAGGACGTGTTTCTGTTTCGCGGCACGATCCGCGAGAACATCGCGCTCGGGCGCCCCGGCGCCAGCGAAGCCGATATCGTCGAGGCCGCGCGCAAGGCGTTCGCGCATGATTTCATCATGCAATTCTCGCGCGGCTACGAGACGAATGTCGGCGAGCATGGCGCGCAATTGTCGGGCGGCCAGCGCCAGCGCATCGCCATCGCCCGAGCAATCCTCAAGGACGCGCCGATCCTGCTGCTGGACGAGCCGACCGCCGCGCTCGACACCGAATCGGAGCGCGTGATCCAGTCGGCGCTCAATCTACTGCGGCGCGGGCGCACGACGATTGTCGTCGCGCATCGGTTGCAAACCATCATCAACTCGGACCGCATCTGGGTCATTGCCGACGGCCAGGCCGTGGAGACTGGAACGCATCGCGAACTGATCGCGCGCGAAGGCGCCTATCACGCCTTCTTCGCTGTGCAATTTGGCGCAGCGACGGTGTTGCCGATCGCCTGAAGGTGCGTGGGTCTCACAGAAGCCGCGTCGGGCCGAATGCGCTCGGCCGTTGCGTGCGATACTGGCTGCGTACCGCGGCGGCTCCGCAAATCGCGCTGACCGCCAGCAGATTGATCCACCACATCTGCGAGAAATCCTGACCGACGAAGCCGAGCGCCAGATCGGCGGCGAAAGCCGCGATCAGATAGGGCGCGACCTTATCGCCCGCGCGGCCAAGAGCGCCAAAGCCGAACCATGCGACGCCAGCGGCGAGGACAGCGCCAATGAATCCGAGCTCGTACCAGATCTCGAACAGGATAACGCGCGGGATGCGCTGAGGCAGCAGTCCGGCCTCCATACCCTTGATCGCCGCATCGATGCCGCGGCCGGTGAACAGCCGCGCGGGATCGCGCAGCACAATCTCGGAAGCCACCGCGAGCGGCGTGAACGGGTCCGGCAGATCCGACAGTTTTGACTGAAGGATCCAGTGCGACAGCGTCGGCGAGACAGCGGGAAGGATCGGCGCCAACAGAATGGCCGCGGCGGCCGCCAGCCCCAGATCGAATACCGTGCGCTCGACGTCGGAAATGGCGAACGACAGCGCGGTAAAGCCGACCAGAAGCGCTGTCGCCGTTGTCGGCGCGCCAATGGCGAACGTAAACGCCAGCGCCAGAATCATCAGCAGGCGCGCCAGCCCGTTGCGGCCGCGCGCCGCCAGGCATCCCATCGCGGGAAACAGCAGCACAACCAGCGCAACGCCAGAATGGTCGAGATCGGGCAGATCAAACGCAAGGTGCTCGCGCCGGGCGACCGCCAGCGCGACAATCGCCAGCATCGCAAGCAGGACGCCGATCGGAAACATATAGAGATCCGCCGCCCGCGTGTGTTCGCGCGCGCTGGCGATCAGCAGCATCGTAACGAGGATTGTGCCGGCCAATTTGAGCAAGTGCTGTCCGCCCTCGGCGAAGAACGGCGTCCAGGCAAGGGAAAGCGCCGCCCAGCCAAACAGCGCAAGACCGGCCCAGGCGAGCGGCGCGCCGGCGACCCATCTGACGCGCGCGATGAAGCCCTGCTCGGGGTCGAGCATAGCGCCGACGAGCAACAACGTTGCGCCGATCGGGAAAAACAGAAATATGGCTCGGGACGACAAGGCCTCGGCGCAAGGCGCGCCCAGCGCCAGCACCACATAGCCCAGCCGGGCCATCAGCCGCGAGGCCTCGACCGCAGGATCGTTGGAAACAGGGTTTGACGAAATCGCCATCGTGACACCGCGCTAATATCGTATTCTTACGGCGCCGGGCTTCGCTGCGCTGTGGGCATTGGGCAACAGTGTCGGCAAATTGTCACGTTAACCAAGCCTCAGCGTCACGATGCCCGCGAGGATCAGCGCGATCGCGACATAGCGCGAGGCTCGGCGCGGCTCGCTGAAAAAATAAACGCCGATGAAAGCCGCGAAGACCACGGAAGTCTCGCGCAGGGCCGCCACCGGGGCGATCGGCGCCTGGGTCATCGCCCAGATGACGATGGCGTAGCCGACGAACGCCGCCGCGCCGCTGATCGCCGAGAGCGCCCAATCCTTGCGGAGGGCGATCCAGAAGCTCGAGCCGCGCCAGTACAGCGAGAGCGGCAGATACAATGCGGCCGTCGCGGCGTCCGCCCACGCATTGTAGGAAAACGCGCTCCCGGCCAGCCGCGCCCCCTCGCCATCGATCAGCGTGTAGAGCGCGATGATGGCGGAGTTAACGAGCGCCGCCGCGAGCGCGTTTTTGTCGATCCCCCTGCCGTTCCAACCCTCGCGCGCCATCCACAGCACGCCTGTGGCGAGCAGGATGACGCCGCCGCCAGTCGCGACCGTCGGTATCTCGCCGAGCCACAGCAGCGCCCCGCAAGCGCTCATCACCGGGGCGAGGCCGCGCATGACTGGATAGGCGACCGAAAGATCCGCGTTGCGATAAAGCCGCCCGACCAGTAGGAAATAGACGACGTGAATGACGCCGGACGCGGCGATATACGGCATCGAAGCTTTGTCAGGCGTCGGTAATACAACTGCGAAGGCGAAAGCGACGATGCCGCACCACAGGCAAGTCAGCGCGGAGAACATGAACTTGTCCGCGCCGCCCTTGACCAGCGAATTCCACAAGGCGTGAAGCAGCGCGGCAAACAACACAGCCCCGAGAACGGGAAAAGTCATCACGTCCCCCGGCCGCTATGTAACGAAACTGTCGCGATGGATAATCCCGCATATCTTGTTCCCCAGCAATCGCAAACCCCGGAGCGTCCCCAACGGGCGCGCGGGGCGGTGCGAGCGGAATTTGCAAGCTCGGGGAAGCGCACCGCTCTGGCGCGGCTGTATCAAACCGGCGGCCTGCGGCTGGCGATTCCGAACGCCGCCGGGTCTTGCGAGGGCGTCATCGTCAACACCGGCGGCGGCATGGCGGGCGGCGATCAAGCGCGGCTGGAATTCGCGCTTGGCGCAGGCGCTGAAGTCACCCTCACCACGCAATCGGCGGAAAAGATCTATCGCGGCGATGACGGCGCCGCCGAGGTGAGCGCTCGCATCGCTTTGGGCGCGGCGGCGCGGCTGGAATGGCTGCCGCAGGAGACGATCCTGTTCGAGGGCGCTCGGCTCACGCGGCGGCTTGAGATCGACCTCGCCCCGGACGCCAGTCTGTTGCTGGTGGAGGCTTTCACTTTCGGGCGCACGGCGTTTGGCGAGGACCGCATCGACGCTTCGTTGCGCGATTCCTGGCGCGTGCGCCAGTCCGGCAAGCTCGTCTTCGCCGAGGAGCTGCGCCTCGAAGGTTCCGCCGCGCTTCTGCCCAAGCCGGCGATCGGCGCGGGCGCGCGGGCGATGGCGTCGCTGCTGATCGTCGCCGCCGATCCCGCGGCCAGCCTCGCATCGCTGCGCGCCGCGCTCGGGCCTTGCAACGCAGCGGTCGAGTGGGGCGCGAGCCTGGTTGGCGGGATTGTCGTCGCCCGCGCATTGTCGCCCTCGCCAGCGCTTTTGCGGGCGGCTATCGTTGGGGGTCTGTCGATACTGCGCGGGCGCGCCGCGCCGCGCGTCTGGTCGTAGGCTGGCCGGATTTTTGCTTATTGCTTTCGACGAACAAGGGGGGCGATCCATCCATGCTGCTGACGCCGCGAGAAAAAGACAAACTGCTGATTGCCGTCGCCGCGATGGTCGCCCGCCGCAGGCTGGAGCGCGGCGCCAAGCTCAACCATCCCGAGACGATCGCGCTCATCACCGATTTCGTCGTCGAGGGCGCGCGCGACGGGCGCACGGTGGCCGACCTGATGGAGGCCGGCGCGCATGTCGTCAAAGCCGATCAGGTCATGGATGGGATCGCCGAGATGATCCACGACATCCAGATCGAGGCGACGTTTCCCGACGGCACCAAGCTCGTCACCGTGCATCACCCGGTGCGCGGCTCGCATGGCAAGCTGAATCCCGGCGAGGTCATCGCGGAGCCCGGCGAGATCGTCATGAACGAGGGCCGCGAGACGGTCACCGTGCATGTCGCCAACGCTGGCGACCGGCCGATCCAGGTCGGCTCGCATTATCATTTCTTCGAGACCAATCCGGCGCTGAAGTTCGAACGCAAGAAAGCGCGCGGCTTCCGCCTCGATATTCCCGCGGGAACCGCGATGCGCTTCGAACCCGGCCAAAGCCGCGACGTTCGGCTGGTGGCCATCGCCGGCAAGCGGCAGGTGTTTGGTTTCAGAGGGGATGTGATGGGGAAGGTTTAGCTCCCCCTCTCCCTCAGGGAGAGGGGCCGGGGGTGAGGGAACTGCGGCGCTCATTTTCCAACAGCGGCGCCCTCACCCTGCCCTCTCCCGGAGGGAGAGGGTTCCAAAGATTAGTTGATACGCGAGGACCGAAACTCTCATGCCAAAACGCCCCAACGAACCCGCCCATTCCTTCCTCTCCCGCGCCGCCTATGCCGACATGTTCGGCCCGACGACCGGGGATCGGGTGCGCCTCGCTGACACCGAGCTTTTCATCGAGATCGAAAAAGATTTCACCACCTACGGCGAGGAGGTGAAGTTTGGCGGCGGCAAGGTGATCCGCGACGGTATGGGCCAGTCGCAGGCGACGCGCAAGCAGGGCGCCGTCGACACCGTCATCACCAACGCCGTGATCCTCGATCATTGGGGCATCGTGAAAGCCGATGTCGCGATCAAGGACGGCCTCATCGTAAGCATCGGAAAAGCTGGCAATCCCGACATCCAGCCCGGCGTCACCATCATCATCGGGCCCGGCACCGAGATCATCGCTGGCGAGGGAAAAATTCTCACCGCCGGCGGCTTCGACACGCATATCCATTTCATCTGCCCGCAGCAGATCGAGGAAGCGCTGATGAGCGGCGTCACTTCGATGCTGGGCGGCGGCACCGGTCCCGCGACGGGCACGTTCGCCACCACCTGCACGCCCGGCCCGTGGCACATCGCGCGGATGATCGAGGCGGCCGACGAATTTCCGATGAATCTCGGCTTTGCAGGCAAGGGCAACGCGTCAAAACCCGCCGCGCTGGTCGAGCAGATCGAGGCCGGCGCCTGCGCGCTCAAACTGCACGAGGACTGGGGCACGACCCCCGCCGCGATCGACTGCGCGCTCTCTGTAGCCGACGATTATGACGTGCAGGTGATGCTTCATTCCGACACGCTCAACGAATCTGGCTTTGTCGAGGACACGATCAAGGCGTTCAAGGGCCGCACCATCCACGCCTTCCACACCGAAGGCGCCGGCGGCGGCCACGCGCCCGACATCATCAAGGTCGCCGGCCTGCCCAACGTGTTGCCGTCCTCGACCAACCCGACGCGGCCCTACACGCGCAACACGCTCGACGAACATCTGGACATGCTGATGGTCTGCCACCACCTCGACCAGAGCATTCCCGAAGACCTCGCCTTCGCCGAAAGCCGCATCCGCAAGGAGACCATCGCCGCCGAGGACATCCTGCACGACATCGGCGCGCTCTCGATGATGTCGAGTGATTCTCAAGCGATGGGCCGCGTCGGCGAAGTCATCATCCGCACCTGGCAGACCGCCGACAAGATGAAGCGCCAGCGCGGACCATTGCCGCTCGATTCAAAACGCAACGACAATTTCCGCGCTAAGCGCTACATCGCCAAATACACCATCAACCCCGCCATCGCGCATGGCGTGAGCAAACACATCGGCTCGATCGCCAAGGGCAAGCTCGCCGACCTCGTGCTGTGGACGCCGGCGTTCTTCGGCGTCAAACCCGATCTCATCATCAAGGGCGGCATGATCGCCGCCGCCGCGATGGGCGACCCCAACGCCAGCATACCCACGCCGCAGCCGGTGCATTACCGCATGATGTTCGGCGCGTACGGCCGCGCCCGCACCGGCTCGTCGCTGACCTTCGTTTCGCAGGCGGCGGTCGATGGCAAACTTGCGGCGAGGCTGAAAGTGCAAAAGCGCTTGGTCGCGGTTGAGAACACGCGCGGCGGCATCGGCAAGAAAAGTCTCATCCACAACGACGCGACGCCCGATATTCGCGTCGACCCGGAGACTTATTCGGTGACGGCGGATGGCGAATTGCTGGTGTGCGAACCGGCGAGCGAACTGCCGATGGCGCAGCGGTATTTTATGTTTTGAACAAACCTCCCCGCTCCCTTTCGGGAGAGGGACTCGCGCTGTCCAGACCGATTAGATTGGTAACACGCTAGACCGGGATGATGGGTGACAGTTTTCTGTCGGCGGGAGGACTGCCGATGCCTTGGGATGAAAG